>CAXTVD010000072.1:0-15034 GCA_964247575.1 uncultured Lichenihabitans sp.
GAAAGGGCGCGCCGGAACCGCACCGCCTGCACGATCGAGCGCCAGACGGGATCGCGGGCGTTCAGGTTGGGGCTGATGGCGGCGAACGAGCCCTGGCTGTTCTCCCAGAGGCGGACCTTGTACCTGTTGAGCTGCTCGTTCTGCTTGAGGAAGGTGTAGTCCTCGAAGCTGAGATAGCGGGCCTGGAGCGAGCTGTCGCCGGTCGCCGTCTTGGCCGGGATCAGGCTAGCGGTCCCGACCGACAGCTCAACGCGGTCGATATAGGGCAGCTGGTGGCCGTCCTGGTCGACGCGGTGGAAGTAGGGGTTGCGCTCGAAGACGAACTGCTCGGCCGGCGGTTTGGTCCGGTTGCGCCAGGGCTCCAGCGTCGGCAGGTCGGGGTTCTCCGGGCGGTACTGGCGCGACATGCGCTCGTGCAGCGCCCCCCAATTCATGACCTTCGACTTCTTGACCATGGCGGCGAGCGCGGTCTTGTCCGCATATTTCTGATTGAACTGCCGCAGATAATGCGCGGGCATGAAGATGTAGAGTGGCTGGGCGCCCGCCAGCGCCGGCAGGAAGGCCGGGTTGGGCTCGTCCCAGCTATAACGGATGGTCAGGGGGTCGAGCACCTCGAAATGGGGCGGCTTCTTGCGCACGAGCAGCGCCGCATCCGGCCCGGAGGGCGACAGCGTCGGATCGTTGGCGACATCTTCCCAATAGTACCGGAAATCCTCGGCCGTGAACGGCTGGCCGTCCGACCATTTGTGGCCTTCGCGCAGGCGGAGCGTGAAGACCTTGTCGTCGTTGACCTCGAGGCTCTGCAGGATGTCGGGGACGAAATGCAGCTCCTCGTCGAAGGTCACGAGCCGCGCGTAGGAATAGATCGTCATCATCCTAAGGTCGCGCTGGTCGCTCATCAGCATGCGCCAGGTGCCGCCGGGACGCCCGGTCTCCCGCTGCATTGACGGCAGGTCGATGATGCGCGGGCTCTTGGGCAACCGTTCGGCGACGGGCGGCAGCTTGCCCGCGCTGACGTCGGTCTGAAACAGCGGCGTCTCCTGCGGCACCATCGCCGCCCCGGCGGCGGACAACCCGGCCAGCAGGACGAGCACTGCGAGGAGGCCAGCCTTTCCGATCATGCCGCCATCTCCCGGATGTCGAGTTCGGGGCGGGCCAGCACAAGGTGGCCGTTGCCGAGGTCGATGGATTTGAGGGTGCGTGGGTCCCCGCCGTCCTGGAAGGCGCGCGGCCACTTGGCCGGATCGGACGCGCTCTTGCCGGCGAGCCGGTCGAAATCCAGCGGTCGATCGAGGTCCGGGAAGGGCACGGCGGCCAGCAGGGCCTTGGTGTAGGGGTGGACGGGGTCGCGAAACAGGGCCGCGCGCGGGGCCAGCTCCACGATCCGGCCGTGCGCCAGGACCGCGATGCGGTCGGCCACGTAGTCCACCACGGCCAGATTGTGGGAGATGAACAGGAAGGTGAGGCCGAGCTCGCGCTGCAGGTCCTTGAGGAGATTGAGCACCTGCGCCTGCACGGAGACGTCGAGCGCCGAGACGGGCTCGTCGCAGATGATGAGATCGGGGCTGAGGGCCAGGGCCCGGGCGATGCCGATGCGCTGGCGCTGCCCGCCCGAGAAGCTGTGGGGATAGCGGTTGAGGAAGCGCCGATCGAGCCCCACCGCGCTCATCAGATCGCCGATCCGCTTGATCTGCTCCGCCCGGCTTCCCTTGCCGTGGATCTCGAGCGGCTCGCTCAGGATGTTGAGCACGGTCATCCGGGGCGACAGCGAACTCACCGGATCCTGGAAGATCATCTGGATGCGCTGGCGGAACTTGCGGCCGGGTCCGCGCCGCAGCGCCAGGACGTCGATGGGGCCGGAGGCGTCGTTGAAGGTCACCGATCCGCTGTCGGCCTTTATGGCGCGCATGATGAGCTTGGACACGGTGGTCTTGCCGCAGCCGCTCTCGCCCACGAGGCCCAGGCATTCGCCGCGCTTGATGTCGAAGCTCACGTCGTCGACGGCCACGAAAAGCTCGGATCGACGTCTGATCCAGCTCTGGCTCTTGACCTTGTAGGTCTTGCGCAGGTTGCGGATCGACAACAGGGGCAGATCGGAGGCGGGCGCCTTCGCATCCGGCGTGGAGTTGGCCAGGGAGGACAGATCCTCCTTGTCGCTCCGGAGGGCCACGAGGCGCTCGCCCGGCTTCATGTCGAAATGCGGCACCGCCTTCATGAGGGCGCGCAGATAGGGGTGGGCCGGGCGGCGGAAGATGTCGTCCGCCGTGCCCGCCTCCATCACCTCGCCGTGATAGATCACCACCACCTCGTCGGCCATGTTGGCGACGACGCCGAGGTCGTGGGTGATCATCAGGATCGCCATGCCGAACTCGCGCTGGAGCTTGCGCATGAGGTTCAGCACCTGCGCCTGGATCGTGACATCGAGGGCGGTGGTGGGTTCGTCGGCGATGAGCAGCGCCGGCCGGCAGATCAGCGCCATGGCCAGCATGGCCCGCTGGCGCAGCCCGCCCGACAGTTCGAACGAATACTGGCCATAGGCGCGGTGCGGATTCTTGAAGCCGACGAGGTCGAGCATGTGCTCGGTCTCGCCCCGCGCTGCGCCGTGCGCCACCGGCTGATGCAGCCGCAGCGCTTCCTCGATCTGGTTGCCGATCGTATGGACCGGCGACAGCGACGACATCGGCTCCTGGAAGATCATGCCGATCCGGCCGCCCCGAAGGTGGCGCATCGTCCGGCCGTCCCGGTCCAGCGGCGCGATGTCGACCGGGGGCTCGTCGGGCTTGGCCGGATCGTTGAACAGGATCCGCCCGTCCGTGATCAGCCCCGCCCTGGGAAGCAGGCCCATGATGGATTGCGAGATCACTGTCTTGCCGGAGCCGGACTCGCCCACGAGCGCCACCGTCTTGCCGGCGGGGACGCGGAAGGACACGCCCTTCACGACCTCGATCGGCCGGTTCTGCAGGCGAAAGGAGACCTTGAGGTTCTCGACCCGAAGAATGTCCGTCTTGGTCTCGCTCGGCGTCATTCAGCCAGGTTCCGTCTCTTCTCGGACCGTTAACAAAGACAACGATGTCACAGCTCTCCCATCGAGGCTAGACGCGACTTGAGATCGCTGGCGGCCATGGCGTAGCCACCCGTCGCCCCGTCGATGAAATGGACGTGGTTGGACGCGGTCGCCGAGGGGACGACGCAGGTGACGGTGGCCGCCTTCTGCCGATGCAGGCCGTAGGCGGCCACGCCCGCCTGCTGCGCCCGGCCGAGGCGCTCGGTGAGGCTGTCGGCGACGGCCGCGCTGCAATCCAGCGTCATCATCAGCCCGTCGTCGTATTTGCGGAAATCGGAATTGGCGACGACCTCCTGCAGGTAGCGCCGGGCCGAGAAGCCGCCGAGCGTGGCGCCGGTCGCGAGCACGACCGCAGCGAGGATGAACTCGCCCAGGGTCCGGACCAGGCTCGCCGCGCGCGAGCTCCCGTCCTGTCTCTGGAACCGGGCATGCCGGGGGACCGCCGTGAAATCGACGCCGCCGAGCGGACCGAAGACCGGCATGGGGCGGCCGGAGCCCGGCGCCTCCTCCGAGATGGCCAGAAGATCGGCGATCAGGGTCCGGAACTGCGCCTCCTCGGGCGGGCCGGCCGGACGCACCAGCAACGACAGGATGACGCCGTTCTTGCTCTTGATGTCCCGGAAACGGCAGGACAGGCCGGACAGATCGGGGCGCGCTCCGCTCGGCGCGGGCGGCAGCGCAATCCGGCCCGCCTTGAGGCTCTGCTCGGCCCAGGCGAGGCCGCCCCCGGCGAACATGGCATAGGTCGCGTCCGGCGAGGCGGCGAAGCGCGCGACCTGCACGTCGAACCCCTCCGCGCGGACGGCCGCGACCGGCAGCATGGCGCCGCGCAGGTGCAGGCCGAGTTCGGCGCCGACCCAGGCGACCGTCGCCGCGAGCGCGAGCCCCGCCGCCGCGGCCTCTTCGGGCGCCACCGCGAAACTCGCGCCGTCACCCGCGAAGATGAAGGGGAAGTCGAGCGTCCCCAGGGCGTTCGAGACGGCCGACACCACCGCCGCGCCGGCCGTGTTGACGCTCTTGTAGCGGCCGGCGGCGATCGCCTCGGTGGAGGCCACCACGTCGGCGACCCCGATCGACCAGTCGTCCGGCAGGCTCACGAAGCGCTCGGGATCGCCGATGCCGCCGAAGCCCGAGAAGGAGGTGATACCGCGGGTGAAGCGCGCCGTTGCCGAGGCGTCCGGCCGGGTGGCCCCCACCGCCTCCCGTTGTGCTCGACCCTGCATCGGCGTGGTCCCCGGCCTCGACCTGTCGCGCAGGCCCGGGTTGACCCCCGCGCCCTCGATCTGACGGGCGACCACCGGAGAAAGCAAGCAGGCTTCGTCGCGGCCGAGGCGGTTTTCTCGTAGCCAATTCAGCTTGGGGTGGCATAAGCTTTGCGAAACAACCCGAACGCAGCTCAACGGAGCCCGTCCAACCCTTGCCTTCAGCTGGTCCCTTCTTCGATGAAATGACGGCGCCCGACGGGATGCCGCGCGAGGTCTACAGCCGCCTGGCAGATTGGCTGGCCAACACGCCGCCCGAACTGCTGGCCTCCCGGCGTGCGCAGGCCGATCTCCTGTTCCGCCGCATCGGCATCACCTTCGCCGTCTATGGCGAGAAGGAAGCGACCGAGCGGCTGATCCCGTTCGATATCGTGCCGCGGCTGATCTCGCGGAGCGAGTGGACGCGGCTGGAGGCGGGGCTGCTGCAGCGGGTCAAGGCGCTCAACCTGTTCCTGACCGACATCTATGGCGCGCGCGAGGTGCTGAAGGCCGGGGTCGTGCCGTCCGAACTGGTCTACCAGAACCCTTATTTCCGGCCCGAGATGGTGAACGTGAAGGTGCCGTTCGACACCTATGTCCACATCGCCGGCATCGACATCGTCCGGATCGACGCCGACGACTTTTACGTGCTCGAGGACAATGCCCGCACGCCGTCGGGCGTCTCCTACATGCTCGAGAACCGCGAAGTGATGATGCGGCTGTTTCCCGAGCTGTTCGCGGCGCACCGGGTGGCCCCGGTCGAGAACTACGCGGACCTGCTGCTGAGTTCGCTGCGCAGCGTGGCGCCGCGCACGGCCGACGCCGACCCGGTCGTGGTGCTGCTGACGCCCGGACAGTACAACTCCGCCTATTACGAGCACTCGTTCCTTGCCGACAAGCTCGGCATCGAACTGGTCGAGGGGAGTGACCTGTTTGTCGACAGCGACACCGTCTACATGCGCACCACCGAGGGGCCCAAGCGCGTCGACGTGATCTATCGCCGGGTCGACGACGACTTCCTCGATCCCCTGGCGTTCCGTCCCGACAGTGCGCTCGGCGTACCCGGCCTGATGAGCGCCTATCGCGCGGGCTCGGTGACGCTCGCCAATGCCGTCGGCACCGGGGTCGCGGACGACAAGGCCCTCTACACCTACCTGCCCGACATCATCCAGTTCTACCTCGGTGAGAAGCCGCTGCTGCAGAACGTGCCGACCTACCGCTGCCGGGAACCCGACAGCCTTGCCTATGTGCTCGAACATCTGAAGGATCTGGTGGTCAAGGAGGTGAACGGCTCGGGCGGTTACGGCATGCTGGTCGGCCCGCATGCGACGGCCGAGCAGATCCAGACCTTCGCGGCCAAGCTCAGGCACGATCCCGCCAACTTCATCGCGCAGCCGACCCTCAATCTGTCGACCTGTCCGACCTCCATGGCGAGCGGGATCTTGCCCCGGCACGTCGATTTCCGTCCCTATGTCCTGACGGGATCGCGCGGCACGCAGGTCGTGCCGGGCGGCCTCACGCGCGTCGCGATGAAGGAAGGCTCGCTCGTCGTGAACTCCAGCCAGGGCGGGGGCACCAAGGACACCTGGATCGTCGAGGACGAGGGAGCACGCGCATGACCCGAGCCGAAGGAGCGCCGGGCGGCACCCTCGACATGCGCCGGCCCGAGCGCAAGCACACCATGCTGGCGCGGACGGCCGACAACCTGTTCTGGCTCGCGCGCTATATGGAGCGCGCGGATTTCCTCGCCCGGACGATCGAGGCGACGCAGCGCCTGGCCGCCTTGCCAGCTGTCTATAACGAGGCTGGGACCGAGTGGAAGAGCGCCCTCGAATCCTCGGGGGCGACGGAGACCTATTCCAAGAAGTACGACACGATCGATCCGGTGCGGGTGGTCGACTTCCTCGCTTTCGATCCGGACAACCCGTCTTCCATGCGCAACTGCGTGGAACTCGCCCGCACCAACGGCCGCGCGGTCCGGACCGCTCTCACCGCCGAGATGTGGGACGCCATCAACGGGGCCTGGCTCGAGCTCAAGCGCTTCGAGGGCCGCCGTCCCAGCTTCGACGGCAACCGGCGCGAGGAGGTCAGCAACTTCCTCGATTTCGTCAAGCAGACCTCGCTCGCCTTCGACGGGGCGGTCTACCGGACCATGCTGCGCGACCCCTCCTACTGGTTCTCGCGGCTCGGCCGCTCCATCGAGCGGGCGGACAACACGGCTCGCCTCCTCGACGTGAAGTATCACGTCCTGCTGCCCGAGACCGAGGCGGTCGGCGGCTCGCTCGACTACTTCCAATGGACCGCCATCCTGCGCGCGGTCTCCGCCCAGACCTCCTATCACTGGGTCTACCGCGAGGGGATCAAGCCCTGGCTGGTCGCCGATCTCCTGATTCTCCGGCCGGAAATGCCGCTCTCTCTCCTGGCGAGCTACGAGACCATCAATCGCTGCCTCGACTCCCTCGGCAAGGCCTATGGCCGGCAGGGCATGGCGCAGCGCCATGCGCGGCGCATCCAGGCCGCGCTGGAGAACTCGTCCATCGAGGACATCTTCCAGCACGGGCTGCACGAGTTCATCACCGAGTTCCTCGACGACAACAACAAGCTCGGCCTGGCGGTCGCCGATCAGTTCCTGCGCTAGCGCCGGCGTGCCGCCCGGCTTCTCGCTCCACGACAGGGGACCATGCGCCTCCGTATCCGACACAAGATCCATCACCACTTCGACGGGCCGACCCGCAACGTCACGCGAGTCCTGCGCCTGACGCCCCGGTCGCACGAGGGGCAGCACGTCATCGCCTGGCGGCTCGACGTCGACGTCGATTGCATCCTGAAGGCCGGCGAGGACGGGTTCGGCAATCTCACGCACACCTTCACCGCCAAAGGGCCCTGCGAGGGCCTCACGATCAGCGTGGCCGGCGAGGTCGACAACTTCGATGCGGCCGGCATCGTCCGTGGCTCGGCCGAGCGGATGCCGGTCGAGCTCTATCTTCGCGAGACGGCGCTCACCCTTGCCGAGGAGCCGCTGCGGATCTTCGCCCGCGAGGCCACGGCCGGCGAGACGACGGCGCTCGGGCGGTTGCATGCCCTGCAGGATCGGCTTCACGAGACAATGACCTTCGAGGCGGACCTTCCCGAAGGACCCGGCGCGACAGCGGCCTTTGTCGGCGGCAAGGGCAACGGGCGTGACTTTGCCCATGTGATGGCCGCCTGCGCGCGCCTGCTCGGCATCCCGGCCCGGGTCACGAGCGGCTACTATCTCTGCGAGGACAAGAAGCGGGGAATGAGCCATGCCTGGTGCGAGGCCCACGTGGATCGGCTGGGCTGGACCGGGTTCGACGCCGCCCACAAGATATGCCCGCAGGAAAGCCATGTGAGGCTCGCGACCGGACTCGACTACCTGTCTGCCGCCGCCGTGCGGGGGGTGGGCGGCGAGACGCCGTCCGAAACGCTCGATATCAGCGCGCCCTTCACGCTCGGCTGGGGCCAGTCGCAGTGGCAGAGCCAGGGCCCCGGGGGGCAGAGCCAGCGGCAGGGCGGCCAGAGCCAGAGCCAGGGCTGAGAAGGGTGGCGTGCCGGCTGGACCCTGCCTTCAGGGCCGGCCGTTGCCGACGGCCAGGAAGAGGATGCGCTTCTGCTCGGCCCGGCCGCGCGCCACGCTGTCGAGGATGAGCCCGCACACGGCCAGGATCGACGCCAGCATCATCAGCCCCGTGCACAGCACGGCGGTCGGCAGTCTGGGCACGAGGCCGGTTCGGGCGAAGGTCCCGAACAGCGGCAAGGCCAGCGCGACCGCCCCGAGCGCGACCGCGCCCGCGGGCACGCCGAAGAACAGCGCCGGCCGGGTCTCCTTCAGCAGGAACAGGAAGGTGCGCAGGATGCGCCAGCCGTCCTGCACGGTGCGCAGCTTGGAGGCCGACCCCTCGACCCGCTTGCCATAGGGCAGAATGGCCTCGCCCGTCGGCAGCATGAGCTGGCTCGCATGCACCGACAGTTCCGTCTCGATCTCGAAGCCGGAGGACAAAGCGGGAAAGCTCTTCACGAAGCGGCGTGAGAACGCGCGGTAGCCGGAGAAGACATCGCCGAACTCGGTTCCGAACAGGCGGCGGTAGAGGCCGTTGAACAGCTGGTTGCCCGCCGCATGGCCGCGCCGGTGCGCCTCGACCGCGATGTCCCGGCGGGCACCAACCGCCATGTCGAGCCGGTCATGGGCGATCATGTCGACGAGAATGCGGGCCGCCCCGGCGTCGTAGGTGCCATCGCCGTCCGCCATCAGGTAGATGTCGGCCTCGATCTCCGCGAACATGCGGCGGACCACGTTGCCCTTGCCGGGCCGGGGCTCGGCGAAGACCTCGGCGCCGGCGGACCTGGCCGCCGCGGCCGTGCCGTCGGTCGAGGCGTTGTCGTAGACGATCAGACGGGCCTCGGGCAGCGCCGCCCGGAACCCGTGCACCACCGTTGCGATGGTCAACGCTTCGTTGTGGCAGGGCAGGAGGACCGCGAGGCGCGGCGCAGGCGCCCCGGCGCGCGGCGCGGCCTGGTCCCCGAGCACGGCACTGCGGAACGGCTCGCGCGGCAGCAGGTCGGCGACCTCGAGCGGCCAGGCTCCCGGCCGCTGTGGGTCGACGGCCTCTCGATCGCTGGGCAGCATGGCGGGCTGGGACATCGGCGCACCGGAGGCAGCGTCGGGGTAACGCGATCGCAAGCTTTGCGACGGAAAGGTTGAGGTCCCGTGAAAGCGGTCGCCGGGTGCGGCGACCGCCCGCCCGGGCAGGACCTGTTCCCTCATGACCGCAGCGGCAGTGCAACCCCGGAGTGGCAGGCGAGCCCTCGCCGAGCGCGAACCACGAGCGCTGCTCGACCGGCCCTGGGCCGTCATCCTGCTCGGCTTTCTCTTCAGCGCAGCCCTGTCCTGGCCCCGGGCGGTGCTGATCTGGCAGGACAACACCTTCTTCGACACGGACGATGCGATGCGTCTCGTGCAGGTGCGGGCGTGGCTGGACGGGCAGGGCTGGTTCGATCTCGTCGCGCACCGGCTCGATCCGCCGGCCGGGCTGCTGATGCACTGGTCGCGGATCGTGGACGTCCCCGTGGCGGCGCTCATCCGTTTCTTCGAGCTGTTCACGGGCATCGACGCGAGCGAGCGCCTCGCGCGCATCGCCTTTCCGCTGCTCATGCAACTCGCCCTGGTGGCCGTTGCGGTCGCGCTCGGGCAGGTGCTGGCCGGCCGTCGCGCCCTGATCGCAAGCATGATCCTCGTCGTGCTCACCGGCTTCAACTACGAGCAGTTTCCACCCGGGCGGATCGACCACCACGCCCCGCAGATCGTGCTGCTGGTCGGCATGACCGCTGCGATCCTGTCCGCCCTTTCGCCGGGGCGCGCCTGGCATGCGGCGCCCGCGGCGCTCTGCCTCGTCCTGTCCCTGTCGATCAGCCTGGAAAACCTGCCCTTCGCGGCCGTGATCGTCGCCGTTCTTCCGCTGGTCTGGATCGGCCAGGGACGGGCGACACGGGCGGCGCTGCTCTGGTTTGCGGGCGGGCTTGCCGTTTCCGCGCCGCTTCTGTTCGCCGCGACGATCTCCCCTCAGCGCTACGGCAGCGCGGTGTGCGACGCCTATTCGGTGGCCCACCTCGCCGGGCTCGTGGCCGGGGCGGCCGGCCTTGCCGCGCTTGCCGCCCTGACGGACCGCCTCCCCACGGCCTCCTGGCGTGCGCTGGCTTTGGCACTGGTCGGCGCCGGCGTGGCGGGCTTCCTCCTGGCGGCGTATCCCGCCTGTCTGCACGATCCCTAGGTTGCCATGGATCCGATGCTGAAGCGGCTGTGGCTGTCGCACGTCACCGAGGCGCAGCCGCTGCTCGTGGCCTCGCGCCTGCGCCCCGACACGATGACCATGCTGGGCTGCCCGCTGTTCGTGGGCGCCCTGGGGCTCGCGCTGGCCGCGTTCTTCGAGCGGGGCCTCGCCCGGCTCCGCTGGACGGCAATGCTCGCTCTGGCGCTTGTCGGCATCGCCGGCACGTTCTGGCAGATCCGGGTCGCCGCCTCCGCCCAGCCCCTGGCCGTGATGGGCGGCCTATGGGTCGTGACCACGCTGCTTGATCAGGCCCGTCGGCGCGGCTCGGCCCTGGGCGGAACGGCTGCGGCGCTGCTCGTGCTTCCCTTTTCGACGATCGCCTGGGCGATGGTCCCCACCGGGGAGGGCGACCGTGCCGCCGCCGCCGCGCTCGCGCAGGGCCAGGCCTGCCGGATGCAGACCGCCCTGGCGCCGCTGGCCGCCCTGCCGCCCGGCCTGGTCTTCGCCCCGATCGACGACGGCTCGCATCTGCTGGTCGCGACACCCCATTCGGTGCTGGCCGCGCCCTATCACCGCAATCAGGACGGCAACCGTCGCGTGATCGAGGCCTTCCTCGCCGCCCCGGACGCCGCGGCGGCCCTCGTGCGTGGGTCAGGCGCCCGCTACGTCGTGATCTGCCCGGGCGAGGTGGAGATTTCGCTTCTGGCCGGGCAGGCGCCGGACGGGCTCGGGGGGCGTCTGCTGGCGGGTGGCATTCCGGCATGGCTGCGACCCGTCGACGTCGGGGCCTCGCCCTACAAGGTCTTCGCCGTCCGCTCGGAGGAGGACAGGGTCAGCGAGCCGCCTGCGGGTGGTCGATAGAGGCCGGCCGCGACCAAAGGACATGGAACCCGGCTCGCCCCCGGCGCTTTGAACGCGGCGAGCCGCAAACCACCCGGCCGCTGTCGTCAGTCGCCGGGGAGGCATCGTGGCCCAGGACGCGTCCGCATCATCGGCCGATCAAGCGGTCGGCGCCGTCATATCCACCACCATCGCGGCGCGGCTGGAACGGCTGCCCTGGAGCCGGTTCCACACGCTGGTCGTCGCCGCGCTCGGCATCACCTGGATCCTCGACGGCCTCGAGGTGACGTTGGCGGGTTCGATCGCCGGCGCCCTCAAGGCCAGCCCCGCGCTGCGCTTCAGCGACAGCGACGTGGGTCTTGCCGGAACGGCCTATCTGGGCGGGGCGGTCGCCGGCGCCTTGTTCTTCGGATGGCTGACGGATCGGCTGGGACGCAAGAAGCTCTTCTTCGTCACCCTCGCCACCTATCTCGTCGCCACCGCCCTGACCGGCCTCGCCTGGGACGGCTGGTCCTTCTGGCTCTTCCGCTTCCTCACCGGGGCCGGCATCGGTGGCGAATACACCGCGATCAACTCGACCATCCAGGAGTTCGTGCCGGCCCGCTATCGCGGCTTCACCGATCTGTGCATCAACGGCAGCTTCTGGCTCGGCGCGGCCGGGGGCGCCGGCGCGACGTTGGTGCTGCTCGATCCCGCCGTGCTCGCCCCCGACCATGGTTGGCGCGCCTGCTTCCTGGTCGGCGCCGTGATCGGCCTTGTGGTGCTGTTCATGCGCACTTGGCTCCCTGAAAGCCCCCGCTGGCTGGTTACCCATGGCCATGAGCAGGAGGCCGACCGGATCGTCCGCGACATCGAAGCCACCTGCGCCGCGCCCGGCGGATCCCTGCCGCCCGTGGATCCGAAGAAGACGATGCGCATCCGGACCCGGGACCACACGCCGCTCGGCGAGGTGTGGAACGCGCTGTTCGTGACCTACCGGTCGCGGACCTTCGTCGGGCTCGCTTTGATGGTGGCGCAGGCGTTCTTCTACAACGCGATCTTCTTCACCTACGCCCTTGTTCTGACGCGCTTCTACGGCGTTGAGAGCGGCGCGATCGGCTGGTACATCCTGCCTTTCGCGGCCAGCAACTTCCTCGGACCGGTCCTGCTCGGCCGACTGTTCGACACCGTCGGGCGGCGGCCGATGATCGCGCTGACCTACGGCATATCGGGCGTGCTACTGGCGATCACCGGCATCCTCTTCGCCACCGGACAGCTCACGGCGACCACCCTGACGGTCGCCTGGATGCTCGTCTTCTTCATCGCCTCCCCCGCGGCCGGGGCCGCCTATCTGACGGTGAGCGAGACCTTCCCCGTTGAGATCAGGGCGGTGGCGATCGCCATCTTCTACGCCATCGGCACCGGCGTCGGCGGGGTCGCGGCGCCCACCATCTTCGGCCGGCTGGTCGAGAGCGGCTCGCGCGAGAACCTCTGCTACGGCTATCTCGCCGGGGCCGCCCTCATGATCGGCGCAGCGGCCATCGCGGCCGTGTGGGCCGTGAAGGCCGAAGGGCAGGCCCTGGAGAGCGTCGCACAGCCCCTCTCGGCCGCGACGTGATCCAGACCCGGTAGCGGGTGAGGTAGCCCCACCTTCTCCTTGGACGGCGTCTCGCCGCCCGCGCGTTTTTGATGGCTTTTTGGCCAGAGACGTGCCATGGCACAACCGTGCATCCGGCGAGGTCGGGTGCCCTTTGACGTTTGCGGCCTGCTGGACGACATCCCGGCCTGTCCGTTCACGGCAAAGCTGCCAGCGCCGTTCGGCTTCGGCCGTAGGCGCTTTTCCCAAGCCTATGAAAGGATTCCGATGTCGATTTCGGCCGAGCGCAAGACCGCGCTCCTTCAGGAACATGCCACCAAGCAGGGCGATACGGGTTCTCCCGAGGTGCAGATCGCGATCCTCACCGAGCGGATCACCAATCTGACCGAGCACTTCAAGACGCATGTGAAGGACAATCACTCCCGTCGCGGACTTCTCAAGATGGTCTCGACCCGGCGTACCCTTCTCGACTACGTGAAGAAGAAGGACGAGCCGCGCTACCGCGCCATCATCGAACGGCTCGGCATCCGCCGCTAGGCACCCGCCGCCCGAGGCAGAACCGGGCGCTCGGCCCGGCCGACGCCCACTGTCTCACCACGCACGGAACCGGCCGCATGGGGCCGCCGGTTTCTCCACCAGGGCGCATGTTGGCCATGGCAGGATCGCCAGGGGCTGCCGCCGGATGACCGGCCTTTCGCAACCCCTCGCCGTTCTGCCCGTGGCCGGTTCAGCCCGACACGAAAGCAAGACACCATGTTCGACGTATCCCGTGAAACCATCGAATGGGCGGGGCGCACGCTCACGCTCGAAACCGGCAAGATCGCCCGCCAGGCTGACGGCGCCGTGCTCGCCACTTACGGCGAGACCACCGTGCTCGCCACCGTGGTCGGCCTCAAGTCGCCCAAGCCCGGCCAGGACTTCTTCCCCCTGACCGTCAACTACCAGGAAAAGGCCTTCGCGGCCGGCCGCATTCCCGGCGGCTATTTCAAGCGCGAGGGGCGCCCGTCCGAGAAGGAGACGCTGGTCTCCCGGCTGATCGACCGGCCGATCCGTCCCCTGTTCCCCGAGGGCTATCGTAACGACACGCAGGTCGTGGTCACCGTGCTCGCCCATGACCTTGAGAACGATCCCGACATCCTGGCGATGGTGGCGACCTCCGCCGCTTTGACGCTGTCGGGCATTCCCTTCATGGGACCGATCGGCGCCGCCCGCGTCGCCTATATCAACAACGAGCTCAAGCTCAACCCGACCGTGGACGAGCTGAAGACCTCCTCGCTCGACCTCGTGGTCGCCGGCACGCAGGACGCCGTGCTGATGGTGGAATCGGAAGCCAAGGAGCTGTCCGAGGACCTCATGCTCAAGGCGGTGATGACCGGCCATGCGGGCTTCCAGCCCGTGATCGAGATGATCATCCGGCTGGCCGAGAAGGCCGCCAAGGAGCCGCGCGACCTTGCGATCGCCGATCATTCGGAGGTCGAGAAGGCGGTGTCGGCGATCGCCGAGGCCGAGCTGCGCGAGGCCTACAAGATCACCGTCAAGCAGGAGCGCTACAAGGCGGTCGACGCGGTCAAGAAGAAGGTCATGACCGCCCTGTTCCCCGAGGAGGGCGAGCCGAAATTCGCCAACAAGGAGCAGGTCGCTGCAGTGTTCCATGACCTGCAGGCCAAGGTAGTCCGCCTGAACATCCTCGACCATGGGACCCGCATCGACGGTCGCGACCTCACGACGGTCCGGCCGATCGTGTCGGAAGTCGGCGTGCTGCCGCGCACCCACGGCTCGGCGCTGTTCACGCGTGGCGAGACGCAGGCGCTCGTGGTGGCGACCCTCGGCACCGGCGAGGACGAGCAGTTCATCGACTCGCTCGAGGGGACCTACAAGGAGCGCTTCCTGCTCCACTACAACTTCCCTCCCTACTCCGTCGGCGAGACGGGCCGCATGGGCTCGCCCGGCCGGCGCGAGATTGGCCACGGCAAGCTCGCCTGGCGCGCGCTGCGCCCCATGCTGCCGACCGCGGCGGAGTTCCCCTACACGGTGCGCATCGTGTAGGAGATCACCGAGTCGAACGGCTCCTCCTCCATGGCGACGGTCTGCGGCTCCTCGCTCGCCCTCATGGACGCCGGCGTGCCGCTCAAGCGTCCGACGGCCGGCATTGCGATGGGCCTGATCCTCGAAGGCGAGCGCTTCGCGGTGCTGAGCGACATCCTCGGCGACGAGGATCACCTCGGCGACATGGACTTCAAGGTGGCCGGGACCTCCGAGGGCATCACCTCGCTGCAGATGGACATCAAGATCACCGGCATCAACGAGGAGATCATGCGTGTCGCCCTCGCCCAGGCGAAGGACGGCCGCATCCACATTCTCGATGAAATGAGCAAGGCGCTGACCAGCGCCCGGGCGGAGCTCGGCGAATTTGCGCCGCGCATCGAGACGCTGAAGATCCCCACCGACAAGATCCGCGAGGTGATCGGCACGGGCGGCAAGGTGATCCGCGAGATCGTCGAGAAGACCGGCGCCAAGATCAACATCG
>CAXTVD010000073.1:0-14920 GCA_964247575.1 uncultured Lichenihabitans sp.
AGACGCTGGTGATCGCGCACGCCGCCTTCGGCCACAACCACTTCTTCAAGAACAACTACCTGTTCAAGCAGTGGACGGACGCCGACGGCATCCTCGACTACCTGACCTTCGCCAAGCGATTCATCACGTCCTGCGAGGAGCGCTACGGCGAAGCCGCGGTCGAACGGCTGATCGACAGCGCCCATGCGCTCCAGGCCCAGGGGGTCCACCGCTATCCCCGCAAGAAGCCGATCGATCTGAAATCCGAGGAGCGCCGGGAGCGGGACCGCGAGATCCACCGCGAACAGATGTACAACGACCTCTGGCGAACGGTCCCCGGCAAGGCGCCGGCCAGCGCCAAGGATCAGAGCCTTGCCCTGCGGCGGGCGATGCTCGATCTGCCGCAGGAGAACATCCTGCACTTCCTCGAAAAATCGGCGCCGCGCCTCAAGCCGTGGCAGCGCGAGGTGCTGCGCATCGTCCGCCTCATCGCGCAGTACTTCTATCCCCAGCGGCAGACCAAGGTGATGAACGAGGGCTGCGCGACCTACTGCCATTACCAGCTGATGACCCGGCTGCACGAGAGAGGCCAGATCAGCGACGGCTCGTTCTTCGAGTTCCTTCAGTCCCACACCAATGTCGTGCGCCAGCCCACCTTCGACAGCCAGCACTATGGCGGCGTGAACCCCTACGCGCTCGGCTTCGACATGATGTGCGACATCGAGCGGATCGTCCGCACGCCGACGGACGAGGATCGCGAATGGTACCCCGACATCGCGGGGACAGGCGACGCGATGGGCGTGCTGCGCGACATCTGGGCCAACTATCGGGACGAGAGCTTCATCGCCCAGTTCCTCAGCCCCAAGCTCATCCGGGACTGGCGCTTGTTCCACATCGCCGACGATCCCGAGGAGGAGGACCTGCACGTCGCGGCGATCCACAACGAGCGCGGCTATCGCAACCTCCGCCGCTCCTTCGCCCGGCAATACGATGTCGCCTGGACCGATCCCGACATCCAGGTGGTCGACGTCGACCTCTCCGGGGATCGCAAGCTCATCGTCCACCACCACGTGCGGGATGGCCTCCTGCTGCAGCCCGACGACTGCCGCCGCGTGCTGCAGCACCTTGCCGATCTGTGGGGCTACGACGTCATGCTGAAGGAGGTCGACGAGGCAGCCGGCACGGTGCTGAAGGAGCATGTCGTGGGCCCGCGGCCGCTCAGCGCGTGATGCGTCTGCCGGTGCGGCTTGCACCGCCCGACCGGATTTGTTAGACGACGCGGCCGGCGTGGGACCGATCAGATCGGTTCCCGCCCCGTGCGGCCATGGCGGAATTGGTAGACGCGCTAGCTTGAGGTGCTAGTTGGGAAACCAGTGGAGGTTCGAGTCCTCTTGGCCGCACCACTTCAGCCGGCAGGCCCATCGCTTCGTCCCGTTCGAGCGTTCGGCCCGCACCGCGCGAGGGGACGGCGGCGCGCGGGTCTGATCCTGGATCGGACGGGGACGGACGGCCATGGCCCGCAAGCTGAAGGTCTTCCAGGCCCAACTCGGCTTCTACGACACGGTGGTGGCCGCCGCGAGCCAAGCTGCGGCGTTGCGGGCGTGGGGAACGCATCACGACCTCTTCGCCGACGGCATGGCTCGGCTGGCGACCGACGAGAAGGCGATCGAGGCCGCCCTCCGGCAGCCGGAAACCCCGCTGAAGCGCGCGATCGGGACGAACGATCCGTTCGGCCTTAATCCCGGCCTCCCAAACCTGCCGGATCTGCCACGGGCCGGGAAGCCGAAACCCAGGCTTCGGCTCGTCCCGCAGCGCCCCCTCCCGGTGGATCGCTCCGCTCTCGACAGCGCCGAGGCGACGCTGCGGCAGCTCGAGGAGGACCGCCGGCGCGCGGAAGGGGCCTTCCAGGAGGCCCGCAGGGCGATCGAAGCCGAAGAACGCATCCTCGCGCAGCGGCGCCGGGGGCTCGAGGCCGAGGAAGCGGCCGCGGCAACCCGGTACGAGGCCGCCTGGGCCAAGGCCACGCGCGCGGCGGCGCGCGAGCGGCGTGCCTACGAGACCAAGGGCGGGGCCTGACTACCCGGCCTTCCGCCGCTTGGGAGCCGGTTTGCTTTTTGGGGCGGCTTTGGCCGCGGGCTTTGCCGGCTTCTTCGCGCCCTTGGACGGCCCGTCGCCCAGGCTCTTGCGCAAGGCCTCCATGAGGTCGATGACGTTCGTATCCTCGGGCTCTTCGACCTCCTCGACCTCCTCGCCCTTCTGCTTACGGGTGATCAGCGCCTTCAGCGCGTCCTCGTAGCGATCCTGGAACGTGCCGGGATCGAACGGCGCTTCCTTCTGCTGGATGATCCGCTCGGCGATCTCGATCATGGCCTCGTCCGGCTTGGCATCACCGATCCCGTGGAAGAAGGCCTGCGCGTCGCGGACCTCGTCCCGGGTGCGCAACGAATAGGCCAGCATGCCCTGGTCGCGCGGCTCCAGCGCCAGGATGCGCTCCCGAGTCGACAGCACGGCCCGTCCCAGTGCGATCCGGCCCGACCGGACCATCGCTTCGCGGATGACCCCGAACGCCTCCTGCGCCATCTTGCCGTCGGGGGCGAGGTAATAGGGATGGTCCCAGTAGGTGCGGTCGATGTCGGCGGCCGGCACGAAATGCTCGATGTCGATGACCTTCGTGCTCTCCAGCTTGACCGACTGCAGCTCTTCGTTGGTCAGGAAGACGTATTTGTCCTTGGACACCTCGAAGCCCTTGATCAGATCCGAACGCTTCACCGGGCCGGTATCCGGATCGACGGTGATCATGTTGATCCGGTTGTTCGTCGCCGGGTTGATGAGGTGGAAATGCACGTCGCCGGCCGCGTTGGTGGCCGTGTAGAGCGCAACCGGGCAGGAGACGAGCGACAGCCGGAGGTGGCCTTGCCAGGTCGGGCGGGGCAGCGATGCCATGGGTCGTGTCTCCGGGCAGCTGCGATGGCCGACAGCCCCGACTCAACGGGGCCGGGTTCTTTTGGTTCGCGACTACGGCGTGGTTGCCGTGTCCTCGGCATCGGGATGGATGAGAAAGCTATGCTCGTGGCCGCTCTCGATGTCGTGGACGATCACGCTGATCGCCTGATGCCCGTCGGCGGGCGCCGGCCCATGCTCGACATAGGCGATCGCCGCCGCCTCGAAGGTGGGCTCGATCAAGATCCGACCATGCGAGGCATCCTCGTGGCGGGCCCTGACCCTGAAGCGGCGCGTCTGAACCAAGCTGTCGGCCATCGATCTCTCCTGGCCTTCCAACGCATCGCGGCGCGAAACGACTCACGCGCGCCGGTGCTCTTGTGGCGAGGCGCCGCCGCGTCATACTGCGGTCGAACGCGGGAGGACGCCATGGAACAGCCGGGTCTGCACGGCCGTCATCGCGACAAGAACGGCGAGATCAGCAGGAAGCACGGCAACACGCTCGTGGGCACGCTGCGCAAGATCTACGGCGCCGGCTTTGCCCAGGGCTATGCGCCGACCACGACGCTTGCCGAGCTTCTGGGCAAGACCGGCGAGCCCACGCTCTCGCAGCTGCATTGGGACCTGCTGCATAAGGATCACGATGCAGGCACGCTGCCTCAGAAGATCGCCGCAGCGGATTGAAGCGCCTTTATTCCAGCAATTCGCCGGAGCACACGCCCTTCGCGAGCGCGTTGACGAGCCGAAGGCTCGCGTCTTGGTCGGCGCTTCCGCGTGCATAGACACCCACGACCACGCCGAGCGCCGCCAGAATGACCGGGATCTCCTTTTCGGTCACGGTCCGGTCGATGGCTTCGATGATGGCGACCGACACCGCTTCGGTCTGCTGGGCCTGTTTGTCATCCATCGCTTGGCTGTCCGGGGCAGGAGGGCGTTCGGTCGAGGCTGTCGGACCTCTTGTCCGACCCATCTGCCCTCCGGGGCGTTCGATCGTGGGTGCCGCGATGGAACGGCTCACCGCCCCCGCATAGGTTGAAGTGTCTGCGCCCGCCTATACTCAATATGGATGAGCGGCCATTGCCGCGTCCTGTCCGGCTGGACGAGCTCCCTCAGGGTTGAGGCGCGGCCGCGCCCGCCTCCACTGCTAGTGGAACCAGCGCCACGGACCGGCCAGCGGGCCGCCGAGCCAGCCGTGAGCGGCCGTCGCCACCAACCAGATCACGATCCCGCCCAGGAGCACGCCCCATTGCGGGATGGCGGCCCGCCACGGCGCGCGATGCGAGACCTGCGCGCCGAACGGCCAGAAGGAGGTCCGCCCCTCCCACGTCCGCCAGGAATCCCCGAGAAGCATCGCCTTCTTACCGTCCTGGGCGCGCGAGCCGAAAAAGGCGAGGATGCCGATGCCGGCCGCCACGATGAGGTTGGCCGGCGTACCCCACAGCACGACGTGCACGACGGCCCAGATCGTGAAGGCCCACATCATGGGATGACGCGTGACGGCCAGGACGCCGCGCGGCGCCTCCGGCATGCGCGGTCGCAGGCTGGGATCGACCATGGCCGGGTTGCCCACCAGGGAGCCTACGAGGAGGATGGCGGCGCCCAGCATGACGAGCGTCGCCAAGTCCCACAGTCCGGGCGCGGCGATCCACCAGACAGGCCCGTTCGGGGCGGCAACGGCGGCCGAGATGAACCAGGTGAAAGTCGCGATGGCCACGACCGAGTAGAGGGGCAGGAAGCCCTTCTCGCCAAGCCGGGCCGTCAAGGGCCGTCGCAGCGGGTGCGACAGAACGAAATGGCTGCCGACGAAGGCGATCGTCGCGGCCAGGAGATTACCGAGTCCGTCCATGCTTTGTCTGCGCCCTTCGTGTCGCGATGCGTCGGGGCCGCTACCCGAGATGCCGCGAGAGCCTTGCCCTTCGGCGCCAGCCGAGGCCCGACACGCATGATCGGCTGTGGAGCCTCGACCCGCAAGCTTGTCCGGGCTTTCAGCGGCGGACCACGCCCGCTCCCGGTCCCTGAAAAGCCGCCAACATACGCCGCGTGGCTGACATTCGGGCGGGGACAGATCGGCCAACGCGCGCTAGAACGCAGAGATGCCGGCGTCGGCCGGGCCCCGAATGCCCCGGCGTTCGTGCCCGCAGTCAGGAGAGCGTTCATCCCGTGTCGGTCGACAGCTCCGTCCCGCCGCGTCGATCCAGCGCGGTGGCGCTGCTCGTGGCGGGCGCCTTCTTCATGGAGAACCTCGACGGGACGGTGATCGCGACGGCCTTGCCGAGCATGGCCCGGAGCTTTTCCTCGACGGCGAGCGCGCTCGCCGTCGGCATGACCGCGTATCTCTTGACCCTCGCCGTCTTCATCCCGGCCAGCGGTTGGATGGTCGACCGCTTCGGCGCGCGACGGGTCTTCTCCAGCGCCATTGCGCTGTTCACGCTGGCATCGATCCTCTGCGGGTTCAGCCACACGCTCCCGCAGTTCACGCTCGCCCGCATCCTCCAGGGCGGCGCGGGCGCCCTGATGGTGCCCGTCGGTCGCCTCGTCGTCCTGCGCGGGACCGCCAAGAGCGACCTCATCAGGGCCATCGCGACCCTGACCTGGCCGGGGCTCGTTGCTCCCGTCCTGGGGCCCCCGCTGGGCGGCTTCATCACCGCTGCCCTGTCCTGGCGATGGATCTTCTTCATCAACGTGCCGCTGGGGCTCTTGGGCTGCCTGCTTGCCGTCCGGCTGGTCCGGACCGAACAGATGGACGAGCGGCGGCCGTTCGACAGCCGCGGCTTCCTCCTGAACGGCCTTGCCCTGGCGTTGCTCCTGTTCGCCGTCGACCAGTTCGGGCAGGCCAGGGCGGACGGAAAGACCGCGTCGGCCGCCCTCGCAGCCAGCCTGGTCCTCGGTGGGCTGGCCATCCGCCACGCCCTTCGGCACCCGCATCCACTCGTCAGTCTTGCAGCGTTCCGCATCCCGAGCTTCGCCTTGACCATGAGCGGGGGATCGCTGTCCCGGGTCGCGATCAGCACCACCCCGTTCCTGCTGCCGCAGCTGTTTCAACTCGGCCTGGGATTGGGACCGGGGATCGCGGGGCTCTACGTGCTGTGGTACGGGGTCGCGAATATCGGCATCAAGCCGGTGACCTCGGCCATCCTGCGGCGCTTCGGCTTCCGGACCGTGCTGGTGGTCAATACGGTGCTGGGCGCGGCAGCCATCGGCCTATGCGCCCTGATCGGGACCACCACGCCAGTTCCCTTGACCGTTCTGCTCCTGATGCTGGCGGGCGCAAGCCGGTCCATGCAGTTCACCGCGCTGAACACGCTGGCCTTTGCCGACGTGCCGCCCGGCGCCACCAACGGCGCCAACACGCTCTCCAACGTCGCCTCGCAGCTCTCGGTCGGCCTGGGCATCGCGACCGGCGCGATTACACTCAGGATTCTCGACGCCGCCTTGGACGCCCCGGGTGGACCGCCGGAGCGGCCGTTCCACGCCGCCTTCATCGTGGTGGCGGCCCTGGCGCTGGCGCCGCTCGCCTTCTATCGGCGGCTCGCGCCCGAGGCGGGGGCGACCGTCAGCGGTCACCGGCCCTGAGATCGCTCAATCCGGCGGAGGAGCCGTGAAGCAGCGGGCGACGAAGCCGTCGATCGCCTTGAGCGTCGGTCGGTCGGTCAAGAGCGGGGCGTGGCCCTGGCCGGGCACGGTCCAGGAGAGACAATCGGGGTGACGCGCGACCATGGCCTCCAGCGTGGTCGCGGAGAGCAGGTCGGAGTTCGCGCCGCGCACGATCATCAAGGGAACCGGCCGAAGCGCGTCGAAGGAGTCCCACAGCGCAGGCAGGGCACCCGGATCGAGCTTGGCAAGGTTCACGGCCAGCGCGGGATCGTAGCGCACGGCCAGGTGACCCGGCCCTTGCTCGGCAAAGGTGGTTCGCGCGTAGTGGGCCCAGTCGGCGTTGGACAGTCCCGTGAACTGCGCGCCCGCTGCCCTCCTCAGGACGGCCGCCGCCTCGTCCCAGGACGCAAGCGAGGGCAGCTTGCCCACATAGCCCTGGATGCGCGCGAGGCCCTCCGGCTCCAGCACCGGGCCGATGTCGTTCAGCACCACGCCGGCGAGCAGGCTCGGCCGCATCTTGGCCAGGGCCATGGCGTGCAGTCCGCCGCGCGACGTGCCCACCACCACGGCGCGCGCGATGCCGAGCGCCACAAGCACGGTGAGGATGTCCCTGGATTCGATCGCCGGATCATAATGGCCTGGGTCGCTGTCCCAGTCCGACAGGCCGCGCCCGCGATAGTCGAGCGCCACGATCCGCCGTGCGCCATCGGCCTCCAGGAGCGCGGCGGCAAGCGGATCGAAATCGGCCGCCGTCCGCGCGAGGCCGGGCAGGCAGACCACGACCCGGTCCGAGGTCAGGTTGCCGTGGTCGCGCACATGCAGGCGCAGGCCGTCGGCGGCATCGACGAACCGGCTGACGTAGCCCGTCACCGGGGTCACGTCCGCTTGCCGTCCGACCCCGCCTTGGGATCGCTCAGGAGGGCCGTGGGGATTCCGAAGCGGACCCGATAGATCTGCATGTTCTCGAAGACCCGCTGCACGTAGTTGCGCGTCTCGGTGAACGGGATGCGCTCGATCCAGTCGATCGGGTCGACGCCGGGCTTGCGCGGATCGCCATAGGCGGCGATCCATTCCTGGACCTTCCGGCTACCGGCGTTGTAGGCGGCGAAGGTCAGGATGTAGGACCCGTCCTGCTCGCTGAGCAGCTTGCCCAGATGCGCCGCCCCGATCTGCGCATTGAAGGCGGCATCGGTCAGCATGCGGGCCTCGTCGAAGCGGACGCCCGCATGTTCGGCCGTCTGCCGAGCGGTCGAGTCGATGACCTGCATCAGTCCCTTGGCCCCGGCCGACGAGACCGAATGCGGATCGAACTCGCTCTCCTGCCGCGCGATGGCGAAGACGGTGGGACGGTCGGCCGAGCGGTCCAGCGGCTGATAGCCGGGAACGCCGAAGGTGGGGAAGGCGGCCTCATCGATCGCCATGCCGCGCTGGGCGGCGGTCTTGCCGACGACGAGCGTCGTTCGGGCGTCCTGCGTTGCCTCGACGACCTCCGCCAGGGCCGCGACCTGCGCTTCGTCCGGCTCCGAACGGGCTGTGGCAAAGGCGAGGGAGGTGGCGAGCTCGCGCTCGCCGAGAGCGAAGAGGAGTTCGACGCAGCGGATCGCCTCACGCCGCTCCGGGCCCTGCGCGACGCTGGCGGGCTGACGAAGCGCGAGGGGACCATGCCCGGCCCGGGCGGCCGCGAGCTGGCCGTAGAAGGTCGTCGGCTTGGACGAGGCGGCGGCATAGAAGCGGGCCGCGTCCGCGTCGTTGCCGAGCGCCTCGGCGGCCCGGCCCTGCCAGTAGGCACCGCGCGCGGCGGAGATGGGGGTTTCCGCCATGGCCGAGACGGCGGCGAAGTGAGGCGCCGCGAGCGCCGGATCGTTCATGAACCGAAGGGCGATCCAGCCGGCATGAAACTCGGCCTCGATCCGCAAGGCATTGGAGGTCGCCGAATGCGCCGCCACGACCTGGTAAGCGGTCTGCGTCCGCCCGGCATCGAGAAGCTTGCGGGCGAGGAGCCGTCGCTCCACCCACCACGCGTCGCCATCGACCAGAAGATTGATGGCGGTGGGCGCGGCGAGCATCAGGCCGGCGGCCTCGTCGATCCGCCCGGCGCGCCGGGCCTTCTGGAGCTTGGCATAGATCAGGCCAGGATCGTTCTGCAGCGGCTTGGGAACGGCGACGATGGCGGCGTCCGCCGGGGCCAGTGCTGTGACGGCCGCTCGCGCCTTGGCAAGCAGCAGCACATCGGGTCCGGCGAGCTGCGCCGCGTGCAGAGCGGGCGGAATCGTCTCCTTGTAGAGAAGCCGGTCCGCCCGGAACTTGTGGTCCTCGCGATGCAGCACGCTGCCGAAATCCCGCAGGACGGTGGCTTCTTCGGCGGGTGTGAGGTCGTCGTTGCGCCAGACCGCCTGGACGACCGCGGCGGCCCCCGCGCTGTCGCCGGTCGCGAGCTTGGCCCGGGCGAGGCTGAGCTTGCCGGTCAAGGTCTCGGGGGTGCTGGAGGCGAACATAGCCAGGACCTGGACCGGGTCGCGCACCGCGGACCGCGACTCCTCGATGCGCCTGTTGATCCATGTCCCCTGGGGCCAGTCGGCATGCGCGGCGATGAAGGCCCGGAGCCGGTCCGGGCCGGCCTGCCGCGAGGCAAGCCGGATGGCCGCCCAGTCCAGCGCGGTCCGCAAGGATCCGTTGGTCAAGCGGGCGAAGTCGTCACCGCCGGCCACGTCGCCATCATGGTAGTGTCGGAGCGCCTGGCGGGCGCCCGCCAGATCGGCAGCCAGCGAGGAGTCGTCCGTCTTTGTCGCTGTCGCGACGGCGGACGTGTTCTGGTCGAGGGGAGAGGCCGCGGTCGTGGTTTTCGCGGCGGTAATCGTCGGAGGCGCGTAGTGCGCCGCCTCGAGCCGGGGTGGAAGAAGGCGCGGCGCGGCGAAATCCGACAGCCCCTGACCGACGAAGCGCAGATCGAGGTCAGCCGCCACGACGGGCGCCATCGCCTTGGCGATGGGAACCACCGAGGACGCGACCGTGTCGCCGAAGCGAACATGGCGGTGCAGCGCACGCTCGTGCCGGATCAGGCGCCATGTTTGCGGCATGGAGCCGACGACCACCCCTGCGCCGGCGCACAGTCCGAACATCCCCAAAACCACGTACCGGCTCTTCGACATGCGTCCCTCGGTTCGTTGGACATGGTCCGCAAGGCGTCGGTGCATGCTTGCCGGTTTCCCCTTTACGCATTGTTAACCCGGCTCCCGGGACGGGTTGCCGGGATTGGCCTTCCCATGGCCCCGCCGAAGAGCTACATCAGCGCCCTTCCAGGAGCCGTGCAATTGCGGCGCCTGTTGGGCGTCATCCCGCCATGGATGGATCTCCTGGCCATGCGAATGGAAGACCGGTCATGTCGACACCGCGTTTCAAGGGCTCGCTGACGGCACTCGTCACGCCGTTCCGGAACGGCGGGATCGACGAAGCGGCCCTGCGAGCCCTTGTCGACTGGCAGATCGAGAGTGGCACCCATGGCCTCGTGCCGGTCGGAACCACGGGCGAGAGCCCGACCCTCACCCACGACGAGCACCGGCGCGTGGTGGACATCGTCGTCGAGGAGGTGAAGGGGCGCGTTCCCGTCATTGCGGGGGCGGGGTCGAACAACACGGCCGAGGCGGTCGATCTGGCCCGCCATGCGGAGGAGGCGGGGGCCGACGGGGTTCTCGTGGTCACGCCCTACTACAACAAGCCGAGCCAGGAGGGGCTTTACCGCCACTTCAAGGCGGTGAACGACGCCATCGGCCTGCCGGTCGTCATCTACAATATCCCGCCCCGGTCGGTCGTCGACATGAGCATCGACACCATGAAGCGGCTCTACGAGCTGCCGAACATCGTGGGCGTCAAGGACGCGACCGCCAACGTCGCGCGCGTGTCGCTGCAGCGGCAGGCGCTCGGCCCCGATTTCATCCAGCTCTCGGGAGAGGACATGACCGCGCTGGCCTGCATGGCGGCCGGGTCGCATGGCTGCATTTCCGTGACGGCGAACGTCGCGCCCCGCTTCTGTGCGGAGATGCAGAGCGCCTGCCTGGCGGGCGACTTCGCCCTCGCGCTCGAGGTGCAGGACAGGCTCGTGCCCCTCCACACGGCCCTGTTTCTCGAGCCGAACCCCACCGGCCCGAAATACGCGCTGTCCCTGCTGGGCTACGCCGCCGAGGAGAGCCGGCTGCCGATGGTGCCGGTCACCGAGCCGACGCGGGCCGCGATCCGGGCTGCGATGCGCTCGGCCGGCATCCTGCACGATTGAGTTCGGAGACACGGTGAGCCCACCCAAGGTCAACAACTACAAGGTCGTCGCCGACAACAGGCGGGCGCGCTACAATTTCGCCATCGGCGAGACCTTCGAGGCCGGGTTGATGCTGAGCGGCACCGAGGTCAAGGCGCTCCGGACGGGCAAGGCGACGATCGCGGAGAGCTATGCTTCGGCCGAGAAGGGCGAACTCTATCTCATCAACGCCAACATCCCGGAATACCTCCAGGCCAACCGTTTCAATCACGAGCCGCGTCGCCCCCGCAAACTGCTGATGCGGGCCCGCGAAATCTCCAAGCTCAAGAACGGCGTCGAGCGGGAAGGCATGACGATCGTCCCGCTGAAGGTGTATTTCAACGATCGCGGCATCGCCAAGATCGAGATCGCCCTGGCGAAGGGCAAGAAGATCCACGACAAGCGCGAGACCGAGCGCGTGCGGGATTGGAACCGCGAGAAGTCCCGGCTGATGCGCGACAAGAACTGACGGGTTTCAGCCCGCGTCCAGCAGATCGCGGATGCGCGCGAAGACGGCCTGGAACATCGCCGTCGTCAGTACGCCGGTGTTCGTGTTGTAGCGCGAGCAGTGATAGCTGTTGAGCAGCGTGATGGCGCGACCCGCAGGCGTGGTCACCGCGTGTTCCCGCCCGTGCCCGAAGGGAACGGCCGACAGCTTGAGCCCAAGCGAGCGGACGACGCTCTCGTGCGCGATCCGGCCCAGGGCGAGGACGACCGAGAGCCGGGGCAGGGCTCCTTGGGTCTCGATCAGGAACGGCCGGCAGGTCGCGATTTCGACCGGAAGCGGCTTGTTTGCGGGAGGCACGCAGCGCACCGCGTTGGTGATGACGCAGTCCACCAGCGCCAAGCCGTCGTCCAGCCTTTCGTCGTAGGTTCCCGACGACAGGCCGTAGCGATGCAGGGTGTCGTAGAGCAGATCGCCCGCCCAGTCGCCCGTGAAGGGGCGACCGGTCCGGTTGGCGCCTTGCAGCCCCGGTGCGAGGCCCACGATCAGAAGTCGGGCGTCGGCCGGGCCGAAGGACGGGACGGGTGCATTGTGCCATCCCGGTTCGCGCGCTCGAGCCGCCTGCCTGAAGGAGACCAGGCGCGGACAGAGCGGACAATCCAGGGGCGGCTCGCCGGGTCCGATCAGCCTTCGTGTCCGTTCGGATCAACGGGCGCCGTCGCCGGAGAATGGCCCATGACACGCCGGTCGCCAGTGCGGACGGGCCGTTCGCCGTCGCGGCCGATGCGCCCGACAAGCTGGGCCAGATCGACAAATTCGTCCGCCTGGCGACGGAGCTCATCGGCGATCATCGGAGGCTGGGTGGAGACCGTCGACACGACCGTGACGCGCACACCGCGCCGCTGCACGGCCTCGACCAGCGACCGAAAGTCACCGTCCCCGGAGAACAGAACCATGTGGTCGAGATGCTCGGCCATCTCCATGGCATCGACGGCGAGTTCGATGTCCATGTTCCCCTTGACCTTGCGTCGCCCGGTGTGGTCGACGAACTCCTTCGCCGGCTTCGTCACCACCGCGAAGCCATTGTAATCGAGCCAATCAATCAGCGGCCGGATGGATGAGTATTCCTGGTCCTCGACCAGCGCCGTATAGTAGAACGCGCGGATGAGGCGTCCCTTCGACTGGTACTCACGCAGCAGTCGTCGATAATCGATATCGAAACCGACAGACTTCGCTGTCGCGTACAGATTCGCGCCGTCGATAAATAGAGCTGTTCTTTCGTTTTCGTTCATTTTTCCGAATGCTCTGGAATCTGCCGCGCCCAGCAGGCGCGGCAATCGACCGTCGTGGTCGTGGTGATCGATTTCACCTAGGGGTTAAGGCGCGGTCGACGAATTCGTTCCACGCCGATTGCCGGCCGTTTTCCACGCCTGCAAGGCGGAGATAAGGCCGCTGTGACACATTGCTCAGGCCCGTTCCAACATGTCGCGGAGGCGCGCCGGCACAGGCCGGACTTGCGAGGCCACGTCCATGAGTGCTAGCACCCCGCTTTGGTCAATCATCCTGGAAGGGTTGTCGCGATGGCGCGTGTAACGGTTGAGGACTGTGTCGACAAGGTCGAAAACCGTTTCGATCTCGTTCTTCTGGCGAGTCACCGTGCGCGGATGATCTCGTCGGGCGCTCCCGTCACCGTCGATCGCGACAATGACAAGAACCCCGTCGTCGCGCTGCGCGAGATCGCCGACGCCCGCTTCGCGCCGGACGACCTTCGGGAAGACCTGATCCATTCGCTGCAGAAGCATGTCGAAGTCGACGAACCCGAGATGGAAGTCGTCCCCAGCCTCGCTCCGCCGACCGGCTCCTCCAGCGATGCGGCCGGCGACATCCAGTTCGACCGGATGACGGAGGAGGAACTCCTGCGCGGCCTCGAAGGCCTGGTTCCGCCGGCGGAGACGGAGGAGGAAGGCGAGTAACTTTTCCTGGCGCCGGCTTGCGGATGGGGTCGGAGCGCGCGACGTTAGGTTTGCTCCCCTTGCGATTGGCGCCCCTCCGTCATGAATGTCGCGGTCTCTGCCCCGAAACGTCCGGCTGCTGCAAAGCTGATGCGGCAGTACGAACTGGTCGACCGGGTCCGGAGCTATAATCCGCAGGCGGACGAGGACCTCCTCAACCGGGCCTACGTCTATGCCATGAAGGCGCATGGCGCGCAGAAACGAGCCTCGGGCGACCCCTACTTCAGCCATCCGCTCGAAGTCGCCGCCATCCTGACCGACCTGAAGCTCGACGATGCGACCATCGTCGCCGCCGTCCTGCACGACACGATCGAGGATACCGCCTCGACGCGCGAGGAGATCGACGGACTGTTCGGGCCGGAGATCGGCGCGCTGGTCGAAGGGCTCACCAAGATCAAGCGCCTCGACCTCGTGTCGAAGCGCGCGCAACAGGCCGAGAACTTCCGCAAGCTGCTCCTGGCGGTGGCGGACGATGTCCGCGTCCTGCTCGTCAAGCTCGCCGATCGCCTGCACAACATGCGCACGCTGCACTTCGTGCCGCCGGACAAGCGGGCCCGGATCGCCGAGGAGACGCTCGACATCTACGCGCCGCTGGCCGGGCGCATGGGCATGCAGGGCATGCGCAACGAGTTCGAGGATCTCGCCTTTGCCCATCTGATGCCTGACGCGCACGACACGATCCTCGCGCGTCTCGCCGCCATGCGCGAGAAGAGCGACGAACTGATCGGCACCATCGAGCAGGAGTTGTCCGAGCGCCTGGGCGCGCGGGGCATCAAGGCGGAGGTCAAGGGCCGGCAGAAGCAGCCCTACTCGATCTGGCGGAAGATGGAGCAGAAGTCGCTCGCCTTCGAGCAGCTCTCCGACATCTTCGGGTTCCGGGTCATCGTCGATACGGTCGAGAACTGCTACCTGGCGCTCGGCATGGTGCACACCAAATGGCCGAGCGTGCCCGGCCGCTTCAAAGACTACATCTCGACCCCCAAGCAGAACGACTATCGCTCGCTGCATACGACCGTGGTCGGGCCGGGCCGTCAGCGGGTCGAACTGCAGGTCCGCACCGCGGAGATGGACGACGTCGCCGAACACGGCATCGCCGGGCACGCGCTGTACAAGGACGGTCGCTCGATCGCCCTGCAGTCGCTGGCGCAGGAGAGCCGGGCCTATGCGTGGCTGCGCCGGACCATCGAGCTGCTGGCCGAAGGCGCCAGTTCGGAAGAGTTCCTGGAGCATACCAAGCTCGAACTGTTCCACGACCAGGTGTTCTGCTTCACCCCCAAGGGCCGGCTGATCGCCTTGCCCCGCGGGGCGACGGCGATCGACTTCGCCTATGCCGTTCACACCGACATCGGCCATTCCGCGGCCGGCGTAAAGATCAACGGGCTCGTGGCGCCCCTCATTTCCGAGCTCAAGAACGGCGACGAGGTCGACATCATCCGTGGCGGCGGTCAGCTGCCGTCGGCGGCTTGGGAGGATGTCGCCATCACCGGCAAGGCCAAGGCCGCCATCCGCAAGGCCACACGCAGCGCCGTGCGCGCCCAGTTCGCGACGCTGGGACGCCAGATCGTCGCCCGGGCCTTCGAGCGGGCGAAGCACGGCTTCTCCGAGGACAACCTCCGCGCGGCCCTGCCCCGCCTGGCCCGGACCTCACTGGAGGACGTCTTG
>CAXTVD010000074.1:0-14760 GCA_964247575.1 uncultured Lichenihabitans sp.
GCATGTTCTTGGCCTTGCCCTGGATCAGGGTCTGAGTCGCCAGAACGTGCTCGACCTCGGACGTGCCGATCCCGTGTGCCAGCGCGCCGAAGGCTCCGTGCGTCGAGGTATGGCTGTCGCCGCAGACGATCGTCGTGCCGGGGAGCGTGAAGCCCTGCTCGGGCCCGATGATGTGGACGATCCCCTGCCGCGCATCGAGTTCGTCGAAATACTCGATGCCGAAGTCCCGTGCATTCTTCGCCAGGGTCTCGACTTGCATCCGGCTTTCGGGATCCGCGATGCCGGCCCGGCGGTCGGACGTGGGCACGTTGTGGTCGACAACGGCCAGCGTCTTCTGCGGGGCGTGCACCCGCCGGTCCGACAGGCGCAACGCTTCGAAGGCCTGGGGACTCGTCACCTCGTGGACGAGGTGACGATCGATGTAGAGGAGGCACGTTCCATCCTCCTGGCGGTCGACGACATGGTCGTCCCAGATTTTGTCGTAAAGCGTCCGCGGTCCCGATGATGCGGCGACCATGATGGCTTCTCCTGCAATCCTCACGAGATCGCGCCGGACGGTCCTTCCTGGTGGGATGCCGCCGGTCCGGCGCGTTCGAACGAGCGCGAGCGCTCGTCTTATTCGGCAGCGGGGGCGGACACGGCCGCCTTGGCTTTCGCCTTGGTCTTGGCCTTGTTGTCGACCCGCTCGGCGATCCGCGCCGACTTGCCGCGGCGGTCGCGGAGATAATAGAGCTTGGCGCGCCGGACCTTGCCGCGGCGGAGAACCTTGATGCTCTCGATGTTGGGCGAATAGAGGGGGAACACCCGCTCGACCCCTTCGCCGTAGGAGATCTTCCGGACCGTGAAGTTCTCGTGGAGGCCGCTGTTGGCGCGGGCGATGCAGATGCCTTCGTAGGCCTGCACACGGGCGCGCTCGCCCTCCTTCACCTTCACGTTGACGATGAGGGTATCGCCCGGCTGGAACTCGGGAATGGTCCGGTCGGCCGTAAGACGAGCGATCTCTTCCCGCTCAAGGATTTGTATGACGTTCACGATGACTCCTTGCCGATGCGGGTGGGACCGCTGCGTTTCGGCGCGCTGTTTTGATTTGTCGAGACGCGGTCCTTACACCGCGTGGCGAACCGTGTCGACAGACAGGATCGCAAGCCTTGAACGTAAACTGACGCACACGGCATCGGCATACAAGCAAACGCCACGCCCGCGATCAGCGGCGTGGCGTCGGTCACTCCCGGCTGCTTGCAGAAAAGCTTAGCTCACCTGCCGCGGCGCTGTCCCGTCCAGCGTGACCAGCGCCTTCTTCAGCTTCTCGATCGCACGGTTTTCGATCTGCCGCACGCGCTCCTTGGAAATCCCGAGGCGCTCACCCAGGGCCTCCAGCGTCGCCGCTTCTTCGGCAAGCCGCCGCTCCCGGACGATCCTCAGTTCCCGTTCGGACAGAACGAGGAGGGCCTCGTTGAGTTGATGCATCCGCCGCGTCGTGTCGATCTCGTCGCCGACAGTCTCGTCAGGAAGCGGCTTGTCGTCGACCAGGAAATCGACCCGCTCGGTCAATCCGGAGGAGTCGCTGTCCGAAACAGGAGCGTTGAGGGACACGTCTGAGCCCGAGAGCCGCGTATCCATCAGTTCGACGTCCGCCGCCGAGACCCCGAGCGCGAGGGCAATGGTTGCGAACAGCGGGGAATTTCCGCGGGCCCCGGGGTTGTGGCTGAGCTGGGCCCGCAGGCGGCGCAGATTGAAGAAGAGCGCCTTCTGAGCCGAGCTGGTCCCGCCCCGCACGATCGACCAGTTCCGCAGGATGTAGTCCTGGATGGAGGCGCGGATCCACCAGGTCGCGTAGGTCGAGAATCGGACTTCGCGTTCGGGCTCGAACCGCGCGGCGGCCTCGAGCAGGCCGACATGCCCTTCCTGAATCAGATCGGCCAAGGGCAGGCCGTAGTGACGGAAACGAGCGGCCAGCGCGATCACAAGGCGCATATGCGCAGACGCCAGCTCATGAAGAGCCGCTTCGTCCCGGTTGTCCTTCCAGCTGATCGCCAGCGCGCGCTCTTCGTCCCGCTCCAGGAACTTGGCCGCCATGGCCGCCTTGACGAATTGCCGTCGGACCCCAGCCATCTGCAACATCATCGTCTCCCGGATCGCAACACGGATACGCGGAAGGAAGCGGAATGGTTCATGATCACATTGTCCCAAGCCGTGGCAGGGCGGGGCACGAGCGGCTCGGCGGTCCGTTCAGTCGGTCACGAGCTTGTAGCGTTCGCCGGGCTTGACCGTATCGGCAGCCGTCAGCCCGTTCAGCATCGTGAAGAGATCGAGCGGCGAGTCGCCTCCCTTCATCTGGCTGGCCAGGCGCTCGGGCGTATCGCCGATCCCCGCGGTCACGGTGGTCAGGCGCAGCGGGCGGGCGTCCTGCGCGTCCTGCGGCGTGATCTTGCGGAAGCTGTTGATCGAGGCCCGGAACCGGGCGTCGACATCGTCGGTCAGGCTGCGCGTCGCGAAGATCAGGCGGTAGACCTCGTCGCCCTGCCGGATCGCCGCCAGCCGGAAGAACCACTCCGCCCCCTTTGCCTTGGCCGTCGCAGCCGGGTAGCCGGCCACCACGCTGTTCTCGATCGACCCCTGTTGCAGACCGTCGATCCAGCCGGACGCGAGATAGGCATCGAGCGACATGTCGGATGCGACATGAACCCGGTCGAGGCGCAGCGCTTCCTGCCCTCCGTCCGCGATGCCGAGCACCGCCTGGGCGGAGTTCTCGAGGACGAAGCCGTCCGGCGCGCTGAAGGTGAAGCCGAGCTTGGGATGAACGAAGCGGGTGCCCCGGACGAAGCCCTCGGCGGGATCGTCTCCGAAGGCCATGCCGTCGATGGCGGCGAGATAGCGGTCGCGCCCGGTCTCGCCGAGGCCCGGCGCCCCGATCTGACGGGCCTCGGCGACGGCCCGCTCGATCCGCTCGGGCGTGGAGGGATGCGTGGCCGAGATGTCGGGCCGGCCGCTGTCCTTGCCGCCGAGCAGGCCCTGGCGCATGGCGCTGGAGCGGCCGAGCAGGTCGAGGAAGCGCGAGGCGGCATAGGGGTCGAACCCGGCCCGTGCGATCGTGCGCACGCCGATCTGGTCCGCCTCGATCTCCTGCTGCCGGGAGAAGGTCGCCAAGCTGTTCTGGGCGTAGTCCTGGAACGACCGTCCCTTCGTGCGGTCGTCGAGCACGGCCGCGGCCTGGCTGAACAGCGCCGATCGCTTCTCGACCTCCTCGCGCTGCAGGGCATGCCGCGCCGTGACATGGGCGATCTCGTGGGCCATGACGGCCGCGACCTCCGCCGTATCGTTGGCCAAAGCGAGAAGCCCGCGCGTCACGTAGATCCGCCCCGAGGGGAGCGCGAAGGCATTGACCACCGGCGAGTTGAGAACCGTTACTTTGTAGGCGATGCCGGGCGTGTCGCTCGCGGCCGCGAGTTTCGCGAGCACGTCGTCGAGCAGCCTCTCGACACTGGCGGCGTGGTACTCGCCGCCAAACATCTTCACGAGTTGCTTGTGTTCGCGGACGGCCGGCGAGTCGATCCCTGTCGTACGCGGGGCTGCGGCCGGAAGGGGGACGGCGTCGGAGGCCGGCTTGACGCCCGTGTCCACCGTCGCGCACCCGGCGAGCACAAGAAGGACAAGCACGGCTCCAGCCCGTGACGACGTCGTCGCCCGGCTTGGGGTACGTCCACCGTCCCTGCCCTCACTCCACATCCGCCGCTCTCACCGTGCAGGAGGTTCCGAACCGCGCTCTGACGCCGCCGCCCGGTCCGCCTCGGGCGGCGGCGCGAGGACTTCGATCTGCTCGGCCTGATCGACATCGATCGAGGGACCGAAACGATCCTCCAGATCGCCTCTGACCCGCAGCCTCGAGCCGACCAGCCGAGCGTCGTTTAACCCGACTTCCTCGAGGATGAACAGGTCGCGCCTGGCAATGCTCACCGTCACGTCGCGTCCCCTCGCTCCCAGGGCAATGAACAGGCGCGATCGCCCGCGGGCGACCCGCGTGACCTGCCCCTCCACCAGGACCATCGTGCCGAACGACGCGTCAAGCCTGTCGCTGTCCTCTGGATGGCGGATCGCATATGCAGCGTCGCGCCACAAGCCAAGACCCGCGATCCGCGCCGCCGTCTCGGCGGCTCGGAGCGCCGGCCAGCAGGCTTTCGAGCCCTCATCCGGGCGGCCGCGCACAAGGCCGGCGTCGACCAGGGCGAAGGCGACCGAGAGAAGCCCGGCGGAGGGCGAATCGCCTGCGGACGCGTCCCCGGATGCGATAAACAGAAGACCATCAAGGCGGCCCCAGCGGTCGATGCCGGCCGCGGTGGGCACGAGGGTCGCGGGACGGCCGACGACCCATTTCGTCAGCCTGGCCCGGTCCTCGGCGGCCAGGGCCGCCGCATCGCTGGGCTCGATGCCGGCCAGACGGACGGACCGGCCGTCGGCCAGGGTCACGCTTCCGTCTTCGCCGAGGGAAGTGGCGCGGACCGCTTCGCCGCCGGCGGAGCTGCACGCGATGGTGGGGGCGTGATCGCGCGCCTGTGCGACCGGCGCGACCGCCATGCCGACCATGAGGCTGAGGACGGCCGGCGTTCCCGGCCGGCGATCCGACCGGCCAACCCGCCCCGCTCGGCCCTTCCAAGCCCCGACATCGCTGTGGTATGCGGACATTGAGCGGTCCCGGTAGCTCAGCAGGATAGAGCGCAGGTTTCCTAAACCTGAGGCCACTGGTTCGACTCCAGTCCGGGACGCCACAGACTTAGCGTGCTCCAAGAGGCACGTCGCCTGCGCGCCTGTTCTGTCACTCGTCGACGGACGCGCCGCGTCGGAAGCTGCTGGCCGTGAAAAGGCCGCTGGCTACGGCGTCAGAAGGATCCGGCTCTTTTTCAGAAAGCGCATCAGCCCGATCCAGACGACCGCGCCCCCGATGATCGAGAGCAGAACAACCAGCTCGTCTCCCCGACCGCGCGACAAGGGGTCGGCGAGCTTCTCGTAGAGTTCCACGAGAGCCAGGGCTCCGACCGTCAGGCCGATATTTGTATATTCCACGATGAGCACGCGGCCGAGGGTAAACGGCTGCGTCCGCATCACGGCCGGCAGGCGCAGCGGGTTCGGCAGCCAGCGCGGCACCGTGCGGCAATAGCCGGCATAGACGGCGCCGAACCGCTTCATCAGATAGTTCTCCTCGGCCGCGATGATCGCGCGGTAGATGAAGGTGAAGAGCAACGTCCCGATCACGATGGCATACGGGTTGCCGTGCATCAGGAAGATGCCCGTCAGGATAAGGACGTTGCCCGTGTAGAGCGGGTTGCGGCAGAGCGAGAACAGACCGGTCGTGAACAGCTCGTCCGCCTGGATGGTCCGCTTGGCGCCAGACCGCTGCACATAGCGATGGCCGATCACGAGGCCGCGCAACGTCAATCCTGCCAAGGCAATGACGATGCCGCGACATCCTTGACGTGCTCCAACACGAAGCTGCCGAAGGTCTGCGACGGAGGAACGCCGATCGCGAAGACGCAGGCGATGAAGCCCGGAAACACCCAGTTGCGCTGCCTGAAGAAGAAATCACCGACCGGAATGAAACGTGTGTGCATGCTGAGATCCAAGGAGCGTGTCGGGATCCTTGTGCGCCTCCCCGCCTTGGGACTCAATCGAGGGAACGCTTGCGCAGCACGTGCCTGCCCTTCCCTGCCCTGTTGCAGCGCTCGACGTTGCTCTCGACTTGCTGTGCGATCGCCGCCGCTCCGGGCCGCTAGCCTGCAGCTCGCACCATAGCGCCGACGCTCGGCTTGCGCTCCTGCAGACCTTTCGGTCCTGGTTCTGGCGATCCCTTCGGCCTGCCAATCCTCACGCAGGCTTGCTTGCAGGGCGGCTCAGGTTGCTCTCTGGGCGATGCTCAAGCGGCGATCATCGCGCCGCGCGCCGGCAGGACGGCTCAAACCTCGGCATCCAGCCGTCCTGTCCGCTTGCCGGCTGCGAACCGTCGATGGCGTCGACCTCGTGCCGGCAGCTGTCCACGAAGACATAGTCGGCCCCGAAGAGCTCATCGGGTGTCAGGACCCGTCGCTCGCCCCGGTCATTCCTGATGATCCAGTCACCCGGCCACACAGGGTCCCGTCCCGTTGGCGTCTTCACGACAGCCACGCTGGTGCCGAAGGAGCCCGGGCCTTTTTTGTGTGGACAGCACTCCGCCGCATGGCGGGTCTCGTAGCGTCCCAGAAGAGCACCGGAGTGCCAAAGGTGGGCCCACTCGTCCTCCATGCCCGCCCGGTACGGCTCAGCCTCGAATTCGGTGTGCTTCACTCTGAAACGCGCCATGCCAGCCCCCGCAGCCCCCGCTCCGCTGATGAGACTCGCTCGTGCTGCCCGTTATTCCCGGCTGACGCGATGCTCGTGCGCGAAACGGCACCCGCATGATGTGCAGGGGTCGGACCACCCGAAATCGGCCGCGGCGGGCGGCGCTGATGATGCCTCGTGAGTGGCGCTGCCCGCGAAGTCTGTGCCTCGTTTGTCACAGCCCATTCGAGTTTTCCTGCTCTCCGATTGCTGGCTTGACCGACGGGAGAAGAGACCCCGATAGTCTACTTCATAGGTAGACTACTCCTTCGTTCTCTCTCGCGCTGGTCATGCAATGTCTCGACGATCGTTGATGCTGGGCCTTGCGGCCTCCAGCGTCCTTCCCAGTGCCGTCCACGCCGCCGACCTCCCGTTCCGCAAGGCCGCTCCGGTGGAGTATGTCCGCGTCTGCGACGCGTTCGGGGAAGGGTTCTTCTACATCCCGGGCACGGATACGTGTCTGCGGGTGTCGGGCCAAATCCGGGCGGAAAACACGTTCCGCGGCAAGGCCCCGACCGACAATCCGAGCGCGCAGGCTTTCAACCTCGCCGGACAGACCTACCGGCGTGACCTCACCAGCTTTCGGGCGCGCGGCTACCTCAACACCGATGCACGGACCCAGACCGCTTACGGGACGCTACGCTCGTTCATCTCGATCCGTATTACCAAGGACACCACGGCCCCCGGCCCGAGCGGGGGACGCGGTGCGCTCGGCCTGGGCGGCGCCCCGGCGGGCTCGCGGGCCAGTACGGGTGCGTTCCAGGGCCTGGACCCGAACGCGTTCCAGCAGACCATCGACAAGGGCTTCATCCAGTTCGCCGGCTTCACCGCCGGGCGTGCGCAATCCTTCTTCGATTTCGATGCGCAGTCCTACGAGCTGCTCACGAACACGGTCGCCAACTCGAACCAGGTGACGCAGCTTTTCGCCTACACCGCGACGTTCGGCGGCGGCTTCTCGGCAACCATCTCGGTCGAGGACGCGAACGAGCGGCGCATCGGCGACAACGGGCTGTTCACCTTCTCGTCGTTCAATCCCTATGCCCCGGCCACCCCGGGCTTCAACACCGGCAATATCAACAGCCCCACCTTCAACACGGCAACCGGGATCCGCACCGGCGGCGTCTTTGCCTATGCGGGGGAGCGCATTCCCGACATCGTGGCGAATGTCCGTTACGATGCGACCTGGGGTTCGGCCCAGCTGTCCGGTGCCTACCACGAGCTGAACTCGGTTCCGGTGGCCGCGCTGACCGGGCGAACGGCCGCGACCTACGTGCAGGGCGCGAACCAGACACCGCGCGAGGACGGCTTCGCCGTGCTCGGGGGCGTCAAGGTGCTGCTCCCCATGCTGGCCAAGGGCGACAGCGTGACCTTCCAGGGCACCTATCAGAGCGGCGCGATGGACTACGCCAATCCCGTCAACTATTTGCCGGTCGGGTTGAGCAACGTCTACGACAGCTCGACGACCGGGATCGGCGGCGTCAACACCGTTCCCTTGAATGACGCCTTCTACGTGACACGCGCGAACGGCACGGTCGCGATCGCGAAGTCTCAGGCCTATGGCGGCTATGCCGCCTTCCGCCACTACTTCGTTCCGTCGGTATATGGCTCGCTCTTTGGCAGCTATCTTCAGATCGACAATCCGCCCCAGGGACAACGGCTCGGGGCCGGCACTGACAATGCCCGCATCTTTCAGGTCGGCGGCAACGTCGTCTGGGTCCCGATCAAGGACACGCAGATCGGGGCGGAGGCTCTCTACACCAACCTGCTCTATAGCGGCCTCGCCGCAACGGCCGCGAATACACCCAGCAGCACGCAGCGGCCGAATCCGGACGATTACCGCGCTCGCCTCAGCTTCCGGAGGGCCTTCTGACCGTCGTCGCGCGATGCGCGTCGCCGGTTCAGATCTCCTTCAGCATCCTGTCGATCACGCCAAGCGGTTCGCCGAAGTGGCCCTTGTCGTCCCGGTAGGAATATGTGCGGAGGCTTTTGGTCGGATCCGTTCCGCCCTCGACCGGAAGCCCGAAGGCCTTGCAGAACGGCACGTAGTGGAAAGTGTGAAAACCAGCATCCAGGGCATTCTGCGCAACCGACACGCGGGGAAACTTGCCTGCTGCGTGTGAAGCCTGGAGGGCCGCGGTGACGCTGGAGCGCTCCGGTGCTTCGGTGATCGCGTCCTTGAAGCTGTCCTGTCCGTAGATCCTCAAGAACTCCGCCGTCCAGGTCGACACGACGACCTTCGAGAGGTCGAACAGCGAATTGATCACGACGGCGGATCCATCCTCGGACCGGATGGCCGCCATGGCGGCCGCGAAGCCAGCGGCCGAACTCCCGAGATAGACGATGCGAGAGTGTTCGACGCCGATCGCCGTGGCGACCGCCTTGGCGATGTCGACGACGTCGGACGTTGCATCGTGCGTTCGCGTCCCGATGAACAGGCCGACATTCAAGGTCCGACTGAGAAACAGCGTCGGATCCGAGATATTGAGAAGATGTCCGCCAGACTTGGTCATCCAGCTCTTGATGGAAAACGCCGGAGGCTGCCAGGAGGCCCTGTCGATCCAGTTGCCGAGATTGACATAGAGGCGGTCCGTTCCCGGTGCCGGCATCAGGCAGCAGGCGTAATGCAAGTCGGCGATGCGGTACTCGAACCTGGTCTGACCCGACGTGTTGAACGCGAACTGGTCAGCAGCGGTAAAGATTTTTGCAGGAGACCAAGCTTCAGATTTTTGGTGGTAGACCACGACCGACCTCATGCGCTGTAACAGGAAGTTACAGTTGCATCATGGCGCCAGCAAGCGTCCTGCCTTTGGTATATAGCAACGGTCTTAACGGGCAGGCTCGGCGATGACGCTCCGGAGACACCCGCAGCACTTTGCGGCTCGGCTTTTTGGCCGACATCTGTAGCGGCGGGATCTCGATCTGCCGTCCTTCTCGCCAAGGGCGTGACGGCAAGAGGTCGGGCCGGTCACCTCTTCTCGTGCTCCGTTGTGTCCGGCGGCTCGCCCAGGTTCGATCCGATGGCCGCCAGCCGCTCCGTCGTACCCATAGCGTTCATGGCCTGCGCGAGGGCCAGGGCCGTCAAGCCGCCGGCGTCCTCGGAGGCCGGGTTGGCACCGCGGCTCAGCAACAGCTCCAGGATCGCCGTTCTGTCGAACATGGCGGCCAGCATCAGGGCCGTGCGGCCATCGGGGCCGCAGCCATCGACGGCCGCGCCGCGGTCGAGCATCAGCGCCACGATCGCTTCGTCGCCCTTGAAGGCCGCCGCGCCGAGGGGCGTCTGCCCGCGATCGTTGGCGATCTCGGGATCGGCGCCGTGTTCCAGAAGCAGGCGCGTGACCTCGCGATGGCCGTGATAGCTTGCGAGCATCAGGAGGGTGTCGCCCTTGTCGTTGCGCAGATTGGGCGGCAGGCCACGCGCGAGAAAGTCGGCCATCGCCGCGTCGTGACCGGTCCGGCAGTAGCCGAATACGCGCTGGGCGAACGCGATCACCTCCTCGTCCAAGGCAGGCGCCGCGCCGTCGTTGTCGGTCATGCGAACTCCGTTTGGATCGTTGAAGGAGGCCGGTCCTCGACCCTCACCGCGGCGCCGGGTCCGGCGGGCCGGCCAGCGAGAGATCGAGATGGCGGAGGGCATGGCGCATCGGTTCACTCGAGACCTTGACCACGCCGTCGAGCGGCCCGTCCAGTTCCAGGAGGACGAAGAACGCGCCCGACACGCAAAGGGCGACGAGGCCGATGGAGGTCTTGGCCAGCGCGTTCGGCGGCGCATTCAGCCCGAAACTGAGGAAGATCACCACCAGCCAGAACAAAGTGACATCGAAGAAAGGGGGCGAGATGCTGTGGTGGGCTTCCCCGATCAGGGTCCACCGCTCCGCCTCCACGGCATCGATGCGGGCGAGGCAGGCGGCCTTGAGCGCCTTGCGGGTGGGGTCGGCCTCCTCGAGCGCCATGATCTGCCGGCTGACCTCGTGCAGCAGCGCACCCAGCGTGGTCGAATCGAAATCGTCCTCGGTCACGACAGCCTTGGGGTAGCGCCCCGCCGGAGCCGGTTCCTCCGGCCATGTGCTCGCCACCGCCGACGCGACATAGCTTCGCAGTTCCGCCCGGATGGGCTGCGTGGAGGGTCCGTACTCCTCCAGGGCCACGGCCAGCCTGATCATGTTGGCGGCGAAGCGCTGCAGGTCGTCGCCCGTTCTTTCGAAGCTCGCATTGACGGAGGCGATCAGCAGGCCGAGCACCAGGGCCGAGAACGTCAGCAGCATCGACGTCACGAGCCGCGTGAAGTCGAGCGTCGCCGGACTGCGATGCACGGCGGGCAGGCGCCCGACGAGACCATGCCCGAGCGCCGCGGCGACGCAGAGCATGACGAACACGACCGAAGCCCACAACGCGTCAGCCACCGCGCCACGTCCTCTTGCAAGCGAAGGTCCCGGCGGCCAAACCGCATGGCAGGGCCCGGACGGGAAATTAGACCGGTTTGCCTGCCCTGTCCCGATAGCGCATGCAGCGGCTCCTCCTTCTCTTCAAAGGCGCCCCTTGCCCGAAGGTCATACCATCCATGGCGAGGCGATCGACCAGCGCCCGATGCTCGTCGATCAGGTCCTGTCCGCCTCCTCGCCGCAGGGCCGCTTCGCCGAAGGGGCGGCGGTCCTCGACGGGCAGACCTGCCTTGCGGTCGAGGCTTTCGGCAAGCACCTTCTCTACAGCTTCTCCGGCGGGAGCACCCTCCACCTCCATCTCGGCCTCTACGGCAAGTTCCGGAAAGCCGACAGCCCGGCGGAGGCCCCCAGGGGCGCCGTGCGGCTGCGGCTGGAAAGCGTCACGCATGTGGTCGACGTTAACGGCCCCAATCGGTGCGAACTGCTCGACGGCGCCGGGGTCGCGGCATTGACGGCGCGGATCGGACCCGACGTGCTGCGCTCCGATGCCGATCCCGAACGGGCCTGGGCACGCATCGGGCGAAGCCGGACCGCGATCGGGGTCATGCTCATGGATCAGTCGGTCCTGGCCGGGATCGGCAACATCTACCGAACCGAGATCCTGTGGCGCCAGCGCCTGCACCCGTTGAGGCCCGGCCGCACCCTGTCCCGGCCCGATTTCGCCCGGATCTGGTCCGATGCCGCCCGTCTGCTCGCGCTCGGCGTGCGGGAGCGCGCCATCGTCACGGTCGAGGGAGCGAAGCGCGGGCCGGGCCGCTATGGCGCGCGCACCAACATCTTCGCCAAGGAGACCTGCCCGTGCTGCAGCGGACCCGTGACCCGCATGGCCCTGGCCGGTCGCCGTGCCTTCGCCTGCGAGACCTGCCAGCCGGCGCCGTGAACGGACCCGCTTTCCCTGCCTCGGGTAAACCGACTAAGACGCTGGCCGAGCCTGCCCCCCACACCAGCCGACGCCGGGACGTGCCGTCGTCCGCCCGCCTTCCGGAGCCCATGCGACGATCCCTTCTCCTTGCCGGTCTGCTCGGCCTCGCCGTCGTCACCGCTCTCATCGGCTACTACGGCGCGGGAGCCGTCGTCACGGCCATGGCCGCAGTCGGCTGGGGCGCGATCGGGGTGGCCCTGATCCGCGCCGGCGAGACGAGCGGGGCGGGACTGGCCTGGTGGCTGCTGCTGCCCGGGTCGCACGGACCTCTGGCCCGGACCTGCGTGCTGCTGCGGTGGCTTCGCGAATCGATCAACTGCCTCCTCCCCGTCGCGCAGGTCGGCGGCGACCTCATCGGCGCCCGGCTGCTCACCTTCTGGGGGGTGCCGGGCGGCACGGCGGGCGCCAGCGTCGTGGTCGATCTCTTCGTGCAGACGGTGACGCAGTTCGTCTTCACGCTGGTCGGTCTCGCCGTCCTGATCGAGATCGGCGGCGAGACGGCGATGGTCCGGTGGGTGGCGCTCGGCCTCGCGGTGCTCGGGCCGGCGCTCGTCGGCTTCTTCCTGGCCCAGCGCTTCGGCGGCTTCGCCCTGCTCGAAAAGGCGCTCCTCCATCTGGCAAAGGACCCGAAATGGGCGGCGCTCGGCGGGGTCGCCTCCCTGAACCAGCGTCTCCAGGATATCTACCGGGCACCCGGGCGGCTGTCGGCAGCCCTCGTGCTGCATCTCGCCATATGGTTCTTCGGCGTCCTCGAGATCTGGACGGCGCTTCGCTTCATGGGCCATGCGGTGGACTATCGGACGGCCCTCGTCATCGAGAGCCTGGGGCAGGCGGTCCGTGGCGCCGCCTTCGTGGTGCCGGGCGCGATCGGCGTGCAGGAGGGGGGCTATGTCGCCCTCTGCGCCGTGTTCGGCATTCCGGCCCCGGTCGGGATCGCGCTGTCGCTGATCAAGCGGCTGCCGGAGATCGCCCTGGGGATCCCCGGCCTGTTTGTCTGGCAGGGGCTCGAAGGGCGACAGCTGCTGCGGCGCCGCCACGATGTCGCCAAAAGCCCGATGCTTTAGAACACGCGGACGCCGTAGCGTGCGACCATCGCACAGCCTCGACCCTCTCGATCCCACTCACCCCGTGGCCGCCGACCCTTGGCGGCCTCTAAGACGAACGGTTTTTCATGATCGATCTGACGCGGCGGGGCTTGATCAAGGGGGTGCTTGCGGGCACGGCGGCGGTTCTGGCCGCCCGTCCGGCCGGCGCGCAAACGGCCCCGGCTCCGGCCATCGATCCCGCCATCGTGCCGGTCGACGACTTCTACGACGCCCTGATGGACGCCATGCGGCATGCCGAGGCGCTCAAGGTGAAGGGCCGCTACGACCGGCTCGAGCCCACGATGCTGAAGAGCTTCGACGTCCCGGCGATGACCCGCGGCGCGATCGGGGGCGCCTTCAACACCTTCTCGGGCGCCGATCAGGCCAGCCTGCGCGCGGCCTTCGGCAAGCTGCTCGTGGCAACCTTCGCGAGCACCTTCGACGACTGGAAGGGCGAGAAGTTTACCATCGACCCGACGGTCGAGATCCATAACGCCGACAAGCTCGTGCGGACGCAGTTCGTGAACGGGCATGTGACAACCGACATCAACTACCTCATGCGGAATGCCGGGCAGAGCTGGCGCATCATCGACGTCTACCTCAACGGCAACATCAGCCAGCTCGCGACGTGGCGCGCCCAATACGGCTCGCTCGCCCAGAGCGGCGGCCCGCCGGCGCTGCTGCACGCGGTCGATGCGCAGACGACCAAGTTCATGGCGGCCATCTGACCGTTCTGAGCGCCCTGGCCGTCGTCGTCGGCCTGCTCGCGACCGCCGGCTGCCTCTACACGCTCCTGGCGCTCGGCGTCGTGTGGGCCTTCGCGCGCGGGCCGGCCCTTCCGGCCGCGGAGGCGCGGCCGGGCATCACGATCCTCAAGCCGCTCTACGGCGATGAACCGGGGCTGTTCGAGAACCTGTCGAGCTTCTGCCGACAGGTCTATCCCGGTCCGGTGGAGATCGTCTTCGGGGTGCAGCGGCGGGACGATCCGGCTCGCGCCGTCGCCGAGCGGGTCATGGCCGCCCATCCGGCCGTGGCAGGCCGCCTCGTCTGCGACGAGCGCCGGCATGGGCAGAACGGCAAGATCTCCAACCTCATCAACATGACCGGGGCGATCGGTCAGGAGCTCGTCGTGCTCGCCGACAGCGACATGGTCGTGCCGCCGGACTACCTCGCCGCCCTCGTGGATGCCTTGTCCGTGCCGGGCGTCGGTCTGGTGACCTGCCTATATCGCGGCCTCGCCCTGCCCGGCTTCTGGTCCCGCCTCGCGGCCGCCGGCATCGACCAGCACTTTCTCCCCAATGTGCTCGTCGGACTGGGTCTCAAGCTCGCCCGGCCCTGCTTCGGCTCGACCATCGCGCTCCGGCGCGACACGCTGGAGCGGATCGGCGGGTTCGGCGCCTTCGCCGACATCCTGGCCGACGACAATGCGATGGGCCAGGCCGTGCGCGGCCTGGGGATGCACGTCGCCGTTCCCGCGCGGCCGGTGCTCGGCCATATGTGCACGGGCAACACGGCTTCGGCGGTGTTCCGGCAGGACCTGCGCTGGTCCCGGACCATCCGGGCCGTCGATCCGGGCGGCTTCGCGGGCTCGATCGTGACCAATCCGCTACCCCTCGCGATAATCGCGACGATCCTGGGTGGTTTTCGCCCGGCAACGGCCGTCCTGCTGGTGGCGAGCCTTGCCTGCCGGCGGCTCCTCCAGCTAATGATCGATCAATATGTGGGCGCAAGGACCCCATTCTGGGTCGGCCCCTTGCGCGACGTGGTGTCGTTCGCCGTGTTCATCGCGAGCTTTTGGCCCGGATCGCTGGACTGGCGGGGTCACAGCTTCGCCGTGCAGGCCGACGGGACCATGGCTCCGCCCGATCAGACAGGATGACGATGCGCACACTCTTTCTGCAGGCTCCCTCCTTTGACGGCTTCGATGGCGGCGCCGGCTCGCGCTACCAGGCCAAGCGGGAGATCAAGT
>CAXTVD010000075.1:0-12541 GCA_964247575.1 uncultured Lichenihabitans sp.
CGCTAGAGGGGGTTGGCTATAAGCCCGCAGCGGCGCGTCACAGATCCGACACAACCATCCGACCGGTCGACCAGCACGAGGCCTCTTGCATGCCCTCCTATCTCGATCTTGCCCTGCTGGCGATCGTGCTCGTCTCCGCCCTGCTCTCGATGGTGCGCGGCTTCACGCGCGAGGTTCTGGCGATCGCCTCGTGGCTCGCGGCCGCCGTGGCGGCCTACTATCTCCACCCCTTGGTGATGCCGTATCTCGAGGACTACATCCAGAAGGACCAGATCCGGCAGATCGTGGCCGTCGCGGTGGTGTTCTTCGCGACCCTCATCGTCGTGTCGATCATCACGGTGCGCCTGTCGGACGCGATCCTCGACAGCAAGGTGGGTCCGCTCGACCGGACGCTGGGCTTCATCTTCGGGGCGGCGCGCGGCTTCCTGCTCGGCGTCATCGCCTTCCTGTTCTTCACGTGGCTGGTGCCGAAGGCCCAGCCCGAGTGGATCGCCAACGCCCGGTCCAGGCCGATCCTTCAGCTGGTCGGCGACGACCTGATGGCGCTGCTTCCGGCGGACGCCGAGAACGCCATTCTCAAGCGCCTCAAGCGGGACAAGGCGGGTCCGAACGAGGAGGTTCCGGCCGACGAGACGGACAGTAAGCCGGTGTCGCCGACGCCCCCTGCCCCGCCCCAGAAGAAGTCGGACGCGGCGCCCCCGCCGACGAGGAGCGGCGACGTCTCCGCGAGCGACAGGCAGCGGCTCGACGGTCTGCTCGGCAAATCCACCACGCCCGCCGTCAAACGCCCCTGATCGGACTCGGCTTTCGGTTCAAAACCGGCGCTGCACGCCCCGCTCGGCCTTACGAAAACGGTCCGCCGACGCTATATCGGGCACGTACTATTGCGCCAAGTCCGAGGAGTTGGCATGCCCAGCCCGCCTGAACCGTCCAGCGAAACCTTTGAGGCTCAGGCCGGGGCCTTCGACCTCGACGCGGACCGCCTCCGCGAGGAATGCGGCGTGTTCGGCATTCTCGGTCACGCCGACGCGGCCGCCATCACGGCGCTGGGCCTGCACGCCCTCCAGCATCGCGGCCAGGAGGCGGCCGGCATCGTCGCCTACGACGAGGGGCGGTTCCACTCCGAGAGGCGATTGGGCCTTGTGGGGGATCATTTCTCCGCGTCCGAGACGATTGCCCGCCTGCCGGGCCGGGCTGCCGTCGGCCATGTCCGTTATGCCACGACCGGCGCCACAATCTTCCGGAACATCCAGCCGCTCTTCGCCGAACTGGACGGCGGCGGCTTCGCGATCGCCCACAACGGCAATCTGACGAACGGCCTGAGCGTCCGCAGGGCGCTGATCCGGGAGGGGGCGATCTGCCAGTCGACCTCCGACACCGAGGTCATGCTGCATCTGGTCGCGCGCTCGCGGCGGCCTCGCTTTGTCGACAAGTTCATCGATTCACTGCGTCAGATCGAGGGGGCCTATGCCTTCGTCGGTCTGACCAACACTATGCTCGTCGGCGCGCGGGATCCGCTCGGCATCCGTCCGCTCGTGCTGGGCGAGCTCAACGGCTGCTACATCCTGACATCGGAGACCTGCGCCCTCGACATCATCGGCGCACGCTTCATCCGCGACATCGAGAATGGCGAGATCGTCGTCATCACGGCCGAAGGCATCCAGAGCCTCAAGCCGTTTCCGCCGCAGGTCATGCGTCCCTGCATCTTCGAATACATCTACTTCGCGCGCCCGGACTCGATCGTGCACGGCCGATCCGTCTACGCGGTGCGCAAGAACATGGGCGCGGAACTCGCGCGCGAAAGCCCGGCGCGGGCGGATGTCGTCGTCCCGGTGCCCGACAGCGGGGTGCCGGCGGCGATCGGTTTCGCCCAGGCCGCCGGCATCCCCTTCGAACTCGGCATCGTGCGCAATCACTATGTCGGCCGCACCTTCATCCAGCCGACGCAATCCATCCGGGAGATCGGCGTCCGCCTCAAGCACAGCGCCAACAGGGGCGTGATCGAAGGCAAGAGCATCGTCCTCCTGGACGATTCGATCGTGCGCGGGACCACCTCGATCAAGATCGTCCAGATGATGCGCGATGCTGGCGCCCGCGAGGTGCATTTCCGCATCTCGTCGCCACCCATCACCCATCCCGACTATTACGGGATCGACACGCCCGATCGCGACAAGCTGCTCGCGGCCCATATGGATCTAGAATCGATGCGGGCCTATATCGGCGCGGACTCGCTGGCGTTCCTCTCGGTGGACGGGATCTACCGTGCCATGGGCTATGCCAAGCGGGATCCGGTTCGCCCGCAATTCTCCGACCATTGCTTCACCGGCGACTACCCGACGCGCCTCGTGGACGTGAACGGCGCCGACGCTTCCGTGCGTCAGCTCGCGATGCTCGCCGAAGCCAGCTGATCGAGTTCAGGCGAGGCTGGCAGCGCCTGGACCTCGTGGAAGCGGGCATAGTCGATCAGGCGGTCGCCGTTCTCGTCCTCGCCGACGACGTCGACGTAGCGGTGGTTCCAGCGGACGTCGTCCAGGCTGTAGTCGTGTCGACCCTGCACCAGCTGCGATGTCGCGGCATCCGTGCCGGTCAGCGCGAGCAGCAGTGACAGTTCGCAATCGCGCATGTCGTCCACGGTCATGCCGAACAACGGACTGGCCTCATCGAGCGGGTGGAACAGCGACCAGGTCAGGACGAAGATCGGGTTCTCCGACCGCTCGAGGCGCAGCTCCTGAAAGCCGCGATAGGCGATGCCCTCCGCACTGAACCGCTTGCGCGTGAACCAAAGCTTGGCCGTGGCGTCGGTGACGACGTTCTGGCGGGCATTGGCGACCCGGACGATGATGGTCGGGCGGCCCTCGTGCACGGCCACGGTGAGCACGTCGGCAAACATGAACCGCGCCCGGGGACGCGAGAACCGGGCGAAGATCAGGCCGGTCAGCAGGGCCGACAGGAACAGCCCACAGAACATCTCGAGGCTGGCGACCGCGTGCCCGTAGGTGGTCTGCGGGTGCATGTCGCCATAACCGACCGTTGCCAGCGTCTCGATGCTGAAGAAGAAGAGCAGGAGCGCGGGCGCCTCCTCGACGTTTGAGACCGGCGCCGGCGCGAGGGCGTAGAGCAGCGCGAAGAGAGCATTGGTCAGGACGAAGATGAGGAACGAAGCGCTGAGAAAGGCGCCCCAGCCGACCGTCATCGCGTTGGAGTAGAAGTCGCTCCAGAAGCTCCGGCGCAGCCCGCGAGTCGTGACCGTGCGTCCGCCGACGGTCAGGGTCCGCGGCTTGCGACGGAATGGCTTGGTCTTGGCTCGCCCCGTCCGGCCCGGCCGCGAGCCCTCATCGGACATCGAACCCTCCCTCACGCCTGCCGCCCTCCGGGGATCTTCGCCCTGGCGCCGATCTCCGCCTATATCAGGCCTCGCCGCGCCATCAACACAGGACGCCCCGCATGGACAAGCCGCTTACCAATCGCATCGCCCTCGTCACGGGCGCAACCCGGGGCATCGGACGCGCGGTCTGCCTCGACCTGGCCCGGGCCGGCGCCCATGTGATCGCTCTGGGGCGAACGCAGGGCGCGCTGGAGGAGCTCGACGACGCCATCCGCGCCATCGAAGGGGGGGCGAGCACCCTTGTCCCATGCGATGTCAAGGATGGCGAGGGCATCGACCGGCTCGGAGCGGCGCTCCACGACCGCTGGGGGAAGCTCGATGTCTTCGTCGGCAATGCAGGCGTCCTCGGCCCGATCACGCCGCTCGGGCATGTCGATCCCAAGCAGTGGGACGACGTCATGGCCGTGAATGTGACGGCCAACTGGCGGCTGCTGCGCTCGCTGGACCCGCTGCTGCGGGCCTCCGACGCCGGCCGGGTGGTCCTCATCTCGTCCGGCATCGCTCACCGGGCGGATACGCGCCCCTATTGGGGCCCGTATGCGGTGTCGAAGGCCGCTACCGACATGCTGATGCGCACCTATGCCGCCGAAACCGCGACGACCTCGGCCGTCAGGGTGATGGCCGTCAACCCCGGCCCCTTGCGGACGCGCATGCGGGCCGCCGCCATGCCCGGGGAGGATCCCATGACGCTGAAGACCCCGGAAGACCTCAGCCCGGAGATCGTCAAGCTCTGCCTTCCCGGCTCGACGGAGACCGGCAAGTTGTTCGATTTTCCGACGCTGAGCGTCCGGTCCTTCGCGGCGCCAGCCTGACCGGCGTCCTCGACCCCACGCGACACATGGAACGCCTTTGTCCGGGCCCCGCCTCGAACCCGAGCCGTGACGACGCCAGCTCAGTATTTCTTGCGCTTGTCGTAGGGGTTGTCACCCTGGCGCATCTGCAGGCGGATCGGCACGCCCGGCAGGTTGAAGGTCTCGCGCAGGCCGTTGACCAGAAAACGCTGATACGAGGTCGGCAAGTCCCTGAGCTGGTTACCGAACATGACGAAGCTGGGCGGCCGGGCCTTGGGCTGGGTCATGTAGCGGATCTTGATCCGCCGGCCGCTCACGGCGGGCGGCGGCGTCGCATCGATGGTCGCCGTCAGCCACCGGTTGAGCTTGGCCGTGGCAATCCGCTTGTTCCACGTCTCGTGGACGCGGATCACGGCCTCGATCAGCTTGTCGAGGCCCTGCCCCGTAAGGCCGGAGACGGGCACGACCGGCATGCCCTTGACCTGGGGCAGCAGCCGGTCGGCTTCCTCGCGCAACTCGGACAGGCGCGATCCGCGCTGCTCGATCAGGTCCCATTTGTTGAGGCCGATGACCAGCCCGCGCCCTTCCCGCTCGACGAGATCGACGAGGGTCAGGTCCTGCTTCTCGAAGGGGATCGTGGCGTCGAGCAGCACGACGACGATCTCGGCGAAACGGGCGGCCCGCAGCGCGTCGGAGGCCGCCAGCTTTTCGAGCTTGTCCTCGATGCGCGCGCGCTTGCGCAAGCCGGCCGTGTCGAAGACCTTGAGTTCGCGGTTGCGCCACCGGACATCGAGCCCGATCGCGTCGCGCGTAATGCCGGGCTCGGGACCGGTGAGCAGGCGATCCTCGCCCAGCAGGCGATTGAGCAGCGTCGACTTGCCGGCATTGGGGCGGCCGATCACGGCGATGTTGAGCGGCTTGGTCGGATCGAGTTCGCTGCCGTCCTCCTCGTCGTCGAGAACGAGGCGGGCCTCCTTGGCCTCCTCCGTCTCGACGTCTTCGGCGGTGGCCTCCGGCAGGGCGGCGAGCAGCCGCTCATAGAGCTCGGCGAAGCCGTCCCCGTGCTCGGCCGACAGCGCGACGGGATCGCCAAGGCCGAGATCGAAGCCCTCATAGGCGCCCGCCTCGCCCGCGCGCCCTTCGGCCTTGTTGGCGAGCAGGATCACCGGCTTGTCGGCGCGTCGCACCAGGCTGGCGAAATGACGGTCGACCGGCGTCAGGCCGACCCGGGCGTCGATCATGAACAAGAGCGCATCCGCGTCGACCACGGCGGCCTCGGTCTGGGCCCGCATGCGGCCCGTCAGCGTCGCGCTGTCGCTCTCCTCGAGGCCCGCCGTGTCGATGATGGTGAAGCGGAGATCGCCGAGCCGGGCCTCGCCCTCGCGGCGATCGCGGGTGACGCCCGGCCGGTCGTCGACCAGGGCCAGCTTCTTGCCGACGAGCCGGTTGAACAGGGTCGACTTGCCGACATTCGGGCGGCCGACGATGGCGATGGAGAACGGCTTCACTTGTCGGCCGGCTGGGCCGAGGGCAGCGCGGTCTCGCCGGTGCTGGGTGCCGCCGGGGTCGCCGGCACCGGGGCGGCCTGCGCCGGTGGCGCCACCTCGGTGGCTAGGGGCGGCGCGGGGGACGGGGGCGCGGCACCCGCCGGCACGCGGCCGGCCCCGCGTACGAGGCCCTGCAGCGCGTCGACACGCTGACGCAACTGCCCCGTCGTGGTCGGATCCGCCTCGATCGCGTCCAGGTCGCGGCCCGCATCGTCATTCTGGTCGGCCTTGAGCGCGGCGAGCGCGAGCAGTTCCCGCGCGGCGTTGCGCACGGGACTGTTGGCGTCCGCCAGGGGCTCGAGGCGCTGCTTGAGGTCCGCATAGGGGATCGCGTCGAGAAGGAGCATGGCCGAGCGGAGCTTCGCGATGTTCTTGAGGGACGCATCGAGCGACGGGTCGGCCGCGAGATCGTCGAACAGCCTGGCCCCCGCCGCCCGGTCCTTGCTTCCCGTTTCGGCCGCGAGGCGGAAGCGGGCGAGCAGCGGATAACCCGTGCCTGTCTCGCCGGCCACCGCCTTCAGCGCTGCCACGGCCTCGTCGCTCTTGCCGTCCCGGGCGAGGTCGAGCGCGTCGAGGTACTGGCCACCGGAGGCCTGGGCCTTGGTCGTGCGATAATGATCGTAGGCCTGCCACGCGCCGACGGCCACCAGCACCAGCACCGCAAGCGCCGCGAGCACGATCCAGTAGCGTTCGACGAACCGCCGGAGCCGGTCCTGACGAACCTCTTCGTCGACCTCGCGGATGAAATCGGTCATGATCTGCTCTGCGGCGACAAGGGATTGGAGACGGGAAGCCGGTCGCCGGTTGGACGAGGCGCATAGCACGCTCACCGGCAGGAGGCGAGCGTGGCGAAGTTGAGGGGAGTGGGCCTCCCGTTGCTCCTAGTAGAGCCCGCCGGTTCCCGTCCCCACCGCGCGGTCCGTATCGGGCGCCGCGCTCTGGGCTTTGGGCGAAGCATCGCCGATCACCGAATAGCTGTCGGGCGGCGCCGTGCCGGGCTTGAAGGCCTCGAGAATCGAGCCCTGCCCGGTGCCACGCATCCCCGACCGGTAGTCGACGGAGATCAGCTTGATGCCGGGCGGCACGCGGAACGGAACGTCCGGCTTGTCCTTGAGCGCGAGCCGCATGAAATCCCGGAACACGGGCGCCGCGTACTGCGCCGCATAGGCCTTCTCGCCCAGGGACTTCGGCTGGTCGTAGCCGAGATACAGCCCGACCGCGAGGTCGGTGGAGTAGCCGACGAACCACACGTCCTTGGCGTCGTTCGTGGTGCCCGTCTTGCCGGCGAGGTGGCGGCCGAGTTCCTTGACGGCCTGCCCCGTGCCCCGGGTGATCACGCCTTCCAGGATGGAAGTGACCTGATAGGCGGTGAGCGGATCGAGCACCTGCTCGCGCTTGTCGATCAGGCGCGGCTCGGGCTGGTCGGCCCACTTCTCCGCATCGCAGCCGTCGCAGGTGCGCTCGTCATGCCGGTAGATGGTGTGGCCCCAACGATCCTGGATACGGTCGATCAGGGTCGGCTTGATGCGCTTGCCGCCATTGGCCAGCATCGAATACGCCGTGACCATGCGCAGCACGGTGGTCTCGCCCGCGCCCAGCGACATGGAAAGCACGGGAAGCATGTCGTCGTAGATGCCGAAGCGCTTGGCGTATTCGACGATCAGCGGCATGCCGATATCCTTGGCCAGACGGACGGTCATCAGGTTGCGCGAATGCTCGACGCCGTAGCGCAGCGTGTGCGGCCCCGATCCTTCGTCGTCGTCGTTCACCGGGCGCCAGACGCCCTGGCCTGGTCCCATGTCGATCTCGATGGGCGCGTCCATCACGATGGATGAAGGCGTATAGCCGTTGTCGAGCGCGGTCGCGTAGACGAAGGGCTTGAACGACGAGCCGGGCTGGCGCAGCGCCTGGGTCGCGCGGTTGAACTCCGACTGGTCGAAGGAGAAGCCGCCCACCATCGCGAAGACGCGCCCGGTATAGGGATCCATGGCGACAAGGGCGCCAGAGATATCCGGCACCTGACGCAGCCGATACTGGCCGGGCTTGCCGTCGACGGGCTCGACATAGACCACGTCGCCCACGGACAGGAGAGAGCGCACGCTCCGCTTGTTGGTCCAGCGGATGCCGTCCATCGGCAGCTGCCCGGTCTCCCGCTCCCGGACCACGTCGCCCGCCTTGTCGCGTCCGGGCTGGAGGCCGATCTGCGCCGTGCCGTCGCCCGCTTCGAGCACCATCGCCAAGCGCCAGGGCTGCACATCGCCGAGCGGCGGCACGCTGGCGAGCGTCAGGCCCCAGTCGCTGCCGGGGTCGACGTGGCGGATAGCGCCGCGCCAGCCGCGCGATTCGTCGTAGCGCACCAGCCCGTCCACCAGCGCCTTGCGCGCCCAGACCTGCATCTTGGGGTCGAGCGTGGTGCGGACGGACAGGCCGCCCTCGTAGAGTTTCTTTTCGCCGTAGCGATCGTTGAGTTCGCGCCGAACCTCCTCGGCAAAGTAGCCGGCCGCGAAGGTGTTGGGGGACAGGACGCGGGGGTTGACGCCCAGCGGCTCGAGCTTGGCCTTCTCGCCCTCGTCCTTGGGAACGTAACCGTTCTCGACCATGCGGTCGATCACCCAGTTGCGCCGGTCGAGCGCCTTCTCGCGCTTGGTGAAGGGCTGGTAGTTGTTGGGCGCCTTGGGCAGCGCCGCGAGGTAGGCGACCTCCGCCACCGTAAGTTCGTGCACCGACTTGTCGAAGTAGTTCAGCGCCGCGGCGGCGACCCCATAATTGCCGAGCCCGAGATAGATCTCGTTCAGGTACAGCTCGAGGATCTTCTCCTTCGAGTAGGCCGACTCGATCCGGAAGGCGAGCAGCGCCTCCTTGATCTTGCGGTCGAAGCTGCGTTCGTTGGTGAGCAGGAAGTTCTTGGCGACCTGCTGGGTGATGGTCGAGGCGCCCTGGACGTGCTTCTGCCCCTCGATCAGCACCATGACCGCGCGACCGATGCCCTCGAAGTCGACGCCGTTATGCGAGTAGAAGTTCTTGTCCTCGGCCGACAGGAACGCGTCCTTGACCAGCGGCGGAATGGCGGCCGAGGGCAGATATAGCCGCCGCTCATGGGCGTATTCGGCCAGCATGCTGCCGTCGTTGGCGTGCACGCGGGTCATCACCGGCGGCTCGTAGTTCTTGAGTTGCGTGTAGTCGGGCAGGTCCTGCTGGTACTTCCAGATCAGGACCCCTGCCGCGGCCGCGCCCACAACGAAGACCAATGCCCCCGTCGCGAACAGGAATCCCAGGAATCGGGCGATCAGCCGCATCGAACAGGCCTTCAATCATTTCGCGCTGCGTGGAGCAGGATGTCGGGCCGGAACGGCGCATCCCGGACGCAGGACGCCGGTCTTTATGGCTGCGGACCGATGGAAACAAGCTGCGGCTGTTTTGTGGTGTCAATGCGGCTGGTCTCCCGGCTCGCTGCCCCCGACACCTTGACGACGGGTTAATTGACCCGCTGTGTCCCGCTCGACACAGGGCGCCGTCGCGGACGGCCCGTCGGGGGCGCGGGCTTGCGCCGGCCGCAATGGTGCGAGACGACGACCCGCATGGCCGCTTACGTTCCGCCCTATCCGTTCCGCCCCAAGCAGGCTCTGCCGCCCTTGGCGCTGCTGCGTCTGGCGCGGCGCAACCTGCTCGCGATCTGGCCGGAGGAGACCTTCTCCAAGCCGATCTTCGGCCATCGCCTGTTCCGCCGCAGCGTCATCGTCGTGAACAGCCCGGAGACGGTCAAGCAGACCTTCGTCGACGGGGCCGCGCTCGTCGAGAGGAAGTCGCCGCAGCAGCGCACCGCACTGCTGCCGCTGATCGGCGACGGCTTGTTCATCAGCGACGGCGAGACCTGGCGGCAGCGCCGCAAGGTGGTCGCGCCCGTCACCCACATTTCCCGGCTGTCCGATCTCACGGCCAGCATCAGCGCCGGCGCGCAGGTTCACCGCGAGGCCTGGCGCGCGCTGCCGGAGGGCGCGGAGATCGACGCCCTGGCAGAGATGGCGCATCTGACGGCCGGCATCATCTGCGCCACGATCTTCGGCCGCTCGCTCGGGGAACGTGCGACGCGGACGATCGTCTCGGCCTTCAGCGTCTACCAGAAGCTGATCGGACAGATGGATGTGCTGTCGCTGGTCGGCGTGCCCGACGTGCTGCCGCGTTTCCAGGGCTTTCGGATCCGGGCCGCAGCCCGCCGGATCCACCGGGCGCTCGACGGGCTGATCGCGACCATTCTCGACGACAGGACCGCGGCGGGGGACGCCTCGCTGCTCCGCTCCATGTCGCAGGCCAAGCTCGGCGATACGAACGCGCCCATGGACCGCCGGGCGTTTCGCAACGAGGCCGCCGTGCTGTTCATGGCGGGGCACGAGACCACGGCGAACACGCTGGCCTGGGCCTGGTTCCTCCTCTCGCAGGATCCCGACAGCGAGAGCCGCCTGCATGCGGAGGTCGATGCCGTGCTCGGCGACGGGCCCGCGACCTTCGAGGACCTGCCGCGCCTGCCGTTCACCCGGGCGGTCATCGAGGAAACGCTGCGCCTTTATCCGCCGGTACCCCTGCAGGCCCGACAGGCGAGCGGGCCCATGACGGTGGGCGACCGAGCGGTCAAGAAGGGCGACCTCGTGATCCTGAACGCGTGGCTGCTGCACCGGCACAAGAAGCTGTGGGAAAACCCCGACGCCTTCACGCCCGACCGCTTCATGCCGGGCGGATCGGGAATCCCGTCGCGCTACGCCTATGTCCCGTTCAGCATCGGGCCGCGCATCTGCACGGGGGCCGCCTTCGGCCTCACCGAGGCCGTGCTTTGCCTGGCGACGCTGGCCCGCACGATCCGGCTCCGCCTGAGGCCCGGCTGGGTGGTGGAACCGGTGTGCCGGCTGAGCCTACGCCCGGGCGAGCGCCTGCCCATGCTGGTGGAACACCGCCATTGAACGCCGCCGACGTCCGGGACTGGTCGCTGCATTTCGCGCTGCGCGGGCTCCCGGCCTCCCTCTGCTCCGGGTTCGGGGCGCGCATGGCCCCGCTGCTCGGCAAGCGGGTCTATCCTAGGCAGCATGCCCGGGTCGTGGCGCTGTTCGAGCAGCTCCGGCCGGACTGGGCCCGCATGCCCGGCGCATGCGAGGCGGCGGTGGACCGTCTCTGGGCAAATACCGGGCGGACCTTCGCTGAGTTCTCCGTAAGCCACCGCATGCTTCGCCAGGGCCGCGTGGCGATCGAGGGTGTCGAGCGACTCGATGCGGCTCTGGCCTCCGGACGGCCCATCGTCGCGATCTTCCCGCATCTCGGCAATTGGGAGCTGTCGGAACTGCAGTTCCGCTTCCTCGCGCCGCATCGCGGGGCTGTCATCGTTGCGCCCGCAACGACCGATGCGCGCTCCGTCATCGCGAGGCGGGTCCGCAGCAAGGCGCCCGCCGAGCTCCTCCCCATGTCCCGCCAGGTCTGGCGCCAAGCCCTGGCCAAGCTGAAGACCCCAGGGGGAGGCGTCATGATCGGCATCGACGAATTCGCCGGGGGGCGGGTCTGCGGGCCGTCGCTCGGTCGGCCGCTCCGCACCGACAGCAATCTCGGCAAGGCCGCCCGCCTCGCCCTCTCCACGAAGGCGCTGGTCGTGCCGTTCTACAACGAGCGCCTGTCCGGCGCGCACTTCGTGACCCACTACCTGCCGACGATCGAGCTCGCCGGCTCGTCCAACGACGACGGCGCCGTGACCGAGGCGGTGTCCCGTCTGGACGAGGTCATGCGGGAGCCCGTGCTGCGCCTGCTCGACCAGTGGTTCATGGCGCTCTACTGGACGGACTGACCGGTCGATCGAGGGATCAGTTCGGCGAGGGTCCAGGGGGCGAGGGACCGCGCGAGATCTGGGGCGCTGCCTCGCTCTCCCCGACGCCACCCGGAGGGGCGCGGCGCGGCGCGAAGAAGGTGTCGATCGCCTTGACCACCGAGCCGGTCGCCTGGTCCTGCCATTCGGGCGACCGCAGCGCCTTCACATCCTTGTCGCTGGAGAGATAGCCGAGCTCCAGGAGCACGGACGGCACGTCGGGCGCCTGCAGCACGCGGAAGCCCGCCGCGCGCTCTGGGTTCTTGTTGAGCCGCGCGATGGCCTGCCAGTAGCCGACGAGGGTGCGCTGGAAAAGGTGCGCATAGGTGCGCGTTTCCCGCCGGGTAAGATCGAAGAGGATGTCGTTGACGCCCGAGGGATCGGGCGCGCTCTCGACGCCGGCCGCGCTGTCGGCCTTGTTCTCCGTCTCGGCGACGCGCGCCGCCTCGGCATCGGACGCGCGATCCGAAGCGGTATAGACGGTTGCGCCGGTCACCCCGCCATTGACCGCCAGCGTGTCGGCATGGATCGACACGAACAGCGCGGCGTTCGCGTCCCGCGCGATCCGCACCCGGTCGCCGAGGCTGACGAAGCTGTCGTCGCCGCGCGTCATCACGATCTGGTAGCGGCCGGTGGCTCTCAGCTTATCGGCGAGCCGCGAGGCGAAGTCGAACACGACGAGCTTCTCGACCGCCCCGTCGAGCCCGCTTGCGCCCGGGTCGACGCCGCCATGGCCGGGATCGATCACGATCACCGGCGTGGCGTTAGCCGCCTGAGAGAGCGGGACCGGCACGGCAGCAGCAGCCCTGGCCGGCGCGACCGTGGAGCGGGCCGTCTCGGCGGCGACGACAGCCTTGTGGAAGCTCGCCCGGTCGGTCCGGGTCAGTTCGATGGTCAGCCGCGACGGGTCTCCGCCGGCGATGGACGCCGTCGACACCCGCGCGACAAGCGCCGGACCGGCGAGGTCGATCACGATGCG
>CAXTVD010000075.1:12551-14658 GCA_964247575.1 uncultured Lichenihabitans sp.
GAACAGGCCGAAGCGGAAAGACCGGACCAGCGCCCCGCCGGCGGGCCTGATGTGTCCGGCTGCAGGATCGATCTGGAAATTGACCTGCGGGAGATCGATCACGACGCGATCGGGTTCCTCCACCACGGTCGCGCTCGCCTCGAGAGGCAGGGAAAGGTCGAAGCTGAGCTGAGTGGTCGACCCGGCATGCTCCAGCTTGGTCGCGACCGCCATCGGGATCGTCGTCTGGAGGCTCGGGACGGAAGAGGCTTCGCTCCCGCCTGGGCCGGCCTCCGCCGACAGCACTGGACGGCTGCCGGCCAGCAGGCACGCGATCACGACGAACGCATTCAAGCTCAGCGCCGCGATCGATCGCAAGCAAAGGCCAGACATGGTCAGCACACGAGAGATCCCACCGGTGGCGCTCGACAATCAGGACGTCCGGCGAGCCCGTGATCGCGACGTGGACACCCCGGACCGGCACTCTAGGCGATAGCAGAGCCTTGGTTAACAAAAGCTCATCTTTTCGCCCGGGTTCCTCCCTGGTCGTGGCCGGAAGGTGACAGACCGACGTCCTTGCAAAGCTCATCCCGAGCCCCTATTGGTTGGAGGTCCCGATCCGCCGACGTGATCGCAACGCTTCGATGGCTTGGCCTACCGCCGATCCTCGCTTCCTCAGCGTCACGCAGGCTCGGCACGGCAACCGGAGCTCACCAGAGGCTCCCCGGTCGTGCTGGATCTGCCGTTCAGGCCGGATGGGGCGCGTGACCGCCATTCGGACGGACACGTCCATTTGGATTGATGAATGATGGCTCGCCCTTTTGGGGGTTGGCACGCCAGAACGGACTCCTGGTCCGCGCCCGTGCCAGATGAAACGCTGATCGACCCCCGTTCCGGCCGACACCGGGGCGCGTTGACGGCGGAGCCGTTCGAGACCAGCAAAAGCGACTTTCATCCGCGGAGTCCCGGCGCCCTGATCCTCAGGACGTCGTCCCTCCGTCGCGAGTCGGTTCCAGTCTTCCCCAGACAACCAGCGCAGAGCGAGCCAAGTCTCCAGGTCGGGGAGGCGCGGCGGAATGCCGTCCCCGTCGACCGGCATGGCCGCGCTGCCAAGCGACAGAGTTCGACATGGCTAACAAGATGCTTATCGATGCCGCCCACCCCGAGGAGACTCGGGTGGTGGTCCTCCGCGGCAACCGGATCGAGGAATTCGACTTCGAGGCCGCCAACCGCAAGCAGCTTCGCGGGAACATCTATCTCGCGAAGGTGACGCGGGTCGAGCCGTCGCTGCAGGCGGCCTTCATCGAGTACGGCGGCAACCGGCATGGCTTTCTCGCCTTCGCCGAAATCCACCCCGACTACTACCAGATTCCGGTGGCGGACCGGCAGGCCCTCCTCGAAGACGAGGCCCGCTCCCACGCCGACGACGACGAGGACTCCCGCTCTTCCCAGGGCGGTCGCCGGAGCCGGCGGCACCGTCGCGGCGAGAACCCGCCGGCTGCGGCGCGCCGGGCGGTCCAGAACGACGAAGCCGTCACCGGCGATGGTGGGGCGGTGCCGGACGAGGCGACGGCCGATCCGCGAGGCGGTGACGATCCCCATGCCGAGTTCGGGGCAGACGACGGGCCAAGCGGCGACGCGGATGCGGGCGAGCCGACTGAGATGGCGATGTCCGGCGAGGCGGAGTCGAGACCGGTCGCCGACGAGATCACCGAGCGGGACTCGGCTCCTGCCATCGAGGAGGGCGGCGTCCCGTTGGTGGAAGAGGTCGTCTCCGTCGATGTCTCGCCCGAAGGCGAAGGGCGCGAGGTGGTCTTCGCCGACGACGGGACCGACGACGACGCGCCGCAGGGCGATGACGAAGGCTTCGACGAGGTCACCACGATCGAGGGCGGACTTGAGGCCGCGGCGCCTGCCGAGGATGAGCATGCAGTCGAGGTGCGGGAGAACGGCCACGAGAATGGACACGACGAAGACGTCGTGGAACAGCTTGGCGGCGACGCCCTGGAGGACGTTCCCCACCGGGTGAGCCGGCCGCGCCGGAACTACAAGATCCAGGAAGTCATCAAGCGGCGTCAGGTCCTCCTCGTCCAGGTCGTCAAGGAAGAGCGCGGCAACAAGGGCGCCG
>CAXTVD010000076.1:0-7619 GCA_964247575.1 uncultured Lichenihabitans sp.
CTGGCCGGCCGGCACGGTCGCCGGTCGATCCGCCGAGGTCCTGGCGCGCCTGGGGAGCCTGCTGCCGCGTCACTTGGTGCCGGCCGAGGCCGTGGTTCTCGACACCCTGCCGCTGACGGCCAACGGCAAGGTGGATCGATCGCGCCTGCCGGTCTCGCCGGCCACGCCCCCCGCGGCGGCGCGGCGCCCGGCAGCCAACGGCCTCGAGGGCGCGATCGAGACGATCTGGCGGGAGGTCCTGGACCGGCCGGCCGTGGATCGCCGCGCCAACTTCTTCGACCTCGGGGGGACGTCCTTAATGCTCCTGGCGATGCACGCGGCGCTGCGTTCGCGCGTCGCCCCCGACCTGTCCCTCGTTGCCCTGTTCGAACACACCAGCATCCGTTCGCTCGCGGCCTATCTCGAGGGCGGCCCCGGGTCGGCCGCGCGCGGCCCCGGCGGCCGGGCCCTGCCGGTCCCCGAGACAGCCCGCGCCGCAGGGCTGGCATCATGAACGCCACGGACATGGGCCAGTTTGGCCTTCCCTCCTCCGAGGCCGGCGAACCCATCGCCATCATCGGCATGGCCGGCCGCTTTCCCGGCGCGGACAGCGTGGAGACATTCTGGCGCAACGTGAAGAACGGCGTCGACTCCATCCGTCACTTCACCGACGAGCAGCTGGAGGACGCGTTCCCCGCTGAGACGCGCGCCTCGTCAGCCTTCGTCCGGGCCCGCCCGGTTCTCGACGGCGTCGACCAGTTCGACGCCGCCTTCTTCGGCATGTATCCGCGCGAGGCGGCCCTCGCCGACCCCCAGCACCGCGTCTTCCTCGAATGCGCCTGGACGTGCCTGGAAGCGGCCGGCTACGACCCGGCGGCCTATCCCGGCGCGATCGGTGTCTTCGCCGGCTGCAGCCTCAACACCTACTTCCTCCACCACATCTGCGCCGACCGGCGCGTCGTAGAGGCGTTCACCTCCAGCTTTCAGCTGGGCGACTATCCGACGCTGCTCGGCGCGGGACAGGATTTCCTGACAACCCGCGTGGCCTACAAGCTCGACCTGCGCGGCCCCGCCATGACGCTCGGCACGGCCTGCTCGTCCTCCCTGACGGCCGTGGCGCAGGCCTGCCAGACGCTCCGGGCCGGGCAGGCCGACATGATGCTCGCCGGCGGCGTGTCCATCTCCTTCCCGCAGCAGCGCGGCTACCTCCATCAGGAAGGGGGCATGGCCTCGGCCGACGGGTGCTGCCGGCCTTTCGATGCCCGGGCCAGCGGGACGGTCTTCGGCAGCGGAGCCGCCGTGGTGCTGCTGAAGCGGCTGGCCGACGCGATCGTGGACGGCGACACGGTGCAGGCGGTGATCCGGGCGGTCAGCACCAACAACGACGGCGCCCGCAAGATCGGCTTCACCGCGCCGAGCGTCGAGGGGCAGGTCGACGTGGTGCGCGAAGCCCACCGCCTCGCCCGGGTGGACGCCCGCTCGATCGGCTATGTCGAATGCCATGGGACGGCCACCCCGCTTGGCGATCCGATCGAGGTCGCGGCCCTGATCCGCGCCTTCGAGGCCTCGACGGACGACCGCGGCTTCTGCGCCCTGGGTTCGGCGAAGGCCAATGTCGGCCACCTCGACGCGGCCGCAGGGGTGACGGGCCTGATCAAGGCCGTTCTGGCGGTGCGTGACGGCGTCATTCCGCCGGTCGCCCATTTCGAGACGCCCAACCCGCTGCTGGGGCTGGAGTCCAGCCCCTTCTACGTCAACGCCGACCTGCGGGCCTGGCCCGCCGATGGCGCCCTGCGCCGCGCGGGCGTGACGGCCCTGGGCGTCGGGGGGACCAATGTCCACGTCGTCCTGGAACAGGCTCCGGCGGCCGGGGCCGCAACGGGGAGCCCGGGCGGGGAGACCCTCCATATCCTCCCGCTTTCGGCCCGGACGCCCGCGGCTCTCCGACAGCGCCTTTCCGATCTCGCCGCCCACCTCGCCGCGCACCCCGCCATCGCCCTCGCCGACGTCGCCGCCACGCTGCAGCACGGACGGCGGGCCTTCCCGCACCGGGCGGCGATCGTCTGCGACACCCGCGAGGAAGCCATCGCGAAGCTCGGCGCATCGCCGGCCGTGTCGGGCGAAGCCGAGGCGGAGCCACCGCCGATCGTCTTCATGGTGCCCGGGCAAGGGGCCCAGTATGGCGGGATGGGGCGCGGGCTCTATGCGAGCGAGCCAAGCTACAGGGGAACGATCGACGACGGGGCGGACCTGCTCCTGCCGGTGCTCGGTCGGGATATCCGCCCGTTCCTGGCGGGGGAAGCGGAGGCGGACGATGCCGCTCTGATCCACACCACCCGTTACGCCCAGCCGGCCCTCTTCTTGACTGCCTTCGCCACGGCCCGCCTGTGGATGGACCGCGGACTCGGCCCGCATGCGATGGTCGGGCACTCCATCGGCGAAATCGTATGCGCGACCCTGGCGGGGGTCTTCTCCTTTCCGGATGCGCTGCGCTTCGTGGCCGAGCGGGGACGCCTCATGCAGGAGCAGCCGGCCGGTGCCATGGTCGCCGTGCGCCTGTCCGAAGCGGCGCTCCTCGAGATCCTGCCGCCCGACATCGCGGTGGCCGCCGTGAATGGGCCCCGGAGCTGCGTGATCGCCGGGCCGCACCCCTTGATGGACGGCTTCCTCGCCCTGCTCTCTCAGCGTCAGGTCGCGTTCCGCCCGGTGCAGACCTCGCACGCCTTTCATTCCGCCATGATGGATCCCGTGGTCGATCCCCTGATCGAACACCTCGCCGGGATCGAGCTGCGGCCGCCCGTGTTCCCGTTCGTGTCCGGTGTGACCGGCGACTGGGCCGCGGCGGACGAGGTGGTCTCGCCGGCCTACTGGGCGCGACATTGCCGCGCCTGCGTCCGCTTCTCGGACGCCCTGGTCTGCGCCGTCGGAGCCGACAGGCCCGTCCTGCTGGAGGTCGGTCCCGGCCGGACGCTGGGGCGCTTCGCGGCGCAGATCCTCCCCAGATCCGCGACGCGGGGCACCTTTGCCTCGCTGCCCGACGGCCTGACGGGCGAGACCGATCGGGAGACGCTGCAGACCACCCTGGCGGGGCTGTGGACCGTCGGCCTGGATCCGCAGTGGACCAGGCGGGGTGGCGAGACCCGGCGCATTCCCCTGCCCACCTATCCCTTCGAGCGGCAGAGGCACTGGATCGATGCTCCAGCGGTCACCCGCCTCGCCCCCGAACCGACCCACCCCGATCCCGCAACGCCCCCGGCGCAGAGCCCAGGACGCGACATGACCGCCATGCCCCCTGCCGTGATGTCTTCTCCGTCGGCGCCCGCTCCGCTCGACCCGGTCACCACCAGACTCGTCGGCATCATCGGCGAGCTGTCGGGTGTGGCGCCGGGCGCCGATGCGAACGCGACCGGCTTTCTCGATCTGGGCTTTGACTCGCTGTTCCTAGCGCAGTTGGCCACCGAAGTGCAGACGGCGTTCGGCGTGGCCGTCACCTTCCGCCAGCTCCTCGATGATCTGTCGACGATCGAGGCGCTTGCGCAGCATCTCGCGGCGCGCCTGCCGGCCGTGCCGGCGGCCGCCGTTCCGTCCGCGCCGTCGCGTGATGGTGCGGCGGCACCTCGGGCTGTCGCGCAAGCCGGTCCGTCGGCCGCCGAGGCAGGCGACCCTGTCGCGTCGGGCGCCCTGCGCGACCTGCTGAGCCAGCAGCTGCGGACCTTCGAGAGTGTCGTCGCCCAGCAGCTCCAGGCTTTCGGCAGGACCGCGGATTCCGTGCCCACCCCTGCGGCCGCACCCTCCCCGCCGCCGTTCGCGGCGCGCGGGGCGGCCACTCCGGCAGTGGAGACCGCGACGGCGCCGGCCCCCTCCCGCTTCCGGGTCTACGACGTCGCCAAGGGCAGCGCGACGGGGACGCTCACGGCGGACCAGCGTCGCTACCTGGACGATCTGACCGCCCGCTACACGGCCCGAACGGCAGGCTCCAAACGGGCGACGCAGGAGCATCGTCGCGTCCTGGCCGACCCCCGCGCCGCGGCCGGCTTCAGGCGGGACTGGAAGGAGTTGGTCTATCCCATTGTCGCCGCCCGCTCGAAGGGCTCGACGATCTGGGACGTCGACGGGAACGCCTATGTCGACCTCGTCAACGGCTATGGTCAGACGGCCTTCGGGCATGCGCCGGATTTCGTCACGGACGCCGTGACGGAGCAGTTGCAGCTTGGCTTTGCGATCGGGCCGCAATCCGCGCTGGCCGGGGACGTCGCCAGCCGGATCAGCCGTCTGACGGGCAACGAGCGCGTCACCTTCTGCAACACCGGCTCCGAGGCCGTCATGGCCGCCATGCGGGTCGCAAGAGCCGTCACGGGGCGCAGCCGGGTCGTGGTGTTCGATGGGGCCTATCACGGCCAGTTCGACGAGGTGCTGGTCAAGGCCCGTGCGGGAGCACCCGGCGGCCTGCCCGCCGCCTCGGGCATCCCCAGGGACTCGGTGGCCAACATGGTTGTGCTGCCCTACGGCACGCCGGACAGCCTCGCCTGGATCAGCGACAATGCGGCCACGCTCGCGGCGGTGGTGGTCGAGCCGGTGCAGAGCCGGCATCCGGCCCTGCTGCCGCGCGACTTCCTTGCCGCGCTGCGGCGCCTGACCGCGGAGTCCGGAACGGCACTGGTCTTCGACGAGGTGGTCACGGGCTTTCGCGTTCATCCGGGCGGCATGCAGGCGGTTCTCGGCATCCGGGCGGACCTTGCGACCTACGGCAAGGTGGTCGGTGGCGGCCTGCCGATCGGCATCCTGGCCGGCACGGCGCGCTTTATGGACGCGTTGGACGGCGGGGCTTGGCAGTTCGGCGACGCGAGCGTGCCCGAGGTCGCGCCGACCTTCTTCGCCGGGACCTTCGTCCGCCATCCCCTCGCTCTGGCGGCGGCCCGCGCCGTGCTCGTCCATCTCGAGCAGGAGGGCCCGGCGCTGCAGGAGACGCTGGCAGCCCGGACGACGCGGCTGGTCGAGGAGATCAACGCCGTCTTCATCCGGCACGGGCTGCAGACCCGGGCTGAACAGTACAGCAGCTGGTTCTACTTCAATCTTTCGGCCGAGGACCGCCTGGCCAGCCTCTTCTTCCACGAGGCGCGGTTGCGCGGCCTGCATATCCAGGAAGGCTTTCCGTGCTTCCTGACGACGGCGCACGAGGAGGCTGATCTCGATCTGATCGTTCGCGTCTTCACCCAGAGCCTCGACGCCCTGCAGACGGTCGGCATCCTGCCCGGCTCCTCCGCGACCGAGCCGCATTCGGCCGCCCCTGCCCCGCGCGTCGAGACCCTGCGTGATCGCGTGCCCTGGACCGAGCCCCAGAAGGAGATCTGGCTGGCTGCCCAGCGGGGCGAGGAGGCGTCCTGCGCCTTCAACGAGTCGGTCAGCCTCGTCTTCGAGGGCGACCTCGACCGGGTGGCGCTCGCGGCTGCCCTGAACGACATCGCGGCCCGGCACGACTCCCTTCGCGCCCGTTTCGACGTCGGCACCGGGACGATGATCGTCGGGCCGCCGACGGCTCTGAACCTGACATCCACCGATGTTCGGACCACGGCCGATCCCGACGAAGCGCTGCGTCGCCTGATCGACGCCGACGCGCGGACGCCGTTCGACCTCGCTGCCGGCCCCGTGGTCCGGGCGACGCTGGTCGCGATGGCGCCTGGACGGCACGTAATGGTGCTCACCGCCCACCACATCGTCTGCGACGGCTGGTCCATCAACGTGCTCATCCGTGACCTGTCCGCCTGCTACGCCGCCCATCGCGGCGACGGCCCGGTGGCGCTGCCCGAGGCGCCCTCCTTCCGCCGCTACGCCCTCCGTCGCGCCAAGCCGGCCGAGTCGGACCAGGGCGTCGAGACGTTCTGGCTCCATCAGTATGCGACACTGCCCCCGCCGCTTGACCTCCCGTCCGACCGGCCGCGCCCGAACCACCGCTCCTATCGCGGCGCCACGCACCGCGACCGGATCGATGCGTCCCTGCTGCGCGACGTCAAGGCGGCCGGCGCCCGCCAGGGCTGCACGCTATTCGTGACGCTGCTCGCGGCACTGAACGTGCTGGTGGCCCGGCTCAGCGGCGAGGACGACGTCGTGATCGCCGTCCCGACCGCCGGGCAAGGCCTGGCGGGTGCGCCGGACCTCGTCGGCCATTGCGTGAACCTGCTGCCGCTGCGCCTGCCCGTGGACCGGACGACGCCGCTCGCCGCACATCTCCGGACGACGCGGTCGCGTCTTCTCGACGCCTACGAGCACCAGGATTTCACTTATGGGACGCTCGTGCGCAAGCTGGCGTTGCCGCTCGATCCAGGCCGCCTGCCCCTGACGCAGATCCAGTTCAACCTCGAGAAGCTGACCGCCGGCCCGGCCCTGCCCGGCCTCACGGTGACGGCGCGCTCCAATCCCAAGGCCTTCAGCAGCTTCGACCTGTTCGTCAACTGCGCCGAAACGGATGACGGGATCGCGATCGACTGCGACTACAACACCGACCTGTTCGACGCGACCACGGTCGGGCGCTGGATGGAGCACCTGCGGGTGCTGCTCGCGGCCATCGCAGCCGACGCGACGCAGCCGGTCGCGACAGCCCCGTTGCTGGCGCCTCGCGACATCCGCTGGCTGATCGACGACCTCAACCAGACGGCGTCGGACGACCTCGATCTGAGGCCTGTTCCCCTGCTCATCGCCGAGGTAGCGCGGCAGACGCCGGACGCGGTCGCCGCCGTGTGGCGGGACGCGCAACTGACCTATGCCGACCTCGAGGCCCGGGCGAACCGGACCGCGCGGCACCTGCTCCATCACGCGCCCTTGCCCGGCAGCCGCGTCGGGATCGCGGTGACGCGGTCGCTGGACATGCTGGTGGCCCTGCTCGCGGTGCTGAAGGCGGGCCACGCCTACGTCCCCCTCGACACCCAGCAGCCCCTCGCCCGCCAGCGCATGATCCTGGCCGACGCCCAGGTCGCGGCGGTGATCGCGGACGGGGAGAGCCACGATCTCGGGGTCCCGACCCTCACCCTTCCCCTGCAGGCGACGACGGAGGAGGCGGGGCCGCTCGCGAACACGGCGACCCTCGACAGCACGGCCTATGTGATCTTCACCTCCGGCTCCACCGGCCGACCCAAGGGCGTCGCGATCCCCCATCGCGCCCTCGCCAACCTGCTCTGGGCGATGGCGGGCCGGGTGGGGATGAATGCCGCCGACAGGTTGTTGGCTGTCACCTCCATCGGCTTCGACATCGCCGGAGCGGAGCTGCTGATGCCCCTCGTGACGGGAGGCTGCGTCGTCATCGCGGAGCGCGAGGAGGTCACGGACGGCTTCGCACTCGTGCGGCGCATCGTGACGTCCGGGGCCACGGTCGTGCAGGCCACTCCGTCGCTGTGGACGATGCTCGACGAGGCCGGCTTCCGGTCGCAGCCCGGGCTGACCATGATCGCGGGGGGCGAGCCCCTCCCCCGCGACCTCGCCGACCGCCTCCTCGCCGGGGGCGGACGCCTTTGGAACGCCGAGCACCGTGCCGCTCTGAGTGCCGATGCAGATGTGGGAGCCCGCCATGAGCATCACAGTGGGTGCGCCCAGCCGCTGAAACTCTGCATGCAGAGGACACAGATCAGGTGCGGGACAAGACACCTTGC
>CAXTVD010000076.1:7629-14441 GCA_964247575.1 uncultured Lichenihabitans sp.
ACCGCCTCCTCGAGGGGGGCGCACGCCCGTGGAACACCTACGGGCCGACCGAGACGACGATCTGGTCGAGCCTGGCGGAAGTGCGGCCGGGTCCGGACCCCATCACGATCGGGCAGCCTCTCCTCAACACGCAGTTCCACGTCCTCGATCCGCACGACCAGCTCGCGCCGGTGGGCGTGACGGGCGAGCTTCACATCGGCGGAGCCGGCCTTGCCTCAGGATATTTCGGCCGCGAGGACCTGACGGCGCAGGCCTTCCGCCCGCTCGGGCTTCCCGGCCGCGCCCCCCAGCGCCTGTACCGGACAGGCGACCGGGCCCGGCGTCTGCCGGACGGCGCGATCCAGTTGCTGGGGCGGACCGACGGCCAGATCAAATTGCGGGGATTCCGCATCGAAACCGGGGAGATCGAGGCCGTCCTGCGAAGCTGCCCCGGCGTGCTCGCGGCCGCGGTCGCGCTCGCGGAGGACCCGCAGCCCCATCTGGTCGGCTACGTCGTCCCGACCTCGGCGGACGGGGCGCCGACGACCGCCGTGCTCGCGCGGCACGCGGCCGACCGCCTGCCGGACTACATGGTCCCGCGCGTTTGGACGTGGCTGGACAAGCTGCCCCTGACGCCCAACGGCAAGCTCGATCGCCGGGCGCTGCCGGCGCTCCCATCGGAGCCGGCGGCGCAACCGGCCCCGGTCCCGCCGCAGACCCCCACCCAGGCCCGGCTCGTCACTCTCGTCAGCGATATGCTGGGGATGCGGGCGATCGGGATCCACGACAACCTTTTCAGCCTGGGCATCGACTCGATCCAGCTGTTCCGGATCGCCGCGCGCATGCGGGCCGACGGCCTCGGCCTGGAAGCCCGCGACCTGCTGCGGCATCCCACGATCGCGGAGCTCGCCGACATCGCCACCCGCAAGGCCGACCGTCCTGACGGCCCGGCCGCTCCCTCGCTTAGCGCCTTCCGGCGCAAGGTCCAGATCGTCGGGTTCGCCCAATGAACGCCTTCACGCGGGACTCGACGGCGCTGGCGAGCGGCGCGCTGGTCGACCAGACCCGCTTCCCCTTGTCTTCGGCTCAGGAACGCTGCTGGTTCGTCGACGCCATGAGCCCGGGCAATCCGGCCCTGAACGTGGCGCTCCGCTGGGAGATCGAAGGTCGGCTCAGCCGGGACACCATCGAGGAAGCCTTCCGGATCATCGTCCAGCGTCAGGAGGCGCTCCGGACCCGCATCGTTGTCGTTGACGGGACGGCGTGCCAGGAGGTTCTTGCCCCGTTCCGGCCGAGGCTCGACGAGATTGATCTCGGCGACCTGCCGGAGACGGACCGCGAGGACGCGATCGTCCGGCTGGGGAAAGCGGAGGCGCACAAGCCGTTCGACCTCGCGCGCGACCCCTATCTGCGCGTGACACGGTTGAGCCTTGGGCCGGACCGCGCCTTCCTCCTCGTCACCATCCACCAGATCGCCTTTGACGGCTGGTCGATCCGGCTGCTCAGCCGCGAGTTCGGCCTGATCGCGGCCGCTGTTGCGGAGGGGCGCCCCCACGGCCTGCCCGGATTGACGCTTCACTATGGGGATTATGCCGCCTGGCAGGGCGCCTATCTGGCGAGCGGCCACTTCGCCGCGGAACGGGACTACTGGATCGGCCGGCTGCGCGACGCACCCTATTTCGAGGTGGCCCCCGACCGGGTTCGGCGACCCTCCCGGACGCATGCCAGCGAGATCCTGGCGATGGTCCTGCCAGCGGCGGGCTCCCAGGCGATGATCCAGGCGATCAAGGCGCGCGGCGTGACAGCCTTCAGCTTCGGCGCCGCCGTGATCGCGGCCGTTCTCAAGCGCTATACCGGTCTCGACGACGTCAGCGTCGCGACCCAGGTGGCGGGCCGCGACGACCCCGAGCTCGAACCGATCATCGGGGTGTTCATCAACAACCTCGTTCTGCGGTTCGAACTCGCCGGGTGCGACGGCTTCGCGCCGATCCTGGACGTCGCGAACCGCACCGTGCGGGATGCGCTCGTCCACGCCTCGATGCCGTTCCACCGGCTGGTGGAGCTGCTCAAGCCGCCGCGCGATCCGGGTCGGATGCCGCTCGTCTCGGTCAACTTCACGGTCCTGGACGACGTGATGGACGATGCCGACTACGGCGGCTTCAGGCTGCGGGGCCATCCCTCGCTCTCGGCCGGGTCGCTCTACGACCTCAACTTCTTCATGGTGCACTGGCCGTCGGGCTGGCGCATGGCCCTCGAATACAATGCCGACCTGTTCGAGCGGCGGACTGCCGAGGATCTCCTCGATTTATGGCGCGAGACGCTCGCCAGGGCCGTGGGCGCGCCGGATTTCACCCTCGCCTCTCTGCCCGCGCCCCGGCCAAGGATGATCGGCGACCCGCAGGCGGCGGCCGATCTCGTCGTCAGCACCTTGCTGGCCCATCCCGACGTCTCGGGAGCCATGGTGCTGGGCTCCGCACCCGGCGGGCAGCCCGACGTCGCAGTGACCCTGCGCCCGGACCACGACGGATCACTCGAGGCCGTCGCCCCGGCGCTCATGGCGTTCCTGGGACAGACCGTTCCCCGCGCCTGCCTTCCCGGTCGCATCGACATCCGCATGACCCTCCCGCGACGGCCGGCTGAGCCGGTCGGGCAGCGGCAGGCGGAGACGGTGCAGACGGCCGTCTACCCGACGCAGTCCGGGCAGGTGGCCGGCCGCCACGTGCTGGAAACCCTGACCGGCATCTGGCAGGAGGTTCTCGGCCTGCAGTCCCTCGAGCCGCACGCGAACTTCTTCGAGTGCGGCGGCCATTCCCTTCTCGCCTTGCGCATGCTGTCGCGGGTCGGCGACGCTTTCGGCCGGACGGTGAGCGTTTCCGAGCTGTTTCAGTTCCCGACCCTGGGGCAATTCGCCAGCCGGCTCTCGCCGGGCGAGGGCGCTCAAAGGTCTGCTCCGCCGAGGCCGCGCGCCATGCCGACGGCAGATGACCCTTCCCCCACGCGGTCCGCCGATCCGGCCGAACCGGACGAGTGGCGCTGGATCGAGGTTCGACCGCCCGGCGCCGACCCGTCCATCTTCGGCATCAACAGCATCAGCGAGCTCTACGGCTTTGCGGCCGAACTCGGCGGCGACCGCGGCCTGTTCAGCGTTCAGCTCTTCAAGGCGGGCCGACCGAACCCCTTCGAGGGCCAGAGCTTCGAAGCGATCGCCAGCCGGTACGCCGACGTTATCCGGTGCGTTCAACCCCACGGCCCTTACGTCCTGTTCGGCCTGTGTGTCCACGGCGTGCTGGCCTACGAAGTCGCGCAGCAATTGAGAGCCTCGGGGGAAGCAGTCGACCTGCTCGCCGTCAAGAATGCCTGGCATCCGGCCTACGCCCGGCGGTTGCCGTGGTTGAATCGCTGGATCGTGCGTCTCTCGCAGGTGCGGGACAACTTCCAACTGGTCCTCGCCGGCAGGAAGTCGTTCGTTCAATTCCTCGGCACCTACTCGATCGTCCACAGAAGCAGGGTTCTCCACGCGGCGGTGGCGGTCGGGTGGCTGAAGAGCGTGCCCTCGCGCACGGGGTCGGAGCACAACGACGCTTTCCTGCTCTCCCTGATGCGAGCCCGCGACGCCTACGAGCCCCGGCCTTACGACGGTCGCGTTTTGCAGTCGGTCGGCATCGACGCACCGCGCGGGCGGGGTTTCGATCCGACGCTCGGTTGGAGCGACCTCATCACGGGAACTCTGGACGTCATCGACGAGCAGACCGGCGCCAACCTGGTGCCGGCAAGAGCCCGAGCGTCGTGACGATCGTCTTCCACCCTCTCCGACGGGCGAGGGACGATCGGACGGCAGCCCGATGAACCTTCCGCAGGGGCGAACCATGGTCGCGGCCTCGTTGGTCGCACTCAGTTGCGCCGGCGCGGCGCTGCTGACCGCCACGCCGGTCCTCAAGGAGAGCTTGCGCGTCATCCGCTGGTCGAGCGCGGTGCTTCCCGAGCCGACCGGGCCCTGGTCCGTCGGCTTCACACGGTTCGAGGTCCCCGGCGCCGATCGGCAGACCGGCTTCCCTGTCGACCTGCGCTATCGCATCGACCGGGCGGCGGCGCGCAACGACCTGCGGTCGCGCGTCGTGCGGGCGCTCCGGCATGCCGCGCGCGTCGCCACGACCACGGGAGCGGCCCTGTCCGCGGCCCAGACCTCCTACCCCCTGATCCTATACTTTCCATCCTGGTTTTCGGTGAGAACCGACAACAGCGTTACCCTCGGCAACCTCGCCAGCCACGGCTACATCGTCGCGGCGATCGACGACATCGTCCATCATCCCCCTGCCACGGGGAGCGACGCCGATGCCCAGCATGCGGCCACCGACACCTCTTCGGAGGCGGCGCTCGCGCGCTCGCTGGTCGGCGTCGAGCGCCGGACCACGCTGGAGGCTCTCGCGGGCTCCGCCGTCATCGATGCCCTGGCCGCTTCGACGGTCTGGGGACCCCACCTCGATCGGACCCGGGTAGCGGCGCTGGGCTTCTCCTTCGGGGGCGCTGCCGCGGCCGAGATGAGCCGATCGGATCCGCGCATCCGCGCTGTCGTCAACCTCGATGGTTCGCTTTACGGCGAGGCGGCCCGATTGGGCGTCGACACGGCCTATCTCGTGCTGTTCACCGGCAGCCTGTTTCCGACTCCGGCCGAGCTTGTCCAACCCGATCTGGCGGCGCGCTTCGAGGCGATCCTCACGAAAGGCGACGTGGAGCGGCAGTTTCGCGATGCGGGACGGCCCGACCACTGGACCTACTGGATCAAGGGAGCCGAGCATCTGGATCTCAGCGACAATCTCCTCAAGCCCTCCGCCTCCGAACGGATCGCGGACCCGGAGCGACTCTGGCGGGAGATCAACACCGTCCTTGTGGTCTTCTTCGATGCTGCGTTGCGCGGCGGCCCCACGACGCTGCTTGACACCCACCCGGCGTCCAGCTTCTTCGAGACCCTCGCGGAAGCGAAGGTCTCCGCCATTGCCGAAGACCAGGCGAGGCAATAGGCCCGCCCTGCGCGGGCTAATGCTCGCCCATCCGTCAGGCCATGGCTTTGGTGAGGACGAAGCCCAGCATATGGGCCTGGGCCCGGCCGAGATGGGCGACGCTCGCCGTCACCCGGTCGCTGAGCGCCTTTCCCCATTCCACGGCGAGGATCACGCCGTCGAGGGAGGCGCAGACCGCGAGCACGTCGCCGACCGGCAGCACGGGCGGCAGGTCGACAATGACGATGTCGTAGCGGCTTCTGACCTCCCGGAGGAGTAAATCGAGACCTTCGGCCTGCAGGACGCAGGTCCCGGCCGCACCGGCCGGCAGCATGTCGAGCGCGCCGGCACAAGATACGATGGCCTCCTCGAGCGGAACGCTCTTGGCCAACACCTCCCGCAGCCCGGCATGCCGGGCGAGCCCCATTCGGCCGCTCAGCGCCCGCCCGCCCAGATCGGCATCGATGATCAGCGTGCGTCGGCCCCGATGGGCTGCCAGCCCCGCCAGATTGCTGGCCAGCGTGGTGCTTCCCGTCCGCCTTTGGGTCGCCGTGATGCCCACGCTCATCGTGGGGCTCGGGCGTTCGGCGAGCTCCACCATCGTCCTCACGCCGGTCATCGCCTCGCCGAACGCGGAGGCCGGCCGGTCGAGCGCCGCCACGAGATGAGGGTCGCGGCGCGGTCGCGGCCCGGCCCCGCCACCTCGTGCCTGCCTGCGGATCATACGGCCGTAGAGGGTGGCCGAGCACGGCCGTTGCAGCCTCAGGATGCGTTTCAGCCCCGCGAGCGACGCGGCCAGGATCCCCCTGCGGATGCGCGGCACATGCCCGAGATCGTCCAGGTCGCACAGGGCCGCCATGTCCAAGGACGATCGGATCGTGCGGTCGAAATGCTGCCGCGTCACCGCGAGCCCGAAGCCGAGCAGGCCGCCCAGGAGGACGCCGAGCGCGAGAATCAGCCGGCGGCGCGGCGCGCTCTCCGATTCGGGGAGGCTGGCGGCCGTCAGGATGCGGGCATCCGACACCGGGAACGACTGCCGCTGCACGGCTTCCGTATAGCTCTGCAGGAAGCTTTCGTAGATCCGCTTGTAGGTCGATGCGGCGGCGTCGAGTTCGTCGAGGGTCTTGGCCTCGGTCTTCGCCCCGCTTGGCGCAGCGGGCCCGCCGCTCGCTTCGCCCGGGACCGGCGCCGGCGAGCCGGCAAGATCGTAGTTGTGGCTGGCGCGGAAGACCTGAACGGCCTGCGAGGCCGCGTTCATCTGCGAACGGAGGAGCACCATCCGCTGCTGGAGCCACTCGCCGCCGACGCGGGCCGCTTCCGACCTGTTCTCCAGCTGGTCGGCGATATAGGCGTCGGCCACCGCGTTCGCGATATCCGTGGCGCGGACGGGGTCCGGGTAGGAGTAGGTGATGTCGATGGCGTAGGAGAGCCCGGTGCGCTTGACCGTCAGGCCGGCCTGGATCAGGGAGATCGCCTCCCGGTAGCGGTCACGGGCCGGCGGCATGACCGGGGGCGTATGCGTCACGATCGCTTCGAGCCGCTGCAGCAGCGAGGGACGCGCGCGAAAGTCGTTCGCCTTGTCGAGCCCGAACTTCGCGATCACCGCCCCGGCGATCCGTTCCGACTGGAGGACCGCGATCTCGCTCTCGACCTGAGCGCTGTCCCAGGCCAGGACCGACTCGTCATTGTGCCCCGGGATGAACTGCGGCAGGCGCGGATCGATGATGAGCTGGCTCCGGGCATCATACATCGGCGTCGCGATCTGGTTGTAGACGGTGGCGATGGCGGTCGTCGCCAGAAGCGGGATCAGGATCGAGAAACGGCGCAGGCGGAAGA
>CAXTVD010000077.1:0-14423 GCA_964247575.1 uncultured Lichenihabitans sp.
CTGCTGCTCGGCGATGGCAAGAGCCGCGCACCAGCGCATCAACTCCGGCGAGCTGCAAGGGATCGCGCGCACCGTCCCGCAGGGGACGGCGGAGGCGGCCGACATCCCATGACACGGCTGCTCGCCCAGCCCGCTCGTTTTCCCGCGGACAACGCCGCGACCTTGAGCCTCCGGGGCAAGCGGGAGCCGGAGGGCTCCCGTCGGGACTGCCTTCCGCCCTGACGGCCACCCTTTCCCCACCATCAGCCAGAGGTGTCGATGTTCATTCGCGACGCAGCCGCCGCGACCTCCCGCGAGGTCACGCCGGAGGGGTTCCTGCGCGTCCGCGCCCGCATCGGCCGGGCGGGGCTCCACAACTACACGGCCGCCGAGCTCGGCACGCCGGCGGGCTTCGCGCCCGGCGACACCGTCCGGGTGTGGCGGCCGGCCGACGAGGTGTTCGACCCCGCCAGCATGGCCTCGTTCGGCGGCAAGCCGGTGACCGACGACCATCCGCCGGTGATGGTGACGTCGCGCAACTGGAAGCAGTTCGCCATCGGCCACTGCGCCGGCTCGGTCGGGCGCGACGAGGACGACCACCTCGTCACCGACCTGCACATCGCCGACGCCGCCGCGGCCGAGCGGGCGCTCGCGGGAGCCGAACTTTCCAACGGCTACCACGCCGACTTCGTGTTCGAGCCGGGCACGACGCCGGACGGCGAGCCCTACGATGCGATCCAGCGCAACATCCGGGGCAACCACGTCGCCCTGGTCAGGGCCGGGCGTTGCGGCAGCACCTGCCGGGTGGGCGATGCCGCCGTGGAAGCGGGCTGCTCCTGCGGCGAAGAACCGGTCCAGGAGCCGTCTGCTGCCACCGAGACACAGGCCTCGTCCGGACCGGATCCCGCCGTGCTCGACGCCCTCGTTCAGGACCGCCTGGCCGTCCTCGACGGCGCGCGCCGGCTGATCGGCGCGACCTTCGAGGGTCGGGGGCGAAGCACCCCCGCCATCCGCCGCCTCGCCGTCGCCCGCACGCTCGGGCAGGCCCGCATCGAGGGGCGCGACGACGCCTATGTCGCCGCGGCCTTCGACGCGCTCGTCGCCGGCCACCGGCCCGGCAATCCCCTCGCCGACCACCTCGCCGCGCCGGCCCGCACCGGCCCCGTCGACCGGGCAGCCGCGCTGGCCGCCCGCAACCACCATCTCACCCGCGCCTGGAAGGGCGACGCCCAAGGAGATCGCTGATGCCCGCCGTGCAGACCACCTACAGCGCCACCCAGCCCGCCGCCTATCTCGGCATGGTCGCCAACGGCGAGTGGGTGACCAACGTCATCTCCCGCATCGTCGACCCCGCGAGCGCGACGCCGATCAATTTCGGCGATCCCGTTCTGCAGGGGGCGTCCGAGCAGCTCGTGGTCTCCGCCAACGGCAACACCGGCGCCTTCCGTGGCATCGCCGTGCGCGAGGATACGCTGCCGCCCGGCAACAACGACCAGTTCCTCGCGACCAACTCGGTCGGCGTGCTCACCAAGGGCGTGATCTGGGTCAATGCGGGCGGCGCGGTGAACCCCGGCCAGCCGGTCTACGTGACGAGCGCCGGCGCCCTCACAGCGACGGCCACCGGCAACACCGCGCTGGCCGCGATCTGGGAGAGCGCCACGACCGCGGCCGGCCTCGCCAAGCTTCGCCTTTCCTGACGTCGCTTCCTCGCTGCCGTCGTCGCGAGGAGCGGAGCGACGCGGTCCAGGCGGCACCGGTGGCTTCGCCGCGCTCGCCAGGACGACGCTCGGTCCGTGACGCGCCGACCCGCCCAAACCAGCCTTTCCCGACCTATCCCCGGAGATCATCCATCATGCTTCGCGCCAGCGCGACCTTCGACGCCCAGGCGGCGTTGGGCTTCCTCGTGTCCCAAGTCTCGTCGATCGAGCAGGAGGTCTATGCGATCCGCTATGCGGACATCCAGTATCCCGCCCTCGTGCCGGTCGACACCTCGGCCTACCCTTGGGCGCGCACGGTCACCTACTTCACGACCGATCACGCGGGCCAGGCCGACTGGATGGACGGCAATGCCAGCGACATGCCCTTCGCCGACACCGCCCGCTCGAAATACGAGACGACCGTCGAGTCCGCCAAGATTGGCTACCGCTTCAGCCTCGAGGAGGTGAACGAGGCCATGATGATCCCGGGCATGAACCTGACCGCCGACAAGGCGGCGGCTGCCCGGCGCGCGGCCGAGGAACTCGTCGAGCGGGTCGTCATCTCCGGCGACGCCCGAAAGGGCTTTCTGGGCCTCGTCAACCAGACGGGCGTGCCGCAGGTGGCGGTCGCCAACGGCAGCGGCGGCTCGCCGCTCTGGGCCAACAAGCTGCCCAACGAGATCCTGGCCGACATCAACAATGCGATCGTCGGCGCCTGGTCCTCGACCCAGCAGGTGGAGTTGCACGACACCGTGCTGCTGCCGGTCGCGCAATACGGGCTGATCGCCTCGACGCCCCGTTCGACCACCTCGGACACGACGATCATCACCTACCTGCAGGCCAACAACGTCTACACCGCCACGACCGGCAAGCCCCTGACCATCCGCACGGTGCGGCAGCTCACCGGGGCAGGGGCGGGCGGCACCAACCGGATGATCACCTACCGGCGCGACCCGCAGGTGCTCAAGTTCCACATGCCGATGCCGCACCAGTTCTTCCCCCCGCAGCAGCGCATGCTCGAATTCATCGTGCCCGGCATGATGCGGCTGGGCGGCCTCGACGTACGCCTGCCCAAGGGCGTCTCCTACAACGACGGGATCTGAGGCCATGCTCGCGACCGTGACCAATCGGGCGCGCGGCGTACGGGGCTTGTCCACGCTCGACCGCGGCGTGGTGCTGCTCGAGCCCGGCACCGGCGCCGTGCTCGATCTTGCCGATCATCCGCTGCACCGGGCCTGGGCGGCGGGCGGCGAAGTGCTCGTCGCTCCCCTCGCCGACAAGGAAGCCAAGGCCGCCCGCAAGCGCCTCGATGCCGAAGCCGAGGCGCGGGGCAGGGTGCAGAGCGAAGCGCTGGCCGCGCTGGGCGAGGCAATGCCGGCCGAAAAGGCGCTCTGAAGCGCTCCCCGTGGTTCCCGCTCACGGATCCGCCCTTGTCCTGAGCCGGCCGCGCAGGCGGCCGTGTCCCGGGGCGGCTTGGGGTTCGCCTCTGGCCGATGCTTCGGCGCCTCTGCTGGGCAGCCGGCTCAGCATGGGGGCGGCACCCGGCACGCCCGTTCGACGCAACAAAAGTTCTTTCGGCAGGAGGACCTCCCTATGGCCTACACACCGCCGCTCGCCGCCGACCTCATCGCGCGCTTCCCGGCTTTTGCCGCCGTCCCGGCCGGCGCGGTCGCGGCCGCACTCACCGAGGCGGGGACGCGGGTCGATGCGACTTGGACTTCAGGGGATTACGCGCTGGGCGTCATGCTCTATGCCGCACACACCCTCACCCTCGACGGGCAGGGGACGGGCGCCGAAGCGGCCCTGGGCGCGGCCGGCGCATTGGGCCTCGCCACCCTGCGTTCGGGCGCTCTGAGCCTTGAGCAGCGCGCAGCGGCCGGCGCCGAGGCGCAAAGCCTGCTGGGGGCCACCACCTATGGCCGCCGCTTCCTCGCGCTGCTGCGTGTCAACCAGCCCTCCATCCTCGTGCCGTGAGGTCCGCATCATGGGTCTACTCGATGGAGCGCTCGCAACCGTCTTCGGCGCGGCGCTCGCCGCCGTGTTCCGCAACGGCACCCTCCACAAGACGAGCGAAACCGATACGGGGACGGGCGCCTTCACGCCGAGCGTCGCCGACTACCCCGTCAGGCTCTGCCTCGACGCGCTTGCGGCCAGCGACCGCGCCGCGAGCGGACTGCCGCTGACCGCTGTCCGGCTGACGGTGCTGCGCGCCGGCTTGCCGGTCACGATTGATCTCGACGACGGCCTGTCGGTCGGCGCCGCTAACTACCGGGTCGTCAAGATCGACACGGACCCTGCTGGCGCAAGCTACAGCCTCGCGGCGGTGCCGGCATGACAGCGCGCTTGCAGCCGGCCGGGCTCGCTTCCCTGCAGCGGCGGCTCGCCGGTCTGTCCGGGGCCGCCCGGGCCGCGGCGAACGAAGGACTCCGGCAGGCCGGCGCCGACATCCTGGCCGAAGCCCGCGCAAGGCTCGAGGCCGGGTCGAGCGACCCGGAAGGGAACTTCGCCGCGTCGCTGTCCGCGTCGCTCGACCCTGACGCGTCGCGCCTCACGATCGCGTCGAACAGCCCGCACGCCGCGTTCCTCGAGTTCGGGACCCGGCGGTCGGGCGCGCGGCCCTTCCTCCGGCCCGCCGTCGCCGCCCGGCGAGCTGCAATGCTCGGCAGCCTTCGCAACGCGGTGGCCGGGGCGATGAACCGGCTGATGGAGATGCCATGACCGCCCTCGACCGGAGCCAAGCGCTGGTGAGCGCGCTGGTCGCGGCCCTTGTCGCCGACCCCGCCCTGTCGGGGGTCGTCGGCCGCCGCATCTACGACGCCCCGCCGGGCCGCGCCACCATGCCCGACATCACGATCAAGCTCGTCACCGCGACCGACGGCTCGACCGCCGACACCGAAGCGCAGGCGCTCGCCTTCGACCTCGACGTCTGGGACAGCTACGCGCTCGGCGCTGACCTCTCGCGGCCCCGCGCGATCATGGGCCATATCCGGCGGATCCTCCACATGCAGCCGATCCCCGTGAACGGCTGCGCGCTGATCCTGCTGCGCTGCACGGGTGCGCAAGGCCCCTTCCGTGACCCCGACAGCGTCGCCCTGCACGGCGTCGTCACCCTATCGGTCCTCGCCGGGCACGAAGCCGCCGTCGACTGACGCGCGGGTCCTTCCCTCCACAACAAGGAACCACCATGTCCGCATCGCCCGGCAAAAGCCTCCTGCTGCGCGTCAACACGACCGGATCCACCTTCGTGACGGCCGGCGGCCTCAGGAGCAAGCAGGTCAAGCGCGCCGTCTCCAAGGTCGATGTTACCAGTGCCGACTCGGCGGGCCGTTGGCAGGAACTGCTGCCGGGTGCCGCCGTGCAGTCGATGTCCTTCGCCGCGAGCGACTTCGTCTGGCTGAACGATGCGGCCTACCAGGCCTTCAGGACCGCCTTCGAGAGCGGCACCATGCTGGTCTGCCAGATCGTCTATCCCGGATCGGGCTATTATCAGGGCAATTTCATCGTTACCCAGCTCGACGACTCCGCCCCGTACGACAAGGAGATCTCCTCGGCGCTGACGCTGGAGAGCTCCCAGGTGCCGGTCTGGACCACGGGGGCGCCGGCATGATCAGGACCGAACCCGTGACGGGCGGCCGGGCACCGGCGATCAACACCATGCGGGGCGAGTTCGAGGCGGTCATCGCGGGCGACCTGCATCGCTTCGACACGCGCCTGTCCACGATCGCCGCCATCGAGGACGCCTGCGGCGGCCGCGCGGTGGTCGAGGTGCTGAACGGCATCATCGTGGGGCGGCGCGCCAAAGACCAGATCCCGCTGCTCGCCGCGGCGCTCGCCGCCACAGGCGAAGCCCGCGAGACAGCGGAGGGTCGGGCCGCCCGTGCCACCGTGGGCGAGGCGGAGGCCTTCATCCTCGCCTTCATCTTCGCGCTCGGCTTCACCGTCGGGCCGACGGCCGCGGCGGGCGGGGAGCATGCCGTCCCTTTGGACGGGCGGCGCAGTGGCGCGACTGGCGCGCCTTCGCGCTCGGCGGCCTGACTTGGACGGAGGCCGCCTTCTGGGACTGCTCCTGGCGCGGCTTCCACGATGCCTGGGCGGGCTACAGCCGCTACGTCCTCGGCCGCGATCCCGACGACACGCCGCTGAGCCGCGCCGAGGCGGCGGGGCTCGATCGCGCCCTCCAGGCTTGGCAACGAACCGGCATCTGGGAGGATCGGCATGGCTGAGAGCGCGGGCGACCTGACCTTCACCTTCGACGCCGATCTCTCCGGCCTGACACGGGCGGCGGCCGGTGCGGGTCAGCTGCTCGACAGCCTCGGCCGTCGTGCGGCGGACTGGTCGAGCGGCACGGCTGCGGCCCTGAACAGGCCCTTCGACACGGCCGTGACCGGACCTCTGCGCCTGACCGGCGGCATGGCCCAGGCCGCTCAGGCGCTCGCCAGGCCGGCCGCCGCCACCGCCAGCGCCACGACGGACGCCGACTCGTCCAAGGAACTGGGCCATCTGGCCGACCAGCTTGCGCTGCTGAAGACGACAGGCGCGGCGCACGACGCCATCGTGGAGCGCATGAAGGTCGAGACCGAGCAGGCCAAGCTCGGCGCGGATGCGACCGACGCGCAGAAGCAGGCGGTCGCCGGCCTTGTCTCGCAGATCGACGCGGCCAAGGCGTCCCAGGCGGCACTGAAGACTCAGCAGAGCGCGACGAACGACGCCTGGAGCTTCGGGTCCAATGCGGTCGCAGGCGGGCTGGAAAGCATGATCCTCGACGGCACACGCGTTCAGGACGTGGCCCGCTCGCTTCTCTCGGGCTTCGCCCGCCAGGGGTTGTCCGCGGCGCTGACGGGATCGGGATCGCTGGCGGGACTGTTCGGCACAGCCGGCAGCAACGGCCAGACCGGCGGGCTGTTCGGCGCGTTGCAGGGCCTGTTCTCGGGCGGCCTCGCCGGATCGGCGGCCGGAAACCCACTCGGCGGCGCGTTCTCGGGGCTTTATGCGAATGGCGGCTCAATCGGCGCGGGGCAGTGGGGCATCGTCGGCGAGAAGGGGGCCGAGGTCGTGGCCGGTCCCGCGACCGTGACGCCCGTGGGCAAGCTGCCGGCCGCCGCGAACGGCTCGGCCGCGGCCGCGCACCAGACCATCAACTTCAATGTCACCTCACCCGACGCACCGTCCTTCGCCCGCTCCGAAGGGCAGATGGCCGCCCTGCTCGGCCGCCTCGTGTCGCGCGGCCAACGGAACAGCTGATGACCGGCTTCAACGAGATCCGCTTTCCCACCGATGTGGCGCTCGGTGCACGCGGCGGCCCCGAGCGACGGACCGACGTCGTCACGCTCCGCTCGGGTGGCGAGCAGCGCAACGCGATCTGGGCCGACGCCAAGCGAAAATACCAGGCCGGCTACGGCGTGAAGACCTTCGCCCAGCTCGAGGCCGTGCTCGCCTTCTTCGAGGCGCAGCGCGGCCGTCTCACCGGCTTTCGCTGGAAGGACCGCTTCGACTATCGGTCTTGCGCATCGCCGGCGATGCCCGCGGCGACCGACCAGCCGATCGGGACAGGCGACGGAACGACCGCTGTCTTCCAGCTCGCCAAGACCTACGGCGCCGGTTCGTCGCCTTATGTCAGGCCGATCCGCAAGCCGGTGGCGGGCACCGTCGCGGTGGCCGTGGACGGGACCGTCCAGCCGGCCTCGGCCTTCAGCGTCGACGCGGCCACGGGCCTCGTGACCTTTGCGGCCGGGCACGTGCCCGGCCCGGGGGCCGCCGTCACGTCCGGCTTCCAGTTCGACGTGCCGGTCCGCTTCGATACGGACTATCTCGAAGTCGACCTGTCGCATTTCGAGGCCGGGCAGATCCCCAACATTCCTCTCGTCGAGATCAGGGTGTGACGCGATGAAGACCGTGCCCTCCGCCCTGGCCGCGCATCTGTCGACCGGGGCGACGACGCTTGCCTATTGCTGGCGGGTCACGCGCACCGACGGCACCGTGCTCGGCTTCACCGAACACGACAACGATCTCCTCTATGCCGGCACGGTCTTTTCGGCCTCGTCCGGCTTCACGGCTTCGCAGATCCAGCAGTCGATCGACCTTGGCATCGACAACCTGAACGCCGCCGGGGCGCTGTCCTCGGCCGATCTCACCGAAGTCGACATCCTCGCCGGCCGCTACGACGACGCCACCGTCGAACTGTTCTGGGTCAACTGGGCCGATCCGAGCCAGGGGATCACGATCGCGGCCGGCAATCTCGGCGAGGTCGCGCGGCAGGGCCTCGCCTTCTCGGCCGAGTTCCGCTCGATCGCCAACCGGCTGAACCAGAAGATCGGCACGACCTGCGAGCGCTTCTGCTCGGCCCGGCTCGGCGACGAGCGGTGCAAGGTCGACCTGACCTTGCCGGCCTACCGGGCCGAGGCGACGGTCGGGACGGCCGGCCGGGTGAGCGAGATCCTCGTCACCGGGCTCGCCGGCTTCGCGGCGGACTGGTTCACCTTCGGCCGGATCATCTTCGAGACGGGCGCCAACGCCGCGGTCACGCTCGACATCAAGGCGCATCTGCGCACAAGCGGGGTCGACATCCTCCAGCTCTGGACGCCCACGCCCTTCGCCCTCGCCCTCGGCGACACCGCCACCGTCCTGACCGGCTGCCGCAAGAGCCTCACCGTCTGCCGCGGCAAGTTCGGCAACGTGCCCAACTTCCGGGGCTACCCGCACATTCCGGGCACCGACGTCGTCACCCGCTACGCCGTGCAAGGCGCGCTCGGGCAGACGGGCGGCTCGCTGTTCGGCGGGAGCTGACCCCATGCCCACCCGTGCGGACATCGTCGCGGCGGCGCGCCGCTGGATCGGCACGCCCTACCACCACCAGGGCGCGCTCGCCGGGGCAGGCTGCGACTGCCTCGGCCTCGTGCGCGGGGTGTGGCGCGACCTCTACGGCCGCGAGCCGGAGGTGCCGCCGCCCTACACGCCCGACTGGGGCGAGACGGGATCGGCCGAGCCCCTGCTCGCCGCGGCGCGCCGCCATCTCGTGGAACGGCCATGCGCGGCGGCCGTCGCCGGCGACGTCGTCCTGTTCCGGCTCCGGCCCACCATGGTCGCCAAGCACGTCGCCATCCTCGCCGCGCCCGGCCGCATGATCCACGCGCAATCGAACGACCAGGTGCGCGAGGTCGTCCTCACCGCCGGGTGGCAGAAGCGCCTGGTGGCCGCCTTCGCCTTCCCTGGAGCCGTCTGACATGGCGACCCTGATCCTGCGCTCGGCCGGCTCGGCCCTCGGCACGGCCCTCGGCGGCCCGGTGGGCGGCTTCATCGGCGGCGCGCTCGGCGCCATCGGCGGCGCCGTGGTGGACACGACGCTGATCAACGCCCTGGCGCCGCGCCGCAAGGCGCCGCAGGTCGATCAGATCCCGATCACCAATGCGGCGGAGAACGCCGTGCTGCACAAGCTCTGGGGGCGCATGCGCCTGGGCGGCAACGTCATCTGGTGCACGCAGTTCGACACCTACAACACCAGGCAGTCGAGCGGCACGGGCAAGGGCTCGCTGCTCTCCCCCAAGACGACGATCACCCACTACACGGTGAGCTTCGCGGTGGCCTTCTGCGAGGGCGGCGACTTCGTCTCGCTCGGCCGCGTCTGGGGCGACGGCAACCTGCTCGACATGAGCCGCTACACCCACACCTTCTACACGGGCGGCGAGGACCAGGAGCCCGACAGCCTGATCGAGAGCGTCGAGGGCGAGGGCAACGTGCCGGCCTATCGCGGCACCTGCTACCTCGTCTTCGACAGCATGCTGCTCGACGACTTCGGCAACCGCATCCCGCAGATCACCGCCGAGATCATCCGCCGTTCCGACGTCAGCGACGCCGACGACGTCACCAACACGCTCAAAGCCGTGTGCCTCCTGCCGGGCGCCGGCGAGTTCGTGCTGGGCACGCTGGAGTACCAGTCCTCCGATGGCTTCGGGAACTGGTTCCCGGAGAACCAGCACCAGAAGACCGGCCTGCCCGACTTCTACGGCTCGATGGACGAACTCGCCGCCGCGCTGCCGGGCCGCGAGGCGATCAGCCTCGTCGTCGCCTGGTTCGGCACCGACCTGCGGGCCGGCGCCTGCCGGATCGTGCCCAAGGTCGAGACGGCCAGCAAGACGGTCAAGCCGGCCGACTGGGCGGTGGCGGGCTACAGCCGCGCCACGGCCGAGGTGGTCAGCCAGGTCGACGCGAGCGCGCTGGACCCGACCGGCATCGTGGACGCGCCCGCGAACGCTGCCACCGGGCCGGCCTTCGGCGGCACACCGTCCGACGACACGGTCACCCAGGCCATCCAGTACATGAACGGGCAGGGCATCCGCGTGATGTTCTACCCCTTCGTCATGATGGACATCCCCGCCGGCAACGGGCTGCCCGACCCGCATGGCGGCGCCGAGCAGGCGGCCTATCCCTGGCGCGGGCGCATCACCTGCCATCCCGGCCCCGGCCAGGCCGGCACCGTCGACAAGACGGCCGCGGCGGCGGCGCAGGTCGACGCCTTCTTCGCCCAGTACACGACCATGGTGCTGCACTACGCCAGCCTCTGCGTGGCGGCCGGCGGGGTCGACGCCTTCGTGATCGGCTCGGAACTCGTCGGCCTGACGCAGGTCCGGTCCTCGCCGGGCGACGGCGCCTATCCCGCCGTGCAGGCCCTCAAGACCCTGGCCGCCGCCGTCAAGGCGATCGTCGGGCCGTCGTGCCGGGTCGGCTACGCCGCGGACTGGTCGGAATACCATTCGCACCGGCCGGCCGACGGGTCGAACGACGTGATCTTCAACATGGACCCGCTGTGGAGCGACCCGCACATCGACTTCGTCGGGATCGACAACTACCTGCCGCTGTCGGACTGGCGGGACGGCTCGCCCAACATCGACGCCGATCCCGTGGCCGGACCCTTCGCCATCTGGGACAAGGGCTATCTCGCCGGCAACGTCGAGGGCGGCGAGGGCTACGACTGGTACTATGCCAGCCCGGCCGACCGGGTGAGCCAGACCCGCACGCCCATCGTCGACGGCGCCTATGGCCAGCACTGGGTGTTCCGGCAGAAGGACATCCGCAGCTGGTGGGCGAACGTCCACCAGAGCCGGCCAGGCGGGGTGCGCAATGCGGCGACCACCGCCTATGCCGCTGAGGGCAAGCCGATCTGGTTCACCGAGTTCGGCTGCCCGGCGATCGACAAGGGCACCAACCAGCCCAACGTCTTCTACGACCCCAAGTCGAGCGAGAGCTTCTTTCCCTACTTCTCGCTCGGCTCGAAGGACGACGCGATCCAACGCGCCTCTCTCGAGACGACCCTGTCCTACTGGCGCGACCACGCGCCGGTCTCGACCGTCTATGGCGGGCCGATGGTGTCGACCGCGAACATGTTCGCCTGGGCATGGGACGCGCGGCCCTATCCCGACTTCCCCGGCCGCAGCGCGGTGTGGCGGGACACGCCGAACTACGAACTCGGCCACTGGCTGACGGGCCGCATCGAGGCCGTGCCGCTCAAATGGATCATCGCGGAACTCTGCGCCGCGGTGGGAGTCGAGGCCTTCGACACCACGCGCCTGCTCAGCGCTTCGACGCTGGTGCCCGGCTACGCCACGGGCGATCTCTCCTCGCCGCGCGACATGCTCGCCGGCCTCATGGACGCCTTCCAGTTCGATGCGGTCGAGACGGGCGGCCAGGTCGTCTTCTTCGCGCGCGGCAACGTGCGGGTCGTGGCGCTGACCGATGCGGACCTCGTCGTCGACGGCGACACCGACCGCGGCTACAGCTTCACGCGGGCCTCGGAGACCGACCTGCCGGGCGCGCTCCGGCTGTCCTTCGCCGACCCGTTCCGCGACTATGCGACGGGTTCGGTCGAGTACCGCAAGCCGACCGGCAACAGCCAGAACGTGGCGACGCTGTCGACCGGCGCGGCGCTCGACCAGACCTATGCGGCGCAGGTCGCGGCGAGCCTCCTGCAGCAGACATGGGTGGCGCGCGAGACGGCGAGCATCAAGCTGCCGCCGTCGCAACTCGCGCTCGATCCGGGCGACGCGCTGACCCTGAGCGTGGACGGCGTGACCCTGCCGTTCCGGGTCAAGGGCGTGAACACGACGACCTACCGCTCGCTCGACCTCGTCGGCTTCGATCCGTCCCTGCTGCAGGTGGCCCTGTCGCCCGAGCCGCCGGCCGGCGCGCCGCTCGACGGCGCGTTCGGGGCGCCCATCGTCGCGTTCATGGACCTGCCGATGCTCACGGGCAGCGAGGACCAGCCCTGGGCGCCGCGCATCGCCGCCTATGCCGCGCCGTGGTCCGGCCTCGACGTCTACCGGCAGAACGGGGGCGGGGGCTTCGACTACGTGACGACGGTCGACACGCCGGCCGTGCTCGGGGTGCTGACCGCGCCGCTCTACGCCGGCCCGACCGGGCGGTGGGACCGGGGCAACACCCTGTCGGTGCGCTTCTTCTCGGCCGCGGGGCTGCTGTCGGTGGCCGACGCGCAGGTGTTCGCGGGGGCGAACGCCCTGGCCGTGCGCAACGAGGCGGCGGGGCAATGGGAGATCGTGCAGTTCGCCACGGCCGCCCTGACCGGAACGAACAGCTACAATCTCACCCGGCTGCTGCGCGGCCAGCTCGGCACCGAGGCGGCGATGGGCGCCCCGATCCCGGCCGGCGCCCGCGTCGTGGTGCTCGACACCACCGCGCTGGGGGTGCTGGACGAAGCCGTCGACAGCCGCACCCTGGCGCAGACCCTGCGCTATGGCCCGAGCACGGGGCAGGTGGGCGACGCGACCTTCACGCAGGTCACCGCGTCCTTCGCCGGCGTCGGGCTGCGGCCCTGGTCGCCGGCGCAGATCCGCGCCGTGCGCGACCCGGCCAGCGGCGACGTGGCGGTGAGCTGGGTGCGCCGCACGCGCTTTGCCGGCGACAGCTGGGACCCCGACACCGTGCCGCTCAACGAGGACAGCGAGGCCTATGTCCTTGCCGTGCTGCGGCCCGATGGCTCGACCGTGCGCAGCGTCACGGGCCTCACGGCGCCGGCCTGGGCCTATCCCGCCGCCGCGCAGGCCGCCGACTTCGGCGCGGCGCAGGCGGCCTACAGCTTCTCGATCGCGCAGGTCTCGGCCTTGTACGGGCCGGGGCAGGCGGCAACCCGCCGGGTGACCCTGTGAGCAACACGACCAATCTGCAGCTGCCCTATATCGACCCCAACCAGAACCAGAAGAGCGTCACCCACAACGACGCCCTGACGATGCTCGACGCGCTGGTCAACGCCGCCGTGCAGAGCGCGACCCTGACGGCGCCGCCGGCCGCGCCCGCCGACGGGCAGCGCTGGATCGTCGCCTCGGGCGGCACGGGCGCCTGGGCGGGCCGGGACGGCAACCTCGCCGCCTGGCAGGACGGCGCCTGGGCCTTCTATCCCCCGACGGTCGGCACCCTTGCGTATAACGTGGCCCTGGCCGCGCCGATGCTGTGGACCGGCGCGGCCTGGGTGACGCTCGCCAGCCTGTTCGCGCTGCTGACCGTCACCGCGCTCGGGATCGGCACCGCGCCCGACCCTGGCAACCCGCTGACGGCGACGCTCAACGCCGCGCTGTTCAACGCGCTCGCCACGACCTATGACGGCACCGGCAGCGTGCAGGTGAAGCTCAACAAGCAGGCGGTCGCCAACACCGCCTCGTTCCTGTTCCAGGACGGCTTCTCCGGCCGCGCCGAGTTCGGCCTGACGGGCGACGACGACTTCCACGTCAAGGTCTCGCCCGACGGCGCCACCTGGCACACCGCACTCACGATCAGCGCCGCCACGGGCAAGGTCAGCTTCCCCTCGGGCACGGCGTGACCACGCGCACAACCCCCTCCTTGGAAGGACATTCCGCATGAGACACGTCCTGCGCCGCGCTTTGCCGGTCCTGGCGCTCCTTGCCGCGCCGGCGCTGCCGGCCCATGCCGATACGACGGCTTTCACCCTCACCGGGACGTGGCAGATAATCGCCAGCGCCGGCCAGAACGTCGACGTGCAGAACAACAACGGCACCGGCTACGCCGTCCTGTCGACCTCGACGAGCGGCCCGCCCTCCGGGTCGACGGGACAGGCGCTGGGCCCGGGCGAGCACCGTCTCTACAGCCTCAGCGCCGATCTTTACGCCCTCGGAACGGCCCCGGTCGTGGTCACCAGTGGGTTCGGCGGAGCCGCCTCGCCGCTCCCGGCCGGGTCCAACACGATCGGGGCGGTGCTGCAGGCCGGCTCGACCGGCAGCGACGCCAGCGTCAATGCCGCGGCCGTACCGATGGCGGGCTTCGTGCTTCTCGCCACCATTGCTGCGACGCCGACCCGCGCCTTTGTCGAGGTGCAGAACCAGAGCGCCGGCACGGTGCAGGTCGTGCGGGACGACGGCGCTGGCAACAACCAGACCAGCATCCTGCTCGCCCCCGGTGCCGGCGCCGGGGCACAGGGCGGCGGCTGGTCGAGCGCGAGCTTCAGGGGGCGGGTCCGGATCTACGCCGCCTCGGCCGGCGCGCAGGTCGCCGCCTACCAGGACTGATCATCCCTCAAGCCGGACACCGTCATGTCATCTGTCACCCGCCTCCTCGCCGGGTCGCTCGCGCTCGCGACGCTTCCCTGGCAGCCGCCCGGCACGGCCTTCGCGGCGGGCGCCTCGCTGCCGCCGCCCCCCGCAGCCACGGTCCGCCCGCAGATCTGCGCCACGCGCGGCAAGCTGCCGGGGACCGAGGCCAATAACGGCCGTTTCCTCACCGAAGATCGGG
>CAXTVD010000078.1:0-14333 GCA_964247575.1 uncultured Lichenihabitans sp.
CGTCGGTGGGCGCCACCGCCGTCTTCGAGGCCGGCGACCTGAGCGTGGACACGCTCTCCCACCGCGTGACGCTCAGGGGCGAGCCGATTAGGCTCACCCCGCGCGAATACGACCTGCTGCACCTCCTGGCCCGCCACGCCGGTCGCGTGCTCACCCACCAGCACATCCTCCAGGAGGTCTGGGGTACGCACACTGCCGAGCACGCCCAATATCTCCGCGTCTTCGTCAGCCGCCTCCGCCAGAAGATCGAAGTCGATGCCACGCGGCCCCGCCTGCTGCTGACCGAAACCGGGGTCGGCTACCGGCTCGCCGCCCCCGCCAACCTCGCCGCTCGAAGCTGAGTCGCGTCACGAAAGCCAATGACATGAACGTCATCCCGTCCGACGACCAGCAGCCCTGGGGCGCTCCTCAGCAGGGCAGGCCGAGGCCGACCCTGCCGTCGATGCCCACGGGCAGTTTTGCCGCCCTCCTTGGCATCGGAGCCCTCATCGGGGCTAGTTTCGGGAGCTTCTACACGGTGCAGCCGACGGAGATGGCCGGCGTGCGTCGCCTCGGGACCGTCGTCACGGACCAACCGGTCGGTCCTGGCCTGCACTTCAAGGTGCCGTTCATCGACACGGTCGATACGATCCAGACGAGCCTCGACACGTTCCAGCTCACCAACCTCACCGTCTACACGGTCGACAACCAAGCCGTGAACGTCGGCGTGGGGCTCTCCTACAAGATACCGGCGGCGGCGGTCCTGAAGCTGCTCTACGGCGTCGGTCGCAGCGGCAACGTGGACATCGCCGAGAACATCCGCCCGGTCCTCGCCGACCGAGTCCTTCGCGTGTTCTCGACCCAGAATACCGTGAGCATCTCGGCCAACCGGGAGCAGATCGCCGGCGAGATCCGCAAGGGCGTGAACGACGCCCTGGACGGCATCTTCGGCATCCAGCTGGTCGATCTGCAATTGAGCAGCATCGCTTACAGCCCGAGCTTCCAGGCTTCCGTGGAGGCGGCCGTGCAGGCCAAGAACGACGCCATTCGCGCCGAGAACACCGTGGTGAAGGTGCGCTACGAAGGCGAGCAGCAGAAGGTGCAGGCCGACGCCCAGGCGGCGGTGCGCATCGCCCAGGCGAATGGCGAGGCGCAGGCCACGATTGCCCAGGCGCGCTCGCAACGAGAGGCTTCAATCCTCAAGGCCGAGGGCGAGGCCCAGGCCGCGGCCTTGGTCGGCGAGGCGCAATCGAGGGTCATCCAGCAAGTCGGCGCGGCCGTGAACAGCAACGCCGTCGTGGTAACCTACGAAACGGCCCATCGCTGGAACGGGCAGATGCCCTCGACCGTGCTCGGCAGCGCCACCAGCCCACTCGCGATGCTCAACCTGCCATCGGTGTCGAAGTGAAGGGCGAGCACGGGCGGGCGACTCGGGACGGATCCGAGGCAGCGGTAGAGAGTGGCGCGATGGACATCAGGGATCTGCTAACGCCCGAGGCGGTCTTCGAATTGCGGGAACCCGACAAGCGGCGGGTCCTCGAGGAGTTGGCGCGCCGATCGGGAGCCCTCCTCGGCCTGAACCCTGGATTGATCATCAAGGCGCTCCTCGAGCGGGAGGGTCTCGGATCGACCGGGCTCGGCCAGGGGGTGGCGCTTCCCCACGCACGGCTCGGCGGCCTCGATCGGGCCTTTGGCATGTTCGCGCTCCTCAGGCCGGCGGTGCAGTTCGAAGCGATCGACGAGCGCGCCGTCGATCTCGTCTTTTTGCTGCTCCTGCCCGAGCATCTCCCTGGGGGACAACTGCGATCGATGGCCTGCGTTGCCCGACGCCTGCGGGATCCGGTCGTCGCGGGAAAGCTCCGCACCACGCGCGGTGCGGTGTCCCTCTATGAGCTGCTGACGGAGCATTGAGAGGCTCCTGCACGGCCCGAGGCCGTGGCCGCAGGATCAGGAGCCCCGTCATTGGATGACTGGGCGAAAGGAGCAACCATGGTCCACATCGCCGCGATCCGAACCGCCCTCGAGCGGAACGAGACGGACGCGATCGAGAGGGCGTTCAGGGTCCTCGCGGAGTATCCGCGCGATGGCCTCGTCGAGGGCGTGGACTCGGCCGAGGTCCTGACCGAGACGCTCGATCGCGTGGTCGTGGCCCTTTCGAACGATTCCGCCATCATGCCGTCGAGGACCTTCGATGCGATTGTCAGGGCCAAGCCGAACGCGCTGGTTTTAGGCGCGAGCTACGCTATGGGAGCGAGCGTCGTCGCCGCCCACCGCAAGCATTGGCATGCCATGTTCTTGGTCCACGTGGCGCACGACCCGGGCGGAGGCGCGATCGAGCGAGGCCGTGACACCGGACCCGCCACCTCGATGACGGTCGAGCTGCCTCCAACCCTCGCGAGGGGACTGGACGCGTACATCTCGGCCCAACCTGAGGCCCGCCTGTCGCGACCGGAGGCCGCGAGGGTCATCCTCCGGCACGCTCTGTCGAAGCTCGGATACTTGTGAGCTGCTTACCCGGCCCCTCGAAGGGCCGCGGGCGTCTCGCGAAAGCAATCGGCATTGAATTCTGATCCTGCGAGGCACCCCATGGAAGAACCGCGCCCCGGCCGGTTGATCGGCGATGCCAGCAGCGGCGGGGATGGGCTATCGCCTGTCCGGCCGCTTTCGTCGGATCACGGAGGAAGCGCGCCACAATGAACGCCATGGACAAGGGAGCCATGCCTCCGGCGACGAAGATCGTCCTGCGCCCCTCGTGCGACGACGACGTGCCGGCCATGCTCCCCGTCTACCGCCGCCACATCGCGCGCGGCGTAGGCGACCTCCGCGCCTTCAGGCCGACGCCGTTCGAAGCCGACGACATGAGGGCGCGGCGCAAGGACATGCGCGAGCACGAGCTGGCCCACATCGTCGCGACGCTCGACGGGGCCGTGGCCGGCTATGCCGACGCGGTGCTGTTCCGCAAGCGCCCGGCCTATAGGTTCACGGCCAAGCACTCGATCCACGTCCACCCCGACCGTCTCCAACCGCCATCGGGCGCGCCGTTCTGCCTGCTTTGATCGAGGCCTGCGCCATGGCGGGCTTCCGCCAGATGATCGGCTACGTCGACAGCACACGTCGCCTCGCTACGGCTGCACAAGGCTTGCGGCTTCCGCCAGGTCGGCTACCTGTCGGGGTGGCGTTCCGATTTGCCAAGTGGGCCGAGGCGGCGATGGTGCAGCGGGCGCTCGGTCCATCGACAGGCGCCTTCCTGCCGGGGTTCCGCCGCCCGACCAGAGCCCCATGGCCAACAGCGCGCCGGTCGGCCCCATCCAACGGCGTGGATAAAAAACGGCGGGCACCATGAACGGTAAGGATTTGAAGGAATTCTGGATCGAGGCGTCATCGTTGCCGGTCGGATTCGACGCGGGACCGGTCGAGCCGGTCCCTTTATCAGAGGAGCCTTCGGTTCAGACGGGCGGGACGGCAACGGCGTCGGCAGAACCAGCCATTTCGCAACGACCCGTGCTGAGACTCCGAGCGGCCCGACCCAGCCTTGCGGGGCGTAGAGGTCCGATCTGGGAACGCTGGGGGCCTTTTTCCCTGCCCGCTGCGGTATGTTCTGCACAGATAGGCCATGACCCGACCCGGGTCCGACACGTGCAGCGGGTCGCGGACGGTTGCGACCGAAGGGCGAGGGTCGCTCGCAGATGACTGAACTCGACGGCATGGCCGCAGTAGCGCTGGTCGGTTTGGGGACAACCTCATCGTCGATGGCTGGCGCGGCGATTGGGCTGTACCTTCCGCTTTCAAAGAGGCTCCTGGCCTGCGTCCTCGCCTTCGCGGCCGGAGCTCTGATTAGCGCACTCGCCATCGATCTCGGCTACGAGAGTGCGATCGAGCTGCGGCAAGCAGCCTTTTCCGGACGCTCTGCCTGGGCCTTCGTCGGGGGTGGGTTCGGGATCGGCGCGATCCTGTATTACGCCACGGCGGTATACCTTGAGAGGCGGGGAGCCGCCGTTCGACTTCCTGTCAGCTTCCGCGAGTATGCGCGGGGCGTGCGAAGGCGGGAACACCGGGGCCTCATCGCGCTTCTTTCCGAATGCGACCTCCTCCGTCACTTGCCGCCCGAGGAGATCGAACAGATCCTTGGGTCCATCAATCCGGTGAAGCTTTCCGCGGGTCAGGTCTTGTTCCGAGCAGGCGATCCGGGTGACGCCCTGTTCATCATCGCGACCGGGTTGGTGGAAATTGACTCTGGATCCGGGGTGCCATCGGCTAGCCTCGGTAAAGGGCAGGCTTTCGGGGAGATGGCGCTCCTAAGTGGTGGCATCAGAATGGCGACGGTCCGTGCCGCCACGGCGGCGGACCTGCTCAGGATCGATCGGGTCGATTTCGAACGGATGATAGGGGCCGATCCTCAACTCGCCGCCGCGGTGCAGCGCTTGAGCCACGATCGCGCGTTGAAGAACCTGATCGAAAGTGGGCCCCGCCCCCGGCGGGTGGGGAGGGTCGCCAGGGGCAAACTGGAGGGGTTTAGTCGTGGGGGTTTTGGCAACCTTCTCACGCAGGCGGCCGAAGGCGCCGGAATGGCCATCATTTTCGGAAACGTTCTCGACACGATCCCGGGGTGCCTTGTGATCGGCGCTAAGTTCCATGGCTTGGCGAGCCTTTCCCTGACCTTGATCTTCGGAATGTTCTGCGGGGGGATCCCGGAGGCGGCCGCGAGCGCTGCGATCCTCAAGCGGGCGGGTTACAGTCCTGCAAGGATCTTCGCTCTTTGGTCGACGGTGCTTGTCGCCGGCGTGATCGCGGCAGTCGTGGGCAAGGCCCTCATCGGCGCTCCGGACTCGCTTGCCGCGATCTTCTGTCAGGCGATTGCCGGAGGCGCGGTGCTCGCGCTGGTCGTTCAAGCGATGATCCCGGAGGCGATCCACGAGGGCGGCTCGCTTGTGGTGCTTCCGACCGTCGTCGGTTTCCTCTTCGCCCTATACCTTTCGCTTGCCGGAACGACCGGATGAACGAAGACCTTTAGGTCCCAACAAGGACGGGTCATGACGCGACTTAACAGGGGCCGCGGCGCGGTCCGGCGACCTCGTCTCCTGCGTCGGCGGGACGTGACGGAGGAAAGGAAGGAGCGGCGGCACCGCTCCTGCATGAGAACATCGTGCAATCCGGCGTCGCGCCGATCTGCGCTTTCGACACGGATTGCCGCCAGATCGCCTCCAACAAGGCGGACAGCGACGGCCTACGTGGAGCAACTCCTAGTCCCGACGCTGTCGCCCGGCGACGTGGTCATCCTGGACAACCTCGGCAGTCACAAGGGCAAGGCGGTCAGGACGGCGATCCGCAAGGCCGGCGCCCACCTGATCTTCCTGCCGCCCTACAGCCCCGATCTCAATCCCATCGAGCAGGTCTTCGCCAAACTGAAGACCCTCCTGCGCAAAGCCGCCGAACGGACCGTCCGCGCCACCTGGCAGCGCATCGGTCAACTCCTCGATCGCTTCACATCCACCGAATGCGCCAACTACATCACAGATGCAGGCTATGCTTCAATATGATGGGATCACGCTCTAGGAGCGCCGTCGACCCTGCGTGCTCCTCAGGTGGAAGCCGCCGGAACCCCGTTCAGGGCTCCGCCGGAGCAACGATCGTCGCCGCCGGTGCAGGCGCTCAGGGTTGAGTCGCGCGGAAGCTCGCGCTGGCCGATATCCGGTCCCACCAGGCCTGGACGTCCGGCAGCCCGAGGAATTCGTCCTTGTGCGGTGTCATCGTGACATAGGCCAGGATCGGCGCGAGATAGAAGTCGGCGCAGCTGACGGCCGAGCCCGCCAGATAGGGATCGTGGTTCTTGATCCGCATGAGTTCGTTGACGACCAGCTTGCCGTCGGCGAGGCCCTTGTGGTGCATCGCCTCGTTCTTGCCGCCCACGAAGTCCGGAAACAGGTGATAGGCCACGACGCCGCCGATGAGCGCGCCATAGCCGTAGCTGTCGAGGATGCTGATGGACATGTCCATCCGCGCGGCGTCCTTCGGGTCGCTTGGAACGAGCTTCGGGCCGGGCAGCACGGCATCGAGATAGCGCAGGATCGCGGGTGTCTCGATCAGGCGGAAGCCGTCGATATCGACCACGGGCACCTTGCCGAACGGGTGGCGCTCCCGATGCTCGGGGCTTTTCGGCTCGCCTTCGAGCACGTTGACGGGCACCTGCTCGTAATCGGTGACGCCCTTCTCGGCGAGCAGCATGCGCACGGAGCGGACATAGGTCGAGCCGCTGAAGCCCCAAAGCGTGATCTTGCTCATGGCGTAGGTCCTCCAACTCGGGTTTGAACGGCTGTAGCACGGAACCGCGATACGCCCCGGCGGTCGTTTGCCGCCGGGACGCGATGGCTTCGCCTCCGCTCCCGACCGCTCATCCTGATCCGTCCCTTCGGGTTCAGTCCGAACCCGGTCCCTCCAGCTTGCGCCGCAGCGCCGCGAGGAAGGGGATCGAGGCGAACTGGTCGGGTTTGACGGCGTCCCAGTCCACCCCGGGCGGCTGGGAGTAGGCGGCATGGGTGTCGATCAGCTCGGCTTCCGTCGCGATGGCATGCAGGGCGGAATCATGCGCCTGCATGACCACGCGGCCCTCGTCCACGATCTGCGACGAGTGGACCGTGGTCACGATCAGCGTGTCCGCATCGACCTTGCCGAGTTCCCGGAAAAGGCCGAGTTCGAGGTCCGCGAAGCCTGCGCCCTTGCCGGTGCGGCCGCCGCTGCGGGTCACCGCCACGCAGCCGACGACGCAGAACGGCAGATAGGGTAGCTCCTCGAAATGGACGGGCTCGCCATGTTCGAGGAAGCCCTGGCTGACCGCCGCGAGTTCGAACGACACCCCCTTGGCGCGCAGCCGCTCCGGGTCGAGCCGTACGAAGGGAATGCCCGTCGTCAGCTCCGGGACGGGCGCGTAGACCGTCTTGCCGTCGTAGAGCGCGCGCAGGCGAACCGGGATCTGCGGCGGGTCGGGATTGCATTTCACGACGCTCGTCTTCGCCCAGGCCGGCAGCTCCGAGAGACGCTTGGCCGCCGTATCAGCCCCGACGAAATTGGGGATCGCGCCCCAGGCCGGGCCGACCGCGACACCGGTCCGCTCCAGCGAGCCCCAGATCTCGGCCCGCACGGCGTCCTTTCCCGCGTGGCGTCCGGTCCAGCGTCCGGCCGTTTCAGTCCCTGCCATTCGTGCATCCCCTTTCACGGTCGAGCAGAAGCCTCGTCGCCGAGAGCCTCAAAGAGCGGCAACCGGCGCGCGGCAGACGCCCCGGCGCTCGAGGTCCCGCGCCACGCGCAGCGCGAGGTCCTCCCGCCAGGCCGGTGCGATCACCTGCACCCCGATCGGCAGCGCCGCGCCCTGCTGCCAGACCGGCACGGCGGCCACGGGCAGGCCGATGAAGGAGATGGGCTGCGTGAACAGCCCGAGATTGGCCCGTACGTTGAGGGTCTGGCCGCTGAGCACCATGGTGGACTGCCCGAGCCTGGGGGCGATGCAGGGGGTCGCCGGCGCGAGCAGCACGTCGACCGTCTCGAACAGCGCCCGCACCGCGTCGCGGGTCATGCGGCGGATCTTCTGCGCCCGCACGAGCCAGGCCGCCGGCACCATCGCCCCGGCGATCAGCCGATCGCGGGTGGCGGGGTCGAAGTCCGCGGCGCGGGTGCGCAGCCGCTCAAGGTGAAGCGCAGCCCCTTCGGTCGTCGTGATGAGATAGGCGGCCGCCCGGGCGCGGCCGGCCTCCGGGAAGGTGACGGTCGCGGTGGCACCCAGGGCCGCCGCGCAAAGCTCGACGGCGGCCAGGGCCTCGGGGTCGCATTGCTCGGCGAAGTAGCCGCCCAGCCTGGCGATGCGCAGGCCGTCCAGGCCGCCTTCGATGAGCGGCGAGACCGGTTCGACGGCGCGGCCGGCGCAGCCGGGATCGTCGGGATCGGGGCCCTGCATCGCGTCGTAGCTCAGCGCGAGGTCGGCGACCGAGCGGGCCAGCGGGCCGAGGTGGTCGAGGCTCGCCACGAAGGGAAACGTCCGCGCGCGGCTGAGCCGGCCATAGGTCGGCTTGAGCCCGAACAGACCGCAGAGCGAGGAGGGCACGCGGATGGAGCCGTTGGTGTCCGAGCCGAGCGCCAGGGGCACGAAGCCGGCCGCCACCGCGCTGCCCGAGCCGCCGGACGAGCCCCCCGACATGCGGGTGAGGTCGTGCGGGTTGCGCGAGGGGCCGTCATGGGCGTTCTCGCCGGTGAAGTCGTAGGCGTATTCGCCCATGTTGAGCGCGCCGAGGCAGATCGCGCCCGCGGCTTCGAGCCGTTCGACGAGCGTGGCGTCGCGGGCGGCGGGCGGGTTGTCTCGGTTGATCTTGGACCCGGCGCGGGTCGTCACGCTCTGGAGATCGAACAGGTTCTTGACCGCGAAGGGCACGCCGGCGAGCGGGCCCTTGCTCGACGCCGCATCCACCGCATCGGCCTTGGCGCGGGCCCGCGCGGCCGTGACGTCGGTGAAGGCGCCGACCCGGCCGTCCAGTGCCGTGATCCGGGCGAGGCAGGCTTCGACCGCCGCGCGGGCCGTCAGGGTGCCGCCGCGCACCCCTTGCGCGAGAGCGGCGGCCGACAGGCTCGTGAGATCGCTCATGCCGTGAAGACCGGGGCGGCCTCGGTCTCGTCCTCGATCTCGGCCGCGAGCACCAGCGCCGCGAAGCGCACCGTCGCCTGCAGGTTGGTGACGATGCCGGGCCGGTAGTCGGGCGCGATCGACAGCCCGAGCAGTGGGCCGAGGGCGTCGATCACCGCCTCCGGATCGAAGGGTGGGACATCGGTCATCGGACGGCCTCGCTGAGGGTGGCGAGCGGCGTCGCCCAGCCCACGATGGCGCCCTGGGCCGTCATCATGGCGATGGCCGCCGCCTTGAAGGCGGGGAAGTAGCTCTCCGTCGCGTCGGTCACCAGCAGGCACTCGAAGCCCCGGTCGTTGGCCTCGCGCATGGAGGTCTGCACGCAGACCTCGGTCGTCACGCCGGCGAAGACGAGGTGGGTGACCCCGAGCCGGTTCAGCGTCGCGTGGATGTCGGTGTCCCAGAACATGCCCTTGCCCGGCTTGTCGATGACGATCTCGCCGGGCAGCGCGGCGCAGGCCGGCACCAGCGCGTGACCGGCCTCGCCGCGGATCAGGATGCGCCCCATCGGGCTCGCGTCACCGATCCGCAGGGCCGGGTTGCCCCGCGCGCGCTTGGCGGGCGGGCAGTCCGACAGATCGGGGCGGTGGCCCTCGCGCGTGTGGATCACCGGCCAGCCCTTCTCGCGGAACAGTGCGAGCAGTGCGGCGACGGCCGGGACGATCGCCTCCAGGCGGGCCACATCGTTGCCGAGCGTGGCGCCGAAGCCGCCGGGTTCGATGAAGTCCCGCTGCATGTCGATGACGACCAGCGCCGTGCGGCCGGGCGGGAGGGCGTAGGGGAACGGCTCGGCCGGGACCGTGATGGCGGAGCTCATGCGCGGCCTCCGGCTGGACGGCCGGTCGACGTCGGCGAGAGCGGGCGTCGAGCCATCTCAGTGCCCCGCCATGTGATGGCCGATGGTCATCCGGTCGGTCTCGGCGATGGGGGCGGTGTAGGTGATCTTGCCTTCGGACATTACGGCGACCCGGTCGGCGAGCTCCAGGATCTCGTCAAGGTCCTCCGAGACCAGCAGCACCGCGGCGCCCTTGTTGCGCTGGTCCATGATCTGCGAGCGGATCTCGGCGACGGAGGCGAAATCGAGCCCGAAGCAGGGATTGGCGACGATCAGCACGTCGACATCGCCCGACAGTTCCCGCGCCAGTACGGCGCGCTGCACGTTGCCGCCCGACAGGGTCTCGATCGGTGCGTCGGGCGAGGTCGTCTTGACCTTGTAGCGCTCGATGAGCTTCTCGGCCCGGGCCTCGATGGGCGCCCGCGACATCCACCAGCCCCCTTTGGCAATGGGGGGCTTGTCGAAGTCGCGGAAGGCCATGTTCTCGGCGACCGACATGCGCGGCACGGTGGCGTTCTTGAGCGGCTCCTCGGGAAGGCCGAACACCTTGAAGCGGGCGAAGTCGCGCCGCACCGGTTCGAACGGCTTGTCGTGGATGAAGATGCGTCCGTCGCGCAGGGTGCGCTGTCCCGCCAGCACCTCGACCAGCGCCGCCTGGCCGTTGCCCGACACGCCGGCGATGCCCAGGATCTCGCCGCCCGCGATCTTGAGGCTGACCCCGTCGACCGCCGGCACGCCGCGCTCGTCGTCGGCGAACAGGCCGGCGAGCTCCAGCACGGCGGGCTTGGCTTCCACGCTCTTGCGGATTGCCCGCTCGCGGATGGCGGTGTCGCCGATCATCATGCGGGCCATGTCGTCCGGCGTGAGGTCCTTGACGAGGCCGCCGCCGACATAGGCCCCGCGCCGCAGCACGGAGACGGCGTCGCCGAAGGCCATCACCTCGCGGAACTTGTGGCTGATCATCAGCACGGAGAGCTCCTTGCGCTCCGTCATGCCGCGCAGCAGGCCCAGGATCTCGTCCGCCTCGCCCGGGGTGAGCACGGAGGTGGGCTCATCCAGGATGAGGAAGTGCTGGTCGAGGTAGAGCAGCTTGAGGATCTCGAGCTTTTGCTTCTCGCCCGCCGCCAGGGACGAGACCGGCTTGTCGAGCGCGATGCGGAACGGCATGCGGTCCATGAAGGCGGCGAGCCGCGCCTTCTCGCGCCGCCAGTCGACCACGGCGGGAGCGTCCGCCCGGCTGATCACGAGGTTCTCGGCGGCCGTCAGTGAGGGGACCAGCGTGAACTGCTGGTAGACCATGCCGATGCCGAGCGCCCGGGCGTCGCGCGGGTTGCGCACGGTGACCGGCCTGCCGTTGATCGCGATCGTGCCCTCGTCGGGCTGGTAGAAGCCCATGATGCATTTGACGACCGTCGACTTGCCCGCGCCGTTCTCGCCCAGCAGCACATGGAACTGCCCCGGCGGGATCTCGAGGCTCACATGGTCGAGCGCGGTGAAGGCCCCGAAGCGCTTGGTCATGCCCTGCGCGGACAGGGCGATGGCGCGTCCGGCGCGCGCCTCCGCGGCGGCGGTCGACAGCATGGCGCTCATGGCGTGTCTCCTTGACCAGCGCGCGCGATGATCGCGACGGGGCCGCCCCCGTCGGGGCCCTGATGCTCGGCCCCGCCCGACACGAACAGCTCGGTCAGGCCCGTCAGTCCGGCGAGCGCGCCGCCCGCGAACGCCCGTGCATGCCGGGTCGAGGACAGGTCCGAGTCCGTCAGCATGGTGTGCCGGCTGCCCCGGATGCGGCCGGAGGAGCTCGCCTCGACCTTGGCGATCAGGGCGACGAGGCGGTCGCGGGAGGCGGGGCCGAGCTGGCCGGCCTCGTCGAGCCCAAGGCTGCGCAGGGCCGCACGGACGGGATCGATGTCGATCGCGTCCGCCATGACGGCGTGGGCGGCCCGGAGCGGGCCCGACCAGCCCGGGGCGGTGCCGAGCACCACGATCTCGTGGCCGAGCAGTTCGACGCCCGCCGAGGCGGAGGCCCGCGTGCTGAACAGGCTTGCGTCGCGGCCGATCCGCTCGTCCGTGACGGCATCGCGATCGAGTTCGCCCAGGGCGACCGCCACGCCGAGCGCGGAAGCCGCGCGAGACAGGCCCATCGACTTCAGCGTGTCCGCCGTCGCGACGGACGCGCCACGGCGGCGGGCCTCGGCCACGCGCTCGCTGGTGAGGAGCGGGCACTTGACCTGGACGAGGTGGACGTCGGCGTCGTCCGTGATGCCCGCCTCGGCCATGGCCCGGAGCACGCCCTCCGCGACCATCCGGACCTGGCCGGTCCGGCCGATCGTCTCGGATGGCAGGGCCGGGGTATGGACGCGGCCGATCGCCAACGCGCCCGCCGCGGGCGGCTCGAGGCTGTCGATCACCTCGAAGATCAGCCAGTGCGGCGACAATCCGCCTTCCGTGCCGCCCGACATGACGAGGCAGACCTCCTCGGCGGTCGCCCTGTCGCTGCGGGCGGCGATGAGGTCGCCCAGCGCGCGGGCCGCGAGGGTTCGCGTGAAATCGTTGACGTTGCCGTTGCCTTCCGTCTTGCCGAAGACGGCGACGATCGCGCGGGGGTCGATCGCACCCTCGTCGAAGGCACGCGCCAGCGCCGACACGTCGTCGGGGCTGCCGGCGGAAAGCCGGTGGAGGCGGGCCTGGCGGCTCATCCGGCCAGACCCTCCAGCATTGCCCCGGAGGTCGCGACCGCGCCGAAGACGCCCCCCTGCATCTGCACCATGGCGATCGCGGCGCGGTGATTGTCCGGGTCCGTCGCCGCGCAGCAGTCCGTCACCAGCACGCATTCGAAGCCGCGGTCGTTGGCCTCCCGCATGGTGGTGTGGACGCAGACGTCGGTGGTGATGCCGGTGAGAACGAGGTTGACGATCCCCTTGGTGCGCAGGATCAGCTCGAGATCGGTCGCACAGAAGGAGCCCTTGCCCGGCTTGTCGATCACGATCTCGCCAGCGAGGGGGACGAGTTCGGGAATGATCTCCCAGCCGGGTTCCCCGCGCACGAGGATCTTGCCGCAGGGACCGGGATCGCCGATCCCCGCGCCGATCTGCCGGGACCGCCAGCGCTTGTTGGGCGGCAGATCGGCCAGATCCGGCCGGTGCCCTTCCCGCGTGTGGATGATCGTGTAGCCGCCTTCGCGCATGGCCGTCATCAGGCGCCGGATCGGCTCGATGGGCGCCCGGGTGAGCGCGATGTCGTAGCCCATGGCCTCGACATAGCCGCCCCGGCCGCAGAAGTCGGTCTGCATGTCGATGACGATCAGGGCCGTGTTGTCCGGCCGAAGCGCGCCGTCATAGGGCCAGGCGTAGGGTTGCGAGGCGATCGTGGTCATGGCTGTCGTAACACCCCTTCCGTCTGAAGCGCCCGCCTTCCCGTGGGAAAGCTGCCCCGGCTCGCCGGGGAGGATAGGAGCCGTTCGCCGCCGTTGCCCTTCGCGGCGCCTTCCTCCCTGGATCGCGATGGAGCGCGACACCTTGCGATCGCGCCCGTCTCGTCTTCCCTACTCCGCCGCATCCTTCAGCCGCTCGCCGAAGCGCCGGTGCGGCTTGGGATAGCCGCAGCCGGTGCCGTCGGTGACCTCGACCTCGTCCTCCCAGGGCAGGCGGTAGCGACCCGCCGCGAGGTCGGTCATGTAGGTATAGGGGCAGTCCCCTGCCCCGCCCGCCACCGCGGTGAAGCCGCGATGGCCGAACTGGTAGATGTTGTTCTCGACGCCCCAGTGCCGGCGCGCCTCGCGCACGAGGTCCGGCCGCACCTCGGCCGTGATGATCTCGTCGGCGCGGCCCGACGTGCCGTGGGCGATGACCGAGCCGTCGAAGTCCACCACCATGCCCTCGCCCATGGAGTCGAACTGCCCGTCCGAGCCGCACATGCAGACATTGGCGGTGACCATGAGATTGCAGAAGGCGTTGCTCTGGTTGGTAAACCGCCAGCTGTCGCGGATCGGCGCGGTGTAGCCGGCCGTGCGGATCATGACCTCGGCGCCCTTGTAGGCGCATTCGCGCGCCATTTCGGGGAACATGCCGTCGTGGCAGATGATGAGCGCGAGCTTGGCGCCGCGCGGTCCCTCGATGACGGGAATGCCGAGGTCGCCCGGCTCCCAGGGCTCCACCGGCACCCAGGGGTGCATCTTGCGGTAGTAGAGCTTGATCTCGCCGTGATCGTCGATGATCAGCCCGCTGTTGAAGGGGTAGCCGCCCGGGTTGTGCTCCATGATGGAGAAGCAGCCCCAGATGCGGTTGTCGACACAGGCCTGCCGGAAGGCGGCGACCTCCGGCCCGTCCATCCGGCACATGATGGCCGGATTGGTGTCCATCGACAGCCCGTGCAGGCTGTATTCGGGGAACACCACGAGGTCCATGGTGCCGAGATTGCCGCGCGCCTTGCCCACCATCGCGACAATGCGCGCGGTCTGGCGGGCGAGATCGGCGGGGGTCTTCACGACCGGCAGCTGGAGCTGCACGAGGCCGATCACCACGCCGTTGGGGCTCTTGTTGAGGCCGCCCAGTCCGTTCATCGCATCCTCATTTGGTGATGGAGAGTTCCCCCGGCGCCGCCCGGATCGCATCGGCCGAGTTGGAGGTGCCGATCATGATCAGCAGCGTCAGCACGTAGGGCGCCGCATTGAAGAGATAGTAGCCCTGCGTGATCCCGACCGACTGGAGCGACGGCCCGAGCGCGCCGGCCGCGCCGAACAGCAGGGCCGCCAGCACGCAGCGGATCGGGCTCCAGCGCGCGAAGATGACGAGCGCGACCGCCATCAGGCCTTGCCCCGAGGACAGGCCCTCGTTCCAGGAACCGGGATAGTAG
>CAXTVD010000079.1:0-14333 GCA_964247575.1 uncultured Lichenihabitans sp.
GGTTGGAATGTCGATCTCGGTTCCAGCTGTCTTGGCCGCCTTGCCTGATTTCATCAAGATTGCGCAGTAGGTGGCCATGTATCCGAATTTATAGGGGCTCCAGAGCGCATATTGCTTGCAGGTGCCGCTGTCGAGATAGGTCTTCATCGTGCTCGGGAGCGCAAATCCGGTGGCGAATACCTGGCCGGACCTGCCGGTATCCTGGATCGCCTTGTTGATAGCCGGTGTCGAGATGCCGGAGCCGGAAATGAACAGCTTCACGTCGGGATGGGCCTGCATGGCCGACGTGCCGACCGAATAGCTCTTGTCGGGATCGTCGTTGGCGTAAAGCGTGTCGATAAACTGGATGGATTTGTATTTGGGATCCGCGGCGATCAGCGCGTCGATGGCCTTTTTCTGCGAGATGAAGTTGGCGACCGTCGGGGTCGGCGCGATCCAGATCGCCTTGCCGCCGTCGGGGGCGTTGGCCAGCGCGGATTCCAGCATGGCCCTAGCCTGCACGTCGAACGGCGCCATGTTGATGAAGAGGTCGCGGCCCATCTCGGCCACGTCGGAGTCGAAGGTCACCACGACGGCGCCGCGCTGGCGGGCCTGCTTCAGCGTCGGAACCGGCGCGTTCAGGTCGAGAGCCCCGAGCACGATGCAGTCGGGCCGTTGCGGAACGATATTCTGCAGCACCGAGACCTGACCTTCGACATCGGCGGTCGTGGTCCCGATATAGGTCTGCTGCGCCCCGAGTTCCTTGCAGGCCTGTTCGCCACCGGCTCGTGCGAGTTCGAAAAACACAAAGCCGGTGAATTTCGGGACGTTGAAGACCCGCAGGGGCGTGTCGGCGGCGGCGTTTCCGAGCATCACGCCGGTGCTGGCCAGGAGGCTGCCGACGGCGGGCATGGAAAGCCCCGATCCCAGCATGGCCTGCAGCCAGCGGCGGCGCGAAATCCGCCCATGTCGAAGCGCGTCGGTAAGATGGTTGATTTCCTTTTGGTCCATGGCGTCCTCCCGTGATGTTAGGGTTGGTTGGCGGCTCTTATCCGTAGGCGCCTGAAGGCGCCCGTCCATGAACCGCCTTGGGCGACCAGCACGCTGACAATGAGCAACGTCCCAATCACCAAGGTCTGTACCGAGCCGGCGACATTCGCGAGGCCCATGCCGTTCTTCAGCGTTCCGAGGAGCAGCAGCGACAGGAGGACGCCCACGACATGGCCGCGTCCTCCGAAGATGTCGACGCCGCCGAGAACCACCGCCGTCACGACGAAGAGCAGGATGTCGCTGGCGTTGTCGGCGCGGGCTGATTGGAACTGGCCGATGTAGACGAGCGAGGCCAGCCCTGCCATTGCGCCGCCGATCGCGAAGGCCGTGGTCTTCACGCGTTTGACACGGACGCCCGACAGCAGCGCCGCTCGGGAATTCAGGCCGCAGACGAACAGGCTGCGCCCGAGAACGGTCCCGTGCATCACGACGGCGAAGACGAGCGCCGCAACGCCGACGAGCACCAGCGAGGCGGGCAGGACTTCCGCGATGGAGGACGAGCCGAGCCAGAGATAGTCGGGCGGGAAATCCGCAAATCCCTCCTGCCCGGCCAGAAGGAGTGCGAGCGCCCGGTAGGCGCCCATCGCTCCCAGCGTTACCGCAAGCGAGGGCAGGCCAAAGGCCACGACCAGCAGGCCGTTGAGGAGACCGGCGAGGGCGCAGACCACCAGCACGATCGGCACGGCTAGCCAGACCGAAACATGCGCGATGGCGAGCTGCATGAAGAGGATGTTGCCGAGGGCCAGGATCGCGGGCAGCGAGATGTCGATCTCGCCCACCACGACGACTGCCATGAGGCCGAGCGCGATGAGCCCTACGACGGCCACCGACTGCTGCAGCGAATAGGTGATCTGGTCGAAGGACAGGTAGAAGGGCGAGGTCAGGCTGGCCCAGCCCGCGACGAGCAGGATGAGCACGACCAGGGTCAGCTCCCAGGCGAAGGCGCGCGGCGAGGCGGCGGGACTCATGTTGGCCTCCGGCTGCGCATTGTCTTGAGCAGTTCCTGGAGCCGCCGCTGCACGATCGCGTCGATCACGACCGCGATGACGATCGCCGTCCCTTGAATGAACTGGCGCGTGAACTCGGAGGAGCCGAGCAGGACCAGTCCATTGTCGAGCGCCGCCAGGGTCACGGCGCCGAGGGCCGCGCCCAGCATGGTACCGGAGCCGCCGAGCACGCTGACGCCGCCGATCACCACCGCGGCGAGCGCGGTCAACTCCAATCCCTGTGCCAAGTAGGGCACGATCCAGCTGGCGCGGGCCGCGAAGAGATAGGCGGCGAGCCCGGTAAGCAGGCCCGCCATGACGTAGGCCTTGAAGATCACCGCTCGGGCATCGAGGCCGTAGAAGACCGCGGCGTCGGGGTGCGAGCCGATGGCGTAGATCTTCCGGCCGATCCGCAGCTTGCTCAGCATGAACCCCGCTAGGGCCACGACCGCACAGGCAACGAGGATCAGCGTGGACAGGCCGAAGACATGGCTCGTCGCCGTCCCCGCTACCCAGGCCGGCAGGTCCTTGCCGTTGATCTGACCGCCGTTGGCGTAGAGAAAGGCCAGACCCCGGAAGATCGACATGGTGCCGAGCGTGGCCACGACCGACGGCAGACGCCCGTAGGCCACCAGGGCGCCGTTCACCACGCCGCAAAGCGCGCCGATGCCCACCGGCACGAAGATCAGGATCGGCCCGGCATGGGGGAACATGCGAATCACGTCGAGGCCGACGTAGGAGGCGAGCGCGACGGTCGAGCCGACCGACAGGTCGTAGTTGCGCGTGATGACCACGATCGCCTCGGCGCAGGCCACCACGACCAAGATCGCCGCGTTGAGCGCGATGGTGTTGAGGTTGCCGATCGTGGCGAAGTTTGGATTGAGGACCGAGAAGAACACGCAGAGGAGCACGAGAAAGAGCCCCACGCCGAGCGCGCGGTTCTGCAGCAACTGCATGCGCCGGCGACGCGCCGCGGGCATGCTGGATCGGATCAACGGGTCGCGGGTGGCGGGAGCGGAGGAGCGCACGCTCATGCCGCCACCTTGCGGCTGCGCAGCGACGCGGCCGTCATGATCTTCTCCTGGGTGGCGTCCGCACGCGCGAACGTGCCGGTGACGCGGCCGTCCGCGATCACGATGATCCGGTCGCCCATGCGCAGCACTTCGGGCAGGTCGGAGGAGATCACCAGGATCGCGAGGCCCTTGTCCGCCAGTTCGCGGGCGATGCGATGCACCTGCGCCTTGGTTCCCACGTCGATCCCATGGGTGGGCTCGTCGAGAATGAGCACCTTCGGCTTCATGGCGAGCCACTTGCCGAGCACGACCTTCTGGCGATTGCCGCCCGAGAGCGTCGCCACGGCTTGCTCCACCGACCCCGCCTTGATCTGCAGATCGGCCGTATAGGTCTTGGCGATGGCGCGCTCGCGCCGCGGCGACACCACGCCGAAGCGGGCGAGCCGCCCCATGATGGGCAGCACGAGGTTGCGCAGGATCGAAAGGCGGGGGATGAGCCCCTCCCCGTCGCGGTCCTCCGGCAGATAGGCGAGGCCGAGATCGAGCATCTGGCGCGGGCTTGTGACCTGCACCTCTTCGCCATCCAGGAAAACCTTGCCGGCCGTCGGCGGCGTCAGCCCGAAGATGGTCTGGGCGATCTCGCTCCGCCCGGCACCGACGAGGCCCGCCATGGCGACGATTTCGCCCGCATGCAGGGTGAAGGTGATCCCTTCGAACGTGCCGCGCAGACCGAGGTCCTCCACCCGCAGGCGTTCCGGACCCGGCACGGGCGTAGCGGTACTCGCCGCTGCACCCTGTCGATCGCCGGGATAGAGCTGATCGAGCGAGCGTCCTACCATCAGCTTGACCACGGCGGTCTCGTCGAGGGCCGCCGCCGGCTCGGTCGCGACATGATTTCCGTCGCGCAGGACCGTGACGGTGTCGACCAGCCCTTTGAGCTCCTCGAGCCGGTGGGAGATCAAGACGATCGACGTGCCATTGTCGCGCAGCCGCCGGACGACGCGGAACAGGCGGTCGGTCTCGGACGGCGTGAGGGCCGCCGTCGGCTCGTCGAGGAACAGCAGGCGGTCGACGCCCTCGGCCATCGCGCGGGCGAACTCAACGAACTGGATCTCCCCGATCGACAGGCCCGCCACCATGGTCGTGGGGTCGAGGTTGGCGTCGAGTTCGGCCAGGAGCGCCCGCGCCCGCTCGTACATGCGGCGATTGTCGATCGTCCGGAGCCGGTCGAGGGGCTGCACGCCCATAAAGATGTTCTCGGCGACGTCGAGGTGCGGGAACAGCTTGGGGTCCTGGTAGACCGCAACGACGCCGGCTCTGCGGGCCTCCATCGGCGTCCTGAACCGAACCAGAGCGCCGTCGAGCCGGATGTCGCCGGCGTCGGCGCTCTGGAGGCCCGAGACGATCTTCACCAGCGTCGACTTGCCCGCGCCGTTCTCCCCGAGCAGGGCGTGGATCTCGCCCGGCCGGATCGCAAAGCTCACGCCCTTCAGCGCATGGATCCCACCAAAGCTCTTCGCGATGCCTCTGAGCGCGAGCCGCGGCGGAGGGGTGCCCTCGCTCATGCCGGCACCGGCGAGTGGTCGGGCATCAATCCCTCGTGCTTCAGCTCGGCCCAGAGATCGGCCGGGATCACGATCCGCATCAGCGCGATGTTGCGCTCGACCTCTTGCGACGTGACCGCGCCGGGGATCATCGACGAGACGGAGGGATGGCCTAAGGGGAACTGCAGCGCCGCCGCGGCGATCGGGACGGCGTGACGTTCGCAGACGGCCTCGATCCGTGCCACGCGCGCCATGATCTCCGGCGGGGCCGGGAAGTAGTTGTACTTGGCGTCAGGGATGGCACCGGTGGCCAGGATGCCGGAATTGTAGGGGCCGCCCAGCATGATGCCGATAGTCTTGGCCGCGCAGAGCGGGAGCAGTTCCTCGAGTGCCGCGTGTTCCAGCAGCGTGTAGCGGCCGGCCAGGAGGAAGCAATCGAAGTCACCTGCCCGCGCAAACCGCAGGCAGGGCTCGATCTCGTTCACGCCGATGCCGATCGCCTTGATCGTTCCCGCCGACCGGAGCTCGTCGAGTGCCTTGTAGGCGCCCGCCATGGCCGTCCGGAAATTTGTTTCATACTGCTCGACGCCATAGGTCCAGACGTCGACGTCGTGGATCAGCAGTACGTCCACGGCATTGAGCCCGAGCCGCTGCAAGCTGCCCTCGATCGAGCGCATCGTGCCGTCGTAGCTGTAGTCGACCACGGCCTCGAAGTTCAGGCCGCCCTTGAACCAGCCGCGATCGATGTCCGCCTCGGGCCGCGGCCTCAGCCATCGACCGACCTTTGTCGACAGGACGACGTCGCGCGGCTTCTGCCGGAGCACGTGGCCGAAGCGGTGCTCGGACAGACCATTGCCGTAGAGCGGCGAGGTGTCGAAGAGGCGGAGCCCGGCCGCATAGGCCGCCTCCACCGTCGCGATGGCCTGGGGCTCCGGAAGCCGGGCATAGAAATCACCGAGCGGCGCACCGCCGAAGCCGAGCTGCGTGACCTGCAGGCTGCTCTTGCCGAGCGGACGTCGATCGAGCGGGTTCATGCGTCCCCGAGCGCTGTGCCCGCTCCCTCGGATGGCAGCCGCGCCGCGATGAAGCCACCGAGATCGGTCAGGGCGCGCTGGGCCACGGCGGAGCCCACGGCGCCCGCGGCTTCGGCGAAGCCGTGGATCGTGCCGGGATAGGTGCGCAATGTCAGATCAACGCCAGCCGCCCCCAGCCGCGCCGCAATCTCGAAATTCTCGTCGAACAGGATATCGTGCTGGGCGACGCCGAGGAAAACGGGCGGCAGCCCGGCGACGTCCGCGCGCCCCGGCACGGCGAGAGGGTCCGCGCGATGGGCATGGTCCGGCACGTAATTGTCCCAGAACCATTGCATGCGCGCCGTCGTGAGCGGCAACGCTCCCGCCCCATAAGCCGCGTGCGAGGCGCTGTCGAAGGTCGGAGCGAAGGAGCCGTAAAGCAGCGCGAGGCCCTTCGCCGCCTTGCTACCTTCGTCGCGGAGCAGCAAGGCCAGGGCGAGCGCGAGGTTGGCGCCGGCTGAATCGCCCGACAGCACAAGCTGGTCGAAGGCGAGATCCACGGCCATTTCCGCGCTTTCGAGGGCGCCGACCAGTGCAAGCAGGCGGCGGAGCGGCACCGGAAAGGGATATTCCGGAGCCAGTGGATAATCGACGACGAGGACGGGCCTTGCGCTCGCGCTGGCAATCCGGCGCGCGAGGTCGTCGTGCGTGTCGATATCAAGCAAGGTCCAGCCGCCACCATGCAGATACAGCGTGACGGGCTGCGGCGCGGGGGCGCGACGCGGCACATGCAGCCGGCAGCGCAACCCGGCGATCGCACCATCGCGCGTTTCGGCCATCGCAGGCCCGCCGCTGTTCCAGGGCAGGCGCAGGACGCGCGCGCTGTGGCGGGCCGCTTCGATCGGTACAGCGGCCGGATCGACCCGTCCGGCCACCATCAGGTCGCGAAACGCCGCCATGTCCGGGCTGAGCGTCAAGGCGATGGGGATCATGCCGGAGCGCGCCCCGCCCGGAGAAGGGTGGTCTGACAGCCCTGAGAGGGGTTTACGAGGTTCGCACGCCGGTGGCCTCCTTGGACGGGAGACACGTGACGCCGGTCAGGGCGCACCGAGGCGTCCAAGTCCAGAATAGGCCGCATTGACGTTCCTCCATCGCACTTGCTTATCAAGCGTCGATTTGCATCATTGAGCAGATTAAAGCATCAGCTGGTCTGACAGGTCAAGCGTGAAAAGCTTGCCGACGAGGGACGGTTTGCATGGCCGAGAGGGACGCGCCGCGAAAGCGCTTCGAGGAGATCGCGGAGCATGTGGAGCTGCTGATATTTTCGGGCAAACTCGTGGTGGGCGACAAGATTCCTTCCGAGCGCGAGCTGATGGAACGTTTCGGCGTGGGCCGCTCCACCGTGCGCGAGGCGCTGTTCACGCTGCAGCGCAAGGGTCTGCTGAATGCCCGGCCCGGCGCCGCGGCGCGGATCGCGCGACCGACCGCGCAAACCATGGTCAGCGACCTGTCGGGGGCTGCCCGCCACATGCTGAGCCGGCCGGACGGCGTGCGCCACCTGCAGCACGCCCGCGCCCTGCTCGAGATCGGGCTTGCCCGCGATGTTGCGCTTCACGCCACGCCCGAAGACGTCGCCAAGCTGACCGAGGCCCTCGAAAGCAACGGCCGGGCACCCGACCAGACGACGTTCGAACAGACGGATCTGATGTTCCACTACACGCTGGCCATGATCAGTCACAATCCCATTTTCACGTCCCTGAACCACGCCCTCAACGAATGGCTCGCGGAGCAACGCTCGGTCTCAGCCCGCACCGGCGTGAGCCATCATGCCGTCTACCTCGAACACAAGGCCATCCACGACGCCATCCTGCGCCACGATGCCGTGGCCGCCGAAGCCGCCATGGAGACTCACCTGGCCGGGGTCTATCGCAACTACTGGAAGGCGGTTCGGCCGACCGTCGTCGACGTGACGTAGGCTGTCAGACCATCGCCACTCCGCCGTTCACGTCGAGCACCGTCCCGCAGATGTAGCTTGCGGCGGGTGAGCACAGAAACGCGATCGGCCAGGCGATTTCATCGGGGTGGGATGTGCGGCGCAGCGGAATCCGGCGGAGGTCGACGGGCTGGCCGGCGATCATGGCCGTCTCGGTCGAGGCGGGTGCGAGGCCGTTGACGAGCACGTTCTGCGGGCTGCCCCGCTGGGCGAGCCATTTCACCAGCGCGTGCAGGCCGCCCTTCGAGGCCACGTAATGCGGCCCGGCGATGAGGCCGCCCATGCGCCCTGCGACGGATCCGACCAGGACGATGCGGCCCCCGCCCCGCGCCGCCATGCCGGGCATGATCGCGCGGGCCAGTTGCAGCGGGGCCTTGAGGTTGACCGCGATGACGTCGTCGAACACATCGTCCCATCCCTCCTCGGTCCAGTCGTCCCAGGGGCAGAGCGCCGCGAGGTAGACGAGGATATCGAGCTGTCCCGCCGCATCGAGGATCACGGCCCGCCGGGCCGCATCGGTGACGTCGCCGCCGAGCGCGACAGCCGAGCCGCCCTCATCGCGAATGCGTCGGGCCAGGGCGTCGGGTGGCGCGCGGTCGACGAGGACCACATCGGCTCCCAGCGTGGCCATCACCCGGGCCGTCGCCTGGCCGATCCCGCCGGCCGCGCCGACCACCAGGGCCCGTTGGCCGTGCAAAGCAAAGACATTCGCTTCCCCCTATCAGACCAGATCGTTGGGGCAGGACCTTCTCCTGGGCCATGCCGCTTGCCCGAGTTTCGCCTTGGCAGGTACTCTCGCCTGCTCAGGCCATGGTGGCAAACCGCCCCTCAACCCAACCACCTGTAAGACCAGTTGACCTTCCGTGCAATTTCCCCTTTGATGCTGCCGAGAGCGCCACGACCGAAGATGACGCCTCGATCGGGGGAGATGAGCATGAAAGCGCTGGGATTAGCCGTCGGCGTCCTGCTGTCAGCCAACGCGGTCGGCGCGGCCCTGGCTGACGACATCGTGGCCGAAGCCAAGAAGGATCTGCTGACCTACGCCGGACCGCAGAGCGAATGGCGCGGCCCGGACAGCGCCCCCAAGCCCGTGCCGGGCAAGACCATCGTGTTCGTCTCGAACGACGAGAGCAACGACGCCAATCACGCCTGGGGGCTCGCCATTGTCGAGGCCGCCAGGAAGATCGGCTGGAAGGCCAGTGTGATCGACGGCAAGGCGACCCCGACCGGCTGGATCAACGCCTTCAGCCAAGCCATCGCGCTCAAGGTCGATGGCATCATCACCTCCGCCGATGCCAAGAGCCTGCCGGACGCCATCAAGGAGGCGGCATCGCGCGACATCCCGATCGTGGGGATCCACGCGGCGGCCCTGCCGGGGCCCAATGCGGAGCTCGGCCTCTTCACCAACATCCAGGAGGATCCCCGCGAGATCGGCAAGGCTCAGGCCGATTGGGTGATCGCCGACTCAGACGGCAAGGCCAATGTTGTGGTGACCAGCCACAACGAATTCGCCATCGCGGAAACTAAGTCGCGCGCGGTCGAGGCCCGGCTGAAGCAGTGCCCTGGCTGCACGGTCGCCGAGTATTCGAGCACGCCGATCGCTGAGGTGGCGCAGCGCCAGCCGCAGCTCGTCCTGTCCTGGGTGCAGCGCTTCGGACTGCCGCTCTACATCACGGCCGTGGCGGACTACACTCTGGATTTCCAGGTTCCTGCGCTGCGCAGTGCGGACGTCGATCCCAAGCAGATCAAGCTCATCGGCGCAGACGGGCAGCGTTCGGCCTACGACCGGATCCGTAACGGGCAGTTCCAGACCGTCACGGTATCGGAGCCCGTGGAGGAGCAGGCTTACCAGGCCGTCGACGAGATGAACCGCGCGCTCAATCAGGCGCCGCCCAGCACCTTCGTGCAGGCGCCTTACCTCGTCACGCCCGACAACGTGAATGCGGAAGGCGGCGACAAAAACCAGTTCAACCCGACCAGCGGCTATAAGGCGCATTACCTGACGATCTGGGGCGTCACCCCCTGATCGCGCCCACGATGCCGCCGGCTCTCAACCAGAACGCCACGGCCCCTCGCAGGAGCGGAGCCGATGCGCTGCTGCGCGTCACCGGCCTCTGCAAACGCTTCGGGGGAACGCGCGCGCTGCACGAGGTCTCGTTCGAGGTCCGCCCGGGCGAGATCCATGCGCTGCTGGGCGAGAACGGCGCGGGCAAGTCCACGCTGATCAAGATCCTCGCCGGTCTGCATGCGCCGGATGCGGGCGAGATCCGTGGCCCCGGGGAACCGCAGGTGGCGGGCGGCGCCGTGCCGGGCATCGCCTTCGTGCACCAGGATCTCGGCCTCGTGCCCACGGCGAGCGTGGCTGAGAACATCGCGATCGGCATCGGCTTCGCGCGGCGGTGGGGGTTGATCGATTGGGAGCGGACCACCAGCCGGGCCGCAGGGGCCCTGGCGGCGATGGGCTGCGCGATCGATGCGTCGGGACTGGTCGGGCGATTGACGGCGGCCGAGAAGTCGATGGTGGCGATCGCCCGCGCCCTCGCCATCGAGGCCCGGGTCCTCGTTCTCGACGAGCCGACCGCGACCTTGCCGGAAGACGACGTCGCGACGCTGCACGCGGTGCTCGACCGTCTCAAGGCGCAGGGCCTCGGCATCGTCTACGTTTCGCACCGGCTGGATGAGGTGTTCCGCTTTGCCGACCGGGCCACCGTGCTGCGCGACGGACAGGTCCGCGCCACCGTCGATGTGCGGGCCGCCAGTCCCCGCGAACTGATGGGGCACATTCTGGGGCGGGACATGGACGCGCTGTTCGGCAGGCGCGACCGGCCGTTGGGCGAAGCGCGCTTAGCCGTCTCGGACCTCCGCTCGGTTCACGTCGGCCCCTGCTCCTTCGAGGTCCGATCCGGAGAGGTCCTCGCCCTCGTCGGGCTGCGCGGCGCGGGCCACGACGTGGTCGGACGCATGCTGGCCGGCGACATCGTTCCCCGCGGCGGCCGCATCACCCTCGACGGCGCCGTCCTTCATCTTGCCAATCCTGGCGACGCCATCGCGGCCGGCATCGGCTTCGTCTCCAGCAAGCGCATCGAGGAAAGCCTTTGCATGGGGCTCAGCCTCCGCGAAAACCTCTTCATCAATCCGCGGGCGGCCGGGCTCGCGACGGTGGGGACGGTGCGGGAGCGCACCGATGCCGCCACCGCGCTGCGCTCGCATGACGTCCGTCCGCCCGAACCCGAGCGCCTGATCGCGCTCCTCTCCGGCGGCAACCAGCAGAAGGTGGTGCTCGCCCGTTTCCTCGCGATCGGCCGCAAGGGGCTGATCCTGGAGGAGCCGACTATCGGCGTCGACGGCGGTGCCAAGGCGGAGATTTACCGGCTGCTCGAGCGAGCGCTCGAAAAGGGGCTGAGCGTGGTTCTCGTCTCCTCCGACTTCGAGGAGGTCGCGGGTTTGAGCGACCGCATCCTCGTGTTCGATCGCGGCCACCTGCGGGCCGAGGTTCCGGCGGCGGGCCTTTCGGCCGCGCACCTCACGGCACTGGCGACGGGAGCCGCGGCATGACGACCGCTCCGCTCGTCAGGCTCGTGTCGACCTGGGGCCTGCTGGTGCTGCTCGGGTTGTTGCTGGTGCTGTTCTCCGTGCTGGCGCCCCACACCTTCCCGACCGCCTTCACCTTCACCTCGCTCGCCAACAACCGGTCGATCTATGCGATGGCGGCCCTCGCGGTAATGGTGCCGATGACGGCGAACCATTTCGACCTCTCCGTGGCCTCGCTGATCGGCACGTCGCAGATCCTGGCAATCGGGCTGCAGACCGAGCAGGCTCTGCCCTGGTGGGCGGCCTGCCTGATCATCCTGGCGCTCGGGCTCGGGGTCGGGCTTGTCAACGGCATGCTGGTGACTCGGATCGGCATCAACTCCTTCATCGCGACGCTCGGGACAGGCTCCGTGCTGCTCGGCACCCTGCAATGGTATTCCGAGGGCCGGCAGGTCATCGGGAGCATGTCGCCGACCTTCATCGCCCTGGGAGGACGGCTGGCGGCCACCGGCATCCCGCTGGCCGCCGTCTATGTCGTGGTGCTCGCCGTCGTGCTGTGGCTCACCTTCCAGTACCTGCCCTTCGGGCGCCTCCTCTACGTGCTCGGCGACAATCCCCGGGCGGCAGCGCTGAATGGCATCTCGGCCCAGCGCTACGTCACGATCGCCTTCGTGATCTCCGGGCTGATCGCCGCCTTTGCGGGCCTGGTGCTGCAGGCGCAGCTGCAGGTGGGGCAGAGCACTGTCGGGCAGGAATTCCTGCTGCCCGCCTTCACGGGAGCGCTGCTGGGTGCGACGGCGGTGAAGCCAGGCCGCACCAACGTGGTCGGGACCCTGATCGCGGTCGCGGTCCTAGCGGTCACCGTGGCCGGTCTCAGCCAGCTCGGCGCGCCCTTCTTCGTCGAGCCCCTGTTCAACGGCCTGATGCTGGTCGTGGCGGTCGGCCTCTCGGTCACGGCCGCGCGCCGCCGCGACCGCATCGCCACCCAGCGCTAGGAGAGACGCCGTGCCGAGCTTCCCCATCATCGACGCTCACGTCCACCTCTACGATCCGCAGGCGATCCGCTTCCCCTGGATGGATGGCGTGCCCAAGCTCAACAAGCCCTTCGGCCTCGCAGACTTCAACCGGCTGACCGCGGGCGTGGCCGTGGACGGCCTCGTCTTCGTCGAGGTGGACGCCGCCCCCGGGTTTCATCTCGATGAGGCGCACTGGGTCGAGACGCACGGCGAGGCCGATCCCCGCCTCAGAGGCATGGTGGCATCGCTTCCACTCGAGAAGGGACCCGCGGGTGTCGAAGCCGATCTCGCCGCCTTCGCGCAGCTTCCCCATGCCCGCGGCGTCCGCCAGCTCCTGGAGCGGCACGCGGACGAACCGGGATGGGCGTTACGCGAGCCCTTCATCGACGCGTTGAGACGCCTACCCGCCTACGACCTGTCTTTCGACCTCTGCCTGCGGCACGGCCAGCTGGCTGAGGCGACCGAACTCGTCCGGCGGTGCCCCGACGTTAGATTCGTCCTCGACCATATCGCCAAGCCCGGCATCAAGGCCGGGACGCTGGAGCCCTGGCGCACGCAGATGCGGGCCCTGGCAGCCGAACCCAACGTGTTCTGCAAGATCTCCGGTGTCGTCACCGAGGCGGATCACACCACCTGGACTTACGACCAGGTGGCGCCCTACGTCGCCCACGCCCTCGACTGCTTCGGCTTCGACCGCGCGATGTTCGGTGGCGACTGGCCCATCTCCGAGCTTGCGAGCTCCTATGCGGGCTGGGTCGCGGTGGTGGACCGGGTCACGAAAGGCGTTGCGGAGTCCGACCTCCTCAAGCTCTACCGCTATACGGCCGCAGCCTTCTATCGCCTCTAACCAGGACCTGTCGCCATGGCCATCTACCCGCAGAACCCGACCGACCGGCGTGTCGCCGCCGATGACCTCCGGCGTGTCGTCTCAGATATCTTCGCGGCCTGCAGGATGAGCGGCGAGGACAGCCACCTGCTGGCCGAGACGCTGGTCCACGCCGACCTGCGCGGCGTTCACTCGCACGGAACGCTACGCGTCCCCGATTACGTCAAGAAGCTGACGAAGGACGGTGTCAATCCGCGCGGCCGTCCGCGGGTCGTCGGCGGACGCGGCGCTGCGATCGTGATCGACGCTGACAACAGCATGGGCCAGATCGCCGGCACTTTCGCGATGCGGGCCGCGATCGAGCGCGGGCGGGAGCACGGGATTGCCTTCGCGGCGGTCCGCGGCTCGAACCACTGCGGCGCCATGGATTGGTACACGCTCATGGCCGCTCAGGCCGACATGATCGGCCTCGCCGGGACGAACGCCCTGCCCACCATGGCGCCTTGGGGCGGTGTTGAGAAGATCGTCGGCATCAATCCACTCTCCATCGCGTTTCCCGCCCAGCACGAAAAACCCTTCGTTCTCGACTTCGCCTTCGGGGCGACGGCACACGGCAAGATCCGCGTGTACCACCAGAAGGGCAGTCCCATCCCCGAAGGCTGGGCTTTCGACACCGAGGGCCGGCCGACGACCGACGCTTCGACGGCCCTGCTGGGCCTGATCCAGCCGATCGGCGGCCACAAGGGCATCGGGCTCGGCATGGCGGTCGGGATGCTCTCATCCCTGCTGTCGGGAGCCGCCTACGGAACCCAGTCCGGCAACATGGTGGAGGGGGCGAAGGTCGGCACGGACGGCCATTTCTTTATGGCCATAGACCTCTCGGCCTTTGACGACGTCGAGAAAGTGAAAGAAAGGTTGGACGGCATTATTGCTGAGGTGCATCAATCCCGAAGAGCGCCTGACACACAGCGCCTTTTCGTGCCAGGCGAGATCGAAGCGGACTTCGAAGAAGCCTATGCCCGCGATGGCATACTACTTTCGCAAGACACGATGGACGGAATCACGCTCGCGGCAGAAGCCTTCAAAGTCCCATCGCTGTTTCTGCTGAGAGCAGCCGGTTTTGTGAACGGCTAGTCCAGACTAGGACTGCGATGACCCGGCACCGCCCTGAAAGCATGTCCGCTTCACTGCATTGATCGCACAAAACAGCCATTCCGCATTGGGCCAGCTTCAGCCGAAGAGCGGCCGGACGGCTTCGCGCCCATCCACGCCGGCCCAGTCTATTTTGGGACGCCTGAAAGCGGACTGTCCTAACACTCGAATTAAAGGCCCCACTTCGATCGGGTGGCGATCGGGCTTGACGTGATCCCTGAAATCCCCTC
>CAXTVD010000080.1:0-14216 GCA_964247575.1 uncultured Lichenihabitans sp.
GATCGCGAAAGCCTGACCCCACGCTCCTCCCGGTGACCGCCGCTTCGAGCGGCAGTCACCGATCGAATACGCCGGGGCGGCTCAGCTCGCCTTGGCGGTGAGCGGCTGGGAGTCGTTTGTCTCGAGTTCCTTGGAGATCAGATCCTGCAGGGTCCGCAAGTCCTTGGTGAACAGGCGGATGCCCTCGGCGAGCTTGTCGGTCGCCATGGCATTGTCGTTCAGCATGAGGCGGAACGCCTTCTCGTCGAGGTGCATGCGCGCGGGCACGTCCTTGCTGATCGCATCGGGATGCAGCTTGCGCGTCAGGGTGCCCTGATCGGCGTCGAGCTTCTCGAGCCACTGCGGCGCGATCGTCAGCCGGTCGCAGCCGGCGAGGGCCTCGATCTCGTCCGTGTTGCGGAAGGAAGCGCCCATCACCACCGTCTTGATGCCGTGCGCCTTGTAGTAGCTGTAGATCTCGCGCACCGATTTGACGCCCGGATCGGTCTCGCCCGTATAGGTCTTGCCTTCCAGCTTGGCGTAGAAGTCCATGATGCGCCCCACGAAGGGCGACACCAGGAACACGCCGGCATCGGCACAGGCCGCGGCCTGGGCCAGCGAGAACAGCAGCGTCAGGTTGCAGTCGATTCCCTCGTCCTGCAGCACCTTGGCGGCCTGGATGCCCTCCCAGGTCGAGGCCAGCTTGATGAGAACCCTGTCCCGTCCGACGCCGCGCGCCTCGTAATCGGCGATGATCGCCCGGGCCTTCTTGAGCAAGGCATCCTTGTCGAAGGACAGATCGGCGTCGACTTCCGTGGAGACCCGGCCGGGCACGATCTTGGTGAGCTCGATGCCGAAGCTGACGGCGAGCCGGTCGCAGATCTCGCTGCTCACCTTGTTGTGGCTGCGGCCCCAGACGATGCCTTCCTTGATGATCTCGGCGCCGGCCTTGTCCTGCGCGGCCTTGAGGACGAGGCTGGGATTGGTGGTGCAGTCGGTCGGCTTGAACTTCGCGACCGCTTTCAGGTCGCCGGTATCGGCCACCACGGTCGTCATCGTCTTCAACTGTTCGAGCTTGGAAGGCATGGTCATGATCCCCTGCGCCGGCAGACGTGACGAAACCCGTGTCGATGCGAGGCGCCTGCGCCCGTCCCGCCAATACATCCCAACAACATAAGTGTCAGCGCCCCAGTTCCCGCGCAAGCAGGGCCGCGGCCGATCCTGAAGCTTTTCGACAAGGCGGGATGGTGGTCTCATGAGCGAGGCCGCGAGAGGCCGGCTGGCAACCGGCCCGGACGAGCCGGCCGCGACGGAGGACAATGCATGCTCAAGACCCTCGATCCCCTGCTCACGCCCGATCTCCTGCGGGCGCTCGCCGCGATGGGCCATGGCGACGAGATCGTCATCGTCGATGCGAACTTCCCGGCCGAAAGCCTCGGTCGCCCGCTGGTCCGGCTCGACGGCCTGTCCGCGACCGCCGTGCTGGAGGCGGTCCTGTCCGTGCTGCCGCTCGACACCTTCGTTCCCGTCGCGGCCTGGCGCATGGAGGTCGTCGGGGCGCCCGAGGCGCAGGAGCCGATCTTCACCGAATTCCAGGACTCCATCCGGCGGCACGAGGGCGAGGCCTTCACGCTGGGGCAGCTCGAGCGGTTCGCCTTCTATGATCGGGCGCGGCAAGCATTCGCGGCCGTCGCGACCGGAGAGCGCCGGCTCTACGGCAACATCATCCTGAAGAAGGGTGTGATCCGTTAGGCTCGCGCCAGCCATGGCCCTTATAGATGAGGAAAGGCACGCGGATCTTCTTGCCTTTTGTTGGATCTGGACCGCCGGGCGCCTGGACCGAATGGTTCGGCCGGGCGGACCTTGGCACAGCGAGGGAACGGGGCCTGACGCGACCAGCCGCCATCCGCCTGCCGTTGCTTCGCCTGCTCGGGCCGGTCGCGCTCAAGCGTGTGCGGGAGCGCCTCCTCGCGCCGGTCGTCTGGCTGCTGATTCGCCCGGCCTTCCAACCCGCGCGGCTGTTGATCGCCCCCCAGGACATCCGGACCGCCGACCCCATCGTCGCCAGCGACATCTATGCGGGTTTCTTCGCCATGGGCGGCAAGGTGGTCGACGCCCATGGCCGGTCGCCCTTCGAGATCGAGCCGCCGTCCGCCGGGTGGGCCGAAGCCCTGCACGGCTTCGGCTGGCTGCGCCATCTGCGGGCGGCGGACACCTCGCTGGCGCGGGCGAACGCCCAGGCGCTCATCGGCGACTGGATGGCCTATGCGCGGCGGCGCAATGCGGCCAGGGTGGTGTGGCAGACGACGGTCGTGGCGCGCCGCCTCATCTCGTGGCTCAGCCAGTCACCGGTCATCCTCGATGGCGCCGAGGGACGCTTCTACCGGCAGTTCATGCGCAGCGTAGCCGTGCAGGCGACCTTCCTTCAGCGCCGGCTTAGCGGGGGGCTCGGCGGCGAAGCGCGCCTGCTGGCCGCCCTGGCCGTGGCGGAGGTGGCGCTGTGCTTCGACGAGAGCCGACCGTTCCGGCGGGGTGCCCGCACCTTCCTCGACGAGCTGAACCGGCAGATCCTGACGGATGGCGGCCACATCAGCCGCGATCCGGCGCTGCTCGTGAGCCTTTTGCTCGACCTCCTGCCGTTGCGGCAGGCCTATGCCGCGCGCGGTACCGAGGTGCCGCCGCCGCTGCTCAATGCCATCGACCGCATGATCCCGATGCTGCGCCTGTTCCGGCACGGGGACGGCTCGCTCGCCCTGTTCAACGGCATGGGAGTGACCCAGCCCGATGCGCTGGCGACCATCCTCAGCTACGACGATTCACGGACACTTCCGCTCTGCAACGCGACCCGCTCGGGCTATCAGCGGATCGAGGGTGGCCCGAGCATCCTGATCTGCGACACCGGCCGGCCGCCGCCGCTCGCCTTTTCGATGCGCGCCCATGCGGGGACCCTGTCCTTCGAGTTCTCCAGCGGCTTGCATCGCCTGATCGTCAATTGCGGCCGGGCCGCCTCGGGGGCTCGCGCGCCGGTCGCGGCCGGACGGGCGACCGCGGCCCATTCGACTCTCGTGCTGGCCGACACCTCGTCGAGCCGGATCCTTGCGGAGTCGTTCGCGCCCTCCCTCGAGGGCGCGCTGATTGACGGGCCGGAGACGGTCGCCGTGGTCCGTCGCGAGGAGGCGACCGGCACCGTGCTGGAAGCGAGCCACAATGGCTACGCCCCGTTCGGGTTCCTTCACCGGCGAGGCCTGAGCCTGGATGCGTCCGGCAGACGGCTGGAGGGGACGGACGAACTCGTCCCCTCCGGCAGGACCGTCCCGGCGGCCTCCGTCCCCTTCGCCCTGCGCTTCCACCTGCATCCCCTGGCGCGTCCGGCCGTGGCGACAGGCGGGCGCGGGATCGTCATCACGCTCGGCGATGGGGAACGATGGCTGTTCGAGACGGACGCGACAGCCTTGGCCATCGAGCCCAGCATCTTCTTTGCGAGTGCGGAGGGGCCGCGCCGGACCGAGCAGATCGTGATCGAGGGGCACGCGCCGGAGCTCACCGTCGTGCGCTGGTCGCTCACCCGTGAGTCCTGAGGGTCGGCACGGGAACGCCGTTTCCGCACGCCGCGTTCCGTGCTAGGCGAGCGTCGGGCCTGATCGTGTGATCAGTCTTTCCTCCCGGCACGGGCGGTAAGCTCGGAGCGCCGCGGTCGGCTTACGCGCGGGCCCCATCCGCGGCCGACCCCGACAACGCGAACGGACGCCATGGCCAGCGATCGCCGTCTCTTGAAGCGGGCTCTCCTGTCCGTGTCCGACAAGACGGGTTTGGCGGATTTCGCCGCCAGCCTTGCGGCACGCGGCATCGAACTCATCTCCACCGGAGGCACGCGGCGTGACCTGCTCGCCCACGGTCTGCCGGTGCTCGACGTTGCCGACGTGACCGGCTTTCCCGAACTGATGGACGGGCGTCTCAAGACGCTGCACCCCAACATCCATGGCGGCCTGCTCGCCATTCGTGAAAATCCCGCCCACGAGGCGGCGATGCTGGCCCACGCCATCCGGCCGATCGATCTGCTGGTCGTAAACCTCTACCCGTTCGAGAGCACCGTCGCCGCCGGGGCCGATTTCGAGGCCTGCATCGAGACCATCGACATCGGCGGGCCCGCGATGATCCGCGGGGCGGCGAAGAACCACGGCGACGTGACCGTGGTCGTCGATGTCGCCGACTACCCGAGGGTCCTCGCCGAGCTCGCGGCGACCGAGGGGTCGACGACGGCCGTGTTCCGGCGTCGCCTGGCGCAGAAGGCGCTGGCCCGCACCGCCGCCTACGACGCCGCGATCTCCAACTGGCTCGCGGGGACCCTGCCGCCCGACGAGACACCGGCGTTCCGGGCGCTGGGCGGGACCCTGGCCGAGCCCCTGCGCTACGGCGAGAACCCGCACCAGTCCGCCGCCTTCTATCGCACCCCCGAGACGCGCATCGGAATCGCGACCGCGCGGCAGATGCAGGGCAAGCCGCTGTCCTACAACAACCTCGCCGACACAGATGCCGCCTTCGAACTCGTGGCAGAGTTCGGCGCCGGTGCCGAGGCCGCCGTCGCGATCATCAAGCACGCCAATCCCTGCGGCGCGGCGGTCGGCGCCACCCTGCTCGAGGCCTATCGGAAGGCCCTGGCCTGCGATCCGGTTTCGGCTTTCGGCGGCATCGTGGCCCTGAACCGGCCCCTCGATGCGGCAGCCGCGCAGGAGATCGTCAAGACCTTCACGGAAGTGATCATCGCGCCCGGCGCGAGCGAGGAAGCCATCGCCCTTGTCGGGGCCAAGAAGAACCTCCGCCTGCTGCTGACCGCCGGCCTCCCCGATCCCCGGGCTCCCGGTGCCATGGTGCGCACCGTCGCCGGGGGCTTTCTCGTGCAGGACCGCGACACGGCCGACGTCGCCGACATGCAGCTTGACGTCGTGACGAGACGGGCCCCGACGGACGCCGAGCGGGCGGACCTCCTGTTTGCGTGGCGCGTCTGCAAGCACGTGAAATCGAACGCCATCGTCTATGCGAGGCAGGGGGCGACGGTCGGCATCGGGGCCGGCCAGATGAGCCGGGTCGACGCCGCGCGGATCGCGGCCTGGAAGGCCGCCGAGGCCGCCGCGGCTGCGGGCGCGGGCGAACCCTACACCCGGGGGGCGGTCGTGGCGTCCGACGCCTTCTTTCCCTTTGCGGACGGCCTCGAGGCCGTGGCGCAGGCCGGGGCCACCGCGATCATCCAGCCCGGCGGGTCGGTGCGCGATGCCGAGGTCATCGCGGCGGCCGATGCCGCCGGGCTGGCCATGATCTTCACCGGGGTCCGCCACTTCCGGCACTGACCGGCGGGGAGCCGCGGAGCGGGCCGCCGTGGCCCGGGATCACACCATGTACTGGCCACCATTGATGGCGATCGTCGATCCCGTGATGAAGGCGCCCTGGTCCGAGGCGAGGTAGGCGACCATGCTCGCCACCTCCTCGGGCAGCCCCAGCCGGCCGACCGGGATCTGCGGCAGGATCCGCTTGCTCAGCACGTCCGGGTCGATCGCCTGCACCATCTCCGTACCGATATAGCCGGGGCAGATCGCGTTGACCGTGATCTTCTTGTTGGCGCTCTCCTGGGCCAGCGCCTTCACGAAACCGATGTCGCCGGCCTTGGCGGCCGAGTAGTTGACCTGCCCCATCTGCCCCTTCTGGCCGTTGATGGACGAGATCACGACGACGCGGCCCCAGCTGCGCGCCCGCATGCCGTCGATCACCGGGCGGGTCATGTTGAACAGGGAATCGAGGTTGGTGCCGATGACCGCCCTCCACTGGTCCTGCGTCATCTTGTGGAAGAAGCCGTCGCGGGTGATGCCGGCATTGTTCACCAGAACGTCCACCGGGCCGCAGGTCTCCTCGACGCGTGCCACCCCCGCGGCGCAGGCGTCGTAGTCGCTGACGTCCCAGCGGAAAGTCGGGATGCCGGTCCGCTCCTTGAAGGCGGCTGCGGCCTCGTCGTTGCCGGCGTAGCTGGCGGCGACCGTGAAACCCGCCTTGTGGAGCGCCGCGCTGATGGCCGCGCCGATGCCACGGGTCCCCCCCGTGACCAATGCCACTCTCGCCATGATCGTCTCCACCATCCTTGTCGCCGGTCGGTGAGGGATCGAGCCATCCCGCCGGTCATCCGTTTGTCTAAGAGCGCACAATGCCCTGTCCCACAACGGTGGAAAAGCCGGAAATCTCCATGGGCCTCGCTTGTTGGGCGAAGCCGAATCGCCCGACCTTATCCCCAGAGCAAATGATAGATCGCGTTTTGTTCTGATTCGGCGCCGTCCCGATCTTGACGCTTTGATCGCGGGATGTTCCTCTTTCGTTCCTGAGTGGAGGGCGGGATGCGAGTCGTTGCCGAGATCGGTCGAAAGATGCCCATGCCGCGCCCGGCCGGAGCGCGCCCGGCGGTGCTCCCCGCAGGCCGGTCCTGCGAGCCCCTTCGCGGCCTGGTGGAGAGCAGCGTCGCCGATCGGTTCCAGACCTGGACCGGGCATTCGGGGCGCCGCTACATCTTTTCCGTCTACCCGCTGACACCGGACCGGGACGGGACCGACGATGCGCCTGTGGGCGTCGCCGTCGCGATCGGCATCGAGCGCGGAGCCGACGGCCACCGCATCCCTGTCTTCATCACCGACGTCAGCCACCTGCCCGAGGTCTTCCTCGCGAGCGAGGCCGTGCGACGGCTTCGGCGGCTCCCGCACGCCGAGCTTCACCTCCACCTGACCGCCGCAACCGGGGGCGAGCGGCGCCGGATCGTCGCCGATCTGGCGCTCTGCTGACGCGGCGCTAGGAGACCGCGGCTTCGGCGGGCTCGAGGGCGTCCGCGATGAAGCCGCCGGACTGGCGGTGCCAGAGACCGGCGTAGAGGCCGCCGCGTCCGATCAGTTCGGCGTGGCTGCCCACCTCGACGATCCGGCCGCGGTCCATCACGACGAGACGATCCATGCGCGCGATCGTCGACAGGCGATGGGCGATGGCGATCACCGTCTTGCCGCCCATCAGGTCCACGAGGCTCGCCTGGATCGCTGCCTCGACCTCGCTGTCGAGGGCGGAGGTGGCCTCGTCGAGGACCAGGATCGGCGCGTCCTTGAGGATCACCCGGGCGATGGCGATGCGCTGGCGCTGGCCACCCGACAGCTTGACGCCCCGCTCACCCACCTGCGCCGCGTAGCCGCGCCGGCCCTGCCAGTCCTCGAGTTCGAGGATGAAGGCGTCGGCCTTGGCGCGCCGGGCGGCTGCCGCGATCTCCGCCGCGCTTGCGTCGGGACGCCCATAGGCGATGTTGTCGCCGACGGACCGGTGCAGCAGCGAGGTGTCCTGCGTCACGACGGAGATCGCGGCCCGCAGGCTTTCCTGCGTGACGCCGGCAATGTCCTGCCCATCGATGAGGATGCGGCCCCCCTCAAGATCGTGGAAGCGGAGCAGCAGGTTGACGAGCGTCGTCTTGCCGGCCCCCGAGCGCCCCACCAGGCCGATCTTCTCGCCCGGCCTGATGTGCAGATCGAGGTGGCGGATCAGGCCGTCGCTTCGGCCGTAGCCGAAGGACATGCGCTCGAAGCGGATGTCGCCGCGTCGCACGGCGAGGGCCGCCGCCCCCGGCCGGTCCTCGAGCGCGATCGGCCTGGCGATGGTGACCATGCCTTCCTGGATGGTGCCGACATGCTCGAAGATGTCGGTCACCTGGGCCGCGACGCCGCCCGACACGGCCGCGATCTGCCACGTCATGGGAATGGCCATGGCGACCGTGCCGACCCCGATGGCGCCTCTGCTCCACAGGACGATCGCGAGGCAGGTCTCTCCGACCAGCATGATCGCGTTGAGGCTCTGCAGGGTGATGGTGAACAGCGACATCATGCGCAGCTGGTGGCGGAAGGCGGCGGTGTGGCCGTCGATCGCCTCCTGCACATAGGCGTCCTCCTGCCGGAGCCGTGCAAAGAGCTTGAGCGTGACGATGTTCGTGTAGCTGTCGACGATGCGGCCAACGAGAAGCGAACGCGCTTCCGAGTTGCGCTTGGAGCGTTCCCGCACCCGCGGCACGAAGGTCCGCAGCATGATCCCGTAGGAGACGAACCAGAAGGCGATCGGCACCATCAGCAGCGGGTGCACGGCGCCGAGCAGCGCCAGCGCACTGCAGCCATAGACGAGGATCCCCCAGACCGCCGTGACGGCCGCGATGGCGCTCTGGCGAACGGCGGGACCGGTCTCCATCACGCGGGCCGCGATCCGCCCGGCGAAGTCGTTCTGGAAGAACGGCCAGCTCTGCCGGACGACATGGAGGTGGCTCTGCCAGCGCACGAGATTTGTGAGGTTGGCGACGAGGCCCGAATTGGTCAGAAGGCTCTGGCACCCGACCGCCAGGGGACGGCCGACCAGCAGCACCGCGGCCATGGCGGCGAGCAGCCCGGCATGGTCGGCCAGCACGGTCGGGTCCGGCGCGGCCGTGATGATGCGCACGAGCCGCCCGATGAACCAGGGCACGGAGGCGTCGAGCAGCGACAGGCAGAGGCCCGCGGCGAACAGGGCCACGAAGATCCCTTTCGCCTGCCGGACGAAGTGCCAGTAGAAGGCCAGCAGACCTTCGGGTGGCTGGACGGCCGCGGTGGCCGCGGTGGGACTGATCAGCGATTCGAAATAGCGGAACATGGCGAGGTGCGACCCGGACGAATGGCGGCCGGTTCGGACCAGACCCCTTGCGAAGCCCCTGCATCCTCCACGCCGGTGGCAAGATCAGGGCGCGGGGTGATCCGGGGAGGCCTCGATCGCCTCGACGATGAAGCCCAGGCGCGGATCGGCCACGCCGAGAGCCTTGAGGTGCGCGTAGGTGTTGCGGACGTAGTCGATGTTGGAGCCGGCCAGACCGGCGCCATGGCGGACACGCGCAAGCATCGCGTCCCGCGCCAGCTTGCCGGCATATTGCGCGTGCTTGCGGTCGGCGACGTAGGTCAGGGCAGCCTGCCGGCGTCCGTCGTCCAGCAGCACGCCGGCCTCGATCTCCAGGTACACGCCGCTGATCAACTCGCGGGCCCGCACGGCCGCGAGAATCGGCTCCCGCTCGGCCGCGGCGATGCGGAAGGCGATCCCGACGCAGGAGCCACCCCGGTCGAGGCCGAGCACCAGCCCCGGACGATCCGGCGTGCCCCGCCAGTGATGCGACCAAATGCAGAGCGCGCGATGGTAGCCGGACAGGCGGGCCTTCCGGCGCTCGACAAACGCGAAGTCAGGTCGCCACATCAGCGAGCCGTAGGCGAAGATCCACACGTCTCCTGCGACCGGCGCCGTCATCCTCGTCCCTTCCCTTGCCCCGCCGAAATCGCAGCCATGGCGCCGCGTTGTCCTTGCAGGGAGCGGGGCGACGCGGCAAGGCAGGGGCCGCGCGGGGATCGCTCCGCCCGCACCTGGATCGGAGAAGGCAAGGCATGGTTGCCATACAAAGCAGCGGGGGCAAGCGTCGTCCGAGCGTCGTCGTCGTGCTGCTGGTCGCGGTGCTCTTCCTGGCCGCGATCTGGTCCGCCCTGTGGCTGTTCCTGTCGGGCCGGGCCAACATCGCCATCGACGGCTGGCTGGCTGCCGAGAACGCCGCGGGCCGGCAATGGACCTGCCCGGGCCGGCATGTCGGCGGCTATCCCTGGGGCGTGAGCCTTCATTGCGACCGGCCGACCTTCAGGGGCGAGGTGGCCGGCCGCACCGCAGATGGCTCGGTCGAGAGCCTGGAGGCCGGCGTCCGGCTCGACCGGCCGCGCCGGGTGGGCGTCACGCTGCATGGTCCGCTTATCCTGCGGTCGGAGGCGGAGGATTTCGCTCTCACGGCGTCCTGGTCCGACATGACCCTCGGGCTCGACAATGCCGGCTCCCGCAGCATGCGCGGCAGCCTCGATGCGACGCGTCTGGCCGTCACGCTCGAGACGGTGGGGCGGGGGGATCTCAACCTGCGCGCCGCGGCCGCCTCGGGGGAGGCCACGCCCACCGCGGCGCCCGGCGCCGCAGCCTTCGGGCTCACCGCGACCGGACTTGTCTTCCCCACCCTGGACGCGCTGCCGGGATTCGAGCAGCCGACCGACCTCGAGGCCAGGGGCGTGCTGACCCGGGCCGACCTTCTTCAGGCCCCCACGCGCGCCCGGCTGGAAGCATGGCGCGCGGCCGGGGGTGCCCTGCAGCTTTCGTCGCTCACGGTCAGCAAGGGCGCGTTCCACGGCGCGGCGACCGGCGAACTCGCGCTCGACGACGCCCACCGGGCGACCGGCCGGCTCGACACCACGCTGTCCGGCTTCGAGCCGATCGCCGCGCGCTACGGCATCCCGCTCGCAGGGGTCCAGCTCGGCGGTTTGCTGAGCACGCTGCTCGGCGGCGGCAAAGCGCCGCCGGCCGAAGCCGGGAGCGTGCGGCTGCCGCTGACGCTGGCGGGCGGCGCGGTCGTCGTGGGCCCGTTCCGGACGGGCGTGAGGCTCGATCCGCTGTACTGAGAGCGGTCGATGGTCCGCATCCATCCGGCGGTCAGCGCTGGTCGCGGCGACCAAAATCCGGAGCGGGCGTCTCCTGGCCTTGCTCGATGATGCTGCGACGGATGGCGCGGGTCCGGGTGAAGAGGTCGAACAGCCCATCGCCATCGCGGTGCCGGATCATCCGCTGCAGGGCGATCAGGTCCTCCGTGAAGCGGCCGAGCACCTCGAGCACGGCCTCCCGGTTGTGCAGGAACACGTCGCGCCACATGGTCGGGTCGGACGAGGCGATGCGGGTGAAGTCGCGGAAGCCGCCCGCGGAGAATTTGATGACCTCCGACTGCGTGACCTCCTCGAGGTCGGCCGCTGTGCCCACGATATTGTAGGCGATGAGGTGGGGCACGTGGCTGGTGATGCCGAGCACGAGATCGTGATGCGCCGCGCTCATCTCCTCCACCTTGGAGCCGAGCGCTTCCCAGAAGGCGGTGAGCCGCGCGGTCGCCTCCGGTGTCGAGCGTTCGCACGGCGTGAGGATGCACCAGCGCCCCTCGAACAGCGTGGCGAAACCTGCATCGGGTCCGGAGAACTCGGTACCGGCGACCGGGTGGGCGGGGACGAAGGCGACGCCCTCGGGCATGGACGGCGCGACGGCCGCGATCACCGCCGACTTGACGGAGCCCACGTCGCTGACGATCGCCCCTAGCGCGAGGTGCGGCCCGATCACCGCGGCGACGCCTCCGTTCGCGCCGACCGGCACGCAGAGAATCACGAGGTCGGCACCTTTTACCGCCTCGGTCGCGTCCGGGGTGACGAGGTCGGCGAAGCCGAGCGCCTCGGCCCGGGCGCACACGTTTGGGTCGCGATCGCAGGCGACGATCGTGCGGGCCGCCCCGAACTGCCGCGCCGCGCGCGCGATCGAGGAGCCGATCAGGCCGAGGCCGACGACGCAGAGCCGCTCGAACGGCAGGAGATCGGCGCCGCGGTCGTCAGGCACGGGCCGGCTGCCCGGCCATGAAGGCGCGCAGCCCGTCCACCGCGGCGCGGTTCGCCTCCTCCGTGCCGATCGTCATGCGCAGGCTGTCGGGGAGCCCATAGGCCCCCACCCCGCGCAGGATCAGGCCGCGGGTCGACAGGAAGGCGTCGGCCTCGGCCGCCGTCCGGCCGGGCTCGCGGGGAAAGGTGACGAGGACGAAATTGCCGACGCTCGGTGTCACGGCCAGACCGAGGCTCGACAGTTCGGCCGTGACCCAGCCGAGCCAGCGGTCGTTGTGCTCGACCGCGGCTGTCATGTGGGCACTGTCGGCGATGGCCGCGATGCCCGCTTCCAGCGCCGGGCCGTTCACGTTGAAAGGCCCGCGGATGCGGTTCAGGGCGTCGCATACCGAAGCCGGGCCGTAGCACCAGCCGAGCCGCAGCGCGGCCAGCCCGTGGATCTTCGAGAAGGTCCGCGTCATGACGACGTTGTCCGATGTCGACACGAGTTCGAGGCCGGACGAGTAGTCGTTCGTCCGCACATATTCGGCATAGGCCGCGTCCAGCACCAGGAGGACATGGCCCGGCAACGCCGCATGCAGGCGCTTGACCTCGCTGTGGGGGACGTAGGTGCCCGTCGGATTGTTGGGATTGGCGAGGAACACGATCCGGGTGCGCGGCCCGATCTTGGCCAGGATCGCGTCGACGTCGGCCGTGCACGCGCGCTCCTCCGCCACCGCGACGCTGCCGCCCGCCGCCTGCACCGCGATCTTGTAGACCAGGAAGCCGTGCGCGGTGATCACCGCCTCGTCGCCCGGGCCGATATAGGCCTGCGCGATCAGGTGCAGCAGGTCGTCAGAACCGCAGCCGCAGACGATGCGGGCCGCGTCGAGGCCGTACCGGCCGGCGATCGCCTGCCGGAGGGCCGTCGCGCCCCCGTCGGGATACAGCTCCAGCGTGGTCGCGGCCCGTGCGAAGGCGGCCAGCGCGAGCGGCGAGGGCCCGAGCGGGGTCTCGTTGGAGGAGAGCTTGTGCACCTTGCCCTCGCCCGTGCCCTTGCTCTTGCCGGGCACGTAAGGGTCGATCCCCAGGATGTTGGGGAGCGGGACAGGGCCGGGCGGAGAAGCAAGCATTGCGGAGCTTTCGGGGTCAGCGGTGGCGCTCGACAGCGCGATCAACAGGGCAGGGAGGAGGCGTCGGCGGTGAAGGCGAACCGTGCGGCGTGTCCGCCGACTTCCGTCACACCGATGTCGTGGGCCCGCAATTCCTGGACAAAACCGGCGCTGAGCGGCTCGGGCACGGCGACGAGACGGTGTTCGCCTTCCTCGCCGCCGCCCGCGTCCAGAACCGTGGCGCCGAGCGGCTCGAAGGCGGGCATGACCGGTCCCGCCCGGACGGCGTGGAGGACGACGTCACGCACCCCGGCCGCCGCGCCCGGCCGCGCGATGACGAAAACCGGGAGGCCGGCGGGGTGATCGCTGCGTTCGATGAAGGGCAGCCGGGCGATGATCACGGGCGCCTCCGCTCCGCCCAGCGTCGACCACCACGGCGCGCCGGTGGCTCCTTCGTGCGCGACCGGGATCAGGCCGAGATCGTTGGGTGCGGCGGCCACCGCGGCCGTGACCGCGCCGGCATCGCGGCAGGCATGCAGCGGCACCGTGAAGCCGAAATGGAAGCGGACCGCATCCCGCATGGCGGCATCGCCGCCTGCCATGTCCGCATGCACCGCATAGGGCGCCTGGACGAAGGTGAAGGTCGAGATGATCACCCGCCAGATGCTCTCGACCGTGTCGAGGGGCAGCGGCCCGCGGTGGCGCTCGGCGATCCGGCGCATCATCTCGGCCTCACGCCCCGGACGGAAGGCCGACCCGCCGCCGCCTTGCGTCTTGACCGCGATCAGCCGCTCGATGATCTCGCCCCGCTCCATTAGGAGGCCGTGCATCGCCGCGTCGATCCGGTCGATGTCGACGCGCAGCGCGGCAAGGGCATCGGCAGGGGAGGGGGACGTCATGCGGGGGCCCGGTCTGGTCTGAGGCGCGATCCTCTTAGCGGCGTTCGCAGGCCGAGGCAAAGGAGCAGCCCGGTTTGCAGCGCGATCGGCCCAGCGTTTCAGGCCTGCGGAGGTTCGCGGTCCGTCTGACCGAAATCCAAGGCCGCAACGATGTCGGCGGTCGGTCGCAGGCGGGAGAAGCGTGGCAGGGTGTGGGTAAGCGCGAAGTCGTGCAGCCCCGGCCCCGTGCTGCTGCAGGCGTCGGAGGCGACCACCACCGCATAGTTGAGGTTGTAGGCGTCGCGGGCGGTCGACTCGACCCCGAAGTTGGTCGCCAAACCGGAAAGGACCACCGTCGTGATGCCGCGCCGTCGCAGCTGCAGGTCGAGTTCGGTGCCGAAGAAGGCGCTCTGCTGGCGCTTGGTGATATGCACCGCTGCGGGCAAGGCCAGGATCTCGGGGACGATCGTCGCCCAGTCTCGTGGAAGCCCGTCGGCAGGGAGTTTCAGGGCCGCATCGACGGGCTGGTTGGGCCGGTCGGCATAGTCGGCGGCATAGGCGACATTGACCAGGACGACGAGACCGCCGGCCTGCGCGATCGCTCGCCCGAGTTCGACCGAGCGCGACACCACGTGGGTGCCCTCGAGTGGCGTGAGCGGCAGCGCCAGGATCCCGTGCTGAAGATCGATGGCGACGAGCGCCGTCTTCTCCCCGTCCAGAAGCAGCATGACGGATCCTTTCTGCCGAGCTGGCCGGGCCGATCGGGAGCGCCGACGACCAGCCGGCCGGCCGATCATGACGCC
>CAXTVD010000081.1:0-14202 GCA_964247575.1 uncultured Lichenihabitans sp.
CCGACGTGCGGATCGGGACGGGCGATGCGTCGAGCCTTGCCGATCTTATCCGCCTTACCCTGCCGGTCGGCGCCCGCCTGCTCTATTTAGCAGGACAGGTGCACAGACCGGACCTGCCGGCCGCCTTGCGCGCACTCGGGCATCAGTTGGAGGTTCGGATCGCCTATGAGGCGCGTCCGTGCGCAAGCTGGCCGGACCCCGTGGCCGCGGGTTTGCGAGCCGGCGAAATCGACGCGGCGCTGCACTATTCCCGCCGCAGCGCGACACTCGCGCTGGCCATGGCGACCCGGATGGACGCCGCGGCGGCCTTCCGCGCCCTGGGACACCTCTGCCTGTCCGCCGACGTGGCCGACCCGCTTCGCGCGGCCGGCGCTGCGAGCGTCATCATCGCCGCCGAGCCCCGCGAAGCCAGTCTCCTGCAGGCGCTTTCACCGAAATGACGCAACGCTGCGATATTGCAGACCGGGCATGCGATTTCGGAACTTGTTGCATCGCAATAAAATTAGCATGATCTCCGGGGGGAGAACGGAATCACACCATGAGCGAAGTCTGGAACACGAAATACGGGAAGCGCCGTGTCCGGCACGAGCCCGCGACCCTGGACGATGCGATCTTTGCCGCGCAGGGCATGACCGACGATCTTGAAGGGCAGATCGAGATCGCCTGCTCGCTGATCGACCTGCCGCGCGACGTCGTCAAGGCGGCGCTGACCAAGAAGGCTCCCCTGCGCCTGAACACCTCGCGGATCGCCTCGACGGCGGCCAACGGGCAGACCCGCGCCGTCATCGTCGAGCGCCGGCCGGCCCGCCGCCTCGTGGGCGCCCCGGTGCGCACAGGCACAGCTTAGTCGGGGCTTTTCACCCCGGGGAAGGGAACCTCACCCACCACGCAGCGTTCGTACCCACCGAGGGCGGCCGGTGTCGGCTCGTCCAGGAAAGCGTCGTTCGGCGCTTTCGGGCTGGTGACAGGTTCCGAGCTTGGCAATGCCAGCCCGGGATTCTTCATCGGTCGCCGCCGGACGGTCGTGATGAAGGAGTGGGGACATGGACAACGATCGCCTGGAAGGTGCCGCCAAAAACATCGGTGGCAAGATCGAGAGCGCCGCCGGCGATCTCGTCGGAGACAACAAGGTCAAGACCGATGGTCTGATCGACCAGGTGACCGGTTCGGCGCAGAACGCCTATGGCAGCCTGAAGGACACGGCCCAGCAGGTGGCCGGCGATGCGCCCCGTTATCTCGACGACGCGATGGACAGCGGACAGCGGTACTACCGCCAGGGCAGCCAGGCGATCCGCGAGCAGTTCGGCAATGTCCCCCTGACGGAGATCCTCCTGGCGGGCGCGGCGGGCTATTTCCTGGCTTGGCTGATCCACGCCCGCGACTGAGCGAACGGCTTCATTGACGGCGCTCCGCGGGTCCTCAATGGGGCGCGGGCGCCGTTTTCGTTTGGGAGCACGGAGGAGAGCGACGTGCGTATCGATTTGGCCGGCAAGACGGCGGTGGTGTCGGGATCAACGGAGGGTATCGGCTTCGCGATCGCGGGAGGGCTGGCGGCAGCCGGCGCGCACGTCATCGTCAATGGCCGGACGCACGCCAAGGTCGATGCGGCCCTGGCCGAGATCGTCACGGCCGTTCCCGAAGCCCAGCTACGCGGCGTCGTCGCCGATCTGGGGACAGCCGAGGGTTGCCGGAGCCTGCTCGCGTCCGTTCCGACCGCCGATATCCTCGTGAACAATGTCGGCATCTTCGAGCAGAAGTCGTTCTTCGAGATCAACGACGAGGACTGGAGCCGGTTCTTCGAGGTGAACGTGATGTCGGGCGTGCGGCTGTCCCGCGCCTATCTGCCGGCGATGCTGGACGCCGATTGGGGCCGGGTGGTCTTCGTGTCCTCCGAGTCGGCCGTGAACATCCCCGTGGAGATGATCCACTACGGCTTCACCAAGACGGCCATGCTGTCGGTGTCGCGCGGCCTCGCCAAGGTGGCGCAGGGGTCGGGCGTGACGGTCAACGCGGTGCTGCCGGGGCCGACGCTCACCGAGGGTGTCGAGCGCATGCTGGAGGGAGCCGCCGCGAGCGAGGGCAAGACCGTCGACGAGGTCGGCACCCAGTTCGTCCGGACTAAGCGGCCGAGCTCTCTCATTCAGCGGCTTGCGACGCCGCAGGAGGTTGCGAGCATGGTCGTCTACATCTGCTCAGAGCAGGCCTCCGCGACGACGGGCGCCGCGCTGCGCGTCGATGGCGGCGTGATCGACACGATTTTCTGACACGGCCCGGCCCGATGTCGCCTGCCGGCGCGTGGTGAGCGGATCGGGACATGCATCTGCCTCGATTGAGCGGTCAGCCTGCGAGGCGCCGCCTGGGCGCGGGGTCAGGACGAGGGCAGGTGCATGAGGACCGAGGCGCGCGCGGTGGTGATCGGCGGCGGCGTGGTCGGGGTCAGCGTGCTCTACCATCTCGCCAAGATCGGCTGGACCGACGTGGTTCTCCTCGAAAAGAGCGAGCTGACGTCCGGCTCGACGTGGCATGCTGCGGGCGGCATGCACACCTTCAACGGGGACGCCAACGTCTCCCGGCTGCAGAAGTATACGATCGATCTCTACCGTGAGCTCGAGGAGCTGTCGGGGCTGTCCTGCGGGCTGCACCCCAATGGCGGGCTGATGCTCGCGGCCAACCAGGGCGAGATGGACTCGCTCCACCTCATCCGCAGCCGCGCCCGCTATCTCGGCATGGAGACGGAGATCATTTCGGTCGCCGAGGCCAAGCGGCTCAACTGCCTGATCGAGGAAAAGTACTTCACGGGCGCCCTTTGGCGATCGGACGGCGGCCATTGCGATCCCTCCGGCACGACCCACGCCTATGCCGGGGCGGCGCGCAAGCTCGGCGCGGAGATCAACCGCTTCACGCGCGTCGAGCGGCTCAGCCAACGGCCTGACCTCACCTGGGACGTCGTGACCGACAAGGGCTCGATCCACACCGAGCACGTCGTCAACTGCGGCGGGCTCTGGGCCCGCGAGATCGGACGCCTTGTCGGATTGGAATTGCCGGTTCTGGCGATGGAGCACCACTACATCGTCACCGAAGCCATTCCCGAACTGGCCGGCCTCGACCAGGAGATCGTCAACACGACGGACTATTCCGGCGAGATCTATGTGCGGCAGGAGGGCAAGGGCGCCCTGCTCGGCACCTACGAACAGGCCTGCGTCGCCTGGTCCGTGGACCGGACGCCCGACGACTTCTCGATGCAGCTGCTGCCCGACGACTTCGACCGGATCGCGCCGGAACTGGAGGTCGGCTTCGAGCACTTCCCCGCCGTGGGGCGGGCAGGCGTCAAGACGACGATCAACGGACCTTTCACCTTCGCGCCCGACGGCAATCCCCTGGTCGGGCCGGTGCGCGGCCTGCCGAACTACTGGGTCGCCTGCGCGGTGATGGCAGGCTTCAGCCAGGGCGGCGGCATCGGCCTCATCCTGTCGCGCTGGATGGCGCATGGCGATCCCGGCGCGGACGTGCTGGCCATGGACGTCGCGCGCTTCGGCAGCTTCGCAACGCCGAAATACACCAATCTCAAGGTCCACGAGAACTATCGCCGTCGCTTCCGCCTCGCCTTCCCCAACGAGGAGCTGCCCGAGGCCCGGCCGCTCCGGCGAACCCCGATCTACGACCGCCTGCTCGATGCGGGCGCCGTGATGGGCGCGAATTTCGGGCTCGAGCATGCCCTCTGGTTCGCCCCGCCGGGCGTCGCGCCCCGGGAGACGCCCACCTATCGCCGCTCGGAGGCCTTCGGACATGTCAAGGCCGAGTGTCACGCCGTGCAGAACGGCGTGGCGATCTACGAGACCTCCAACTACGGCAAGTACGAGGTGACAGGGCGCGGGGCCCGCGCCTGGCTCGACCGGGTGCTCGCCTGCCGTATTCCCAAGCCCGGCCGGATGGCGCTTGCGCCCATGCTGAACGAGGCCGGCCGGATCGTGGGCGACCTCAGTGTCGCGTGCCTCGCGGAAGGCCGCTTCATGCTGACGGGCTCGGGCTTCGCCGAGGAGTTCCACATGCGGTGGTTCCACGCTACCGAGCCGTCGGCCGACGTCCATATCCGCTCGATGGCCTCGACCCTGACCGGCTTTTCCGTCTCGGGGCCGCAAGCGCGGACGCTGCTCCAACGCCTCGTGCGTCAGGACCTGTCCCCCGACGCCTTCCGGCTCTTCTCCGTCGTCGAGACGGCCGCGGGCATGAGCCCCGTGATCCTCGACCGCGCCGGCTTCACGGGTGAACTCGGCTACGAGCTGTGGTGTACGCCCGATTACCAGACGACGCTCTACGACGATCTGCGCGCGGCTGGGTGCGATCTCGGGCTGGCGCATTTCGGCGGCCGGGCGCTGAGTTCCCTCCGGCTGGAAAAGGGCTACGGATCCTTCAACAAGGATTTCCGCCCCGACTACACCCCCGCCGAGACCGGTCTCGACCGCTTCATCGATTGGACCAAGGAGAGCTTCATCGGCCGGGACGCCGCCCTGGCGGAGCGGGAGACCGGCCCGAAGCGGCGCTTCGTGACCCTCCTCGTCGATGCCGGCGATGCCGACGTGGTCGGCTACGAGTCGCTGATGCATGAGGGTCGAGCGGTCGGCTACGTGACGTCGGGCGGCTTCGGCCATCGCATCGGCCGGAGTATCGCGCTCGGCTATGTCCCCGTGGCGCTCGCGCGGGACGGCGAACGCTTTACGCTCGACCTGTTCGGCGAGGACCGGACGGCCACGATCAGCCTCGCCGCACCCTACGATCCCGAGGGTCGGCGGCTGCGCGGTTGAACGGACGCGCGACACCCGGGCCGATGTGAGCCGCCGCGACCATGACCCTCATCGCCAATGCGCGCATGTATGCCGTCACGCCCGAGGTCGAGGCGGCGTGGCGCGACCTGATCGGGCACGTCGCCGAATCGGCCGGTGTCGCCTTCGATTACCGGCCCTACCCCGCCCCCCAGCCCCTCGAGGCGCTGTGGCGACGGCCGGATCTCGGCTGCGTGCAGATGTGCGGCTATCCCATTGCCCTGCGTCTTGCCGACGTGCAGCCGATTGCGGCACCGATCCCGGCCGCGCCCTGGGCCGCCGGCCGGGCGGTCTACCGCAGCGACCTGATCGTGCGGGCCGACAGCCCTTTCCACACGCTGGCCGACAGCTTCTCCGGCCGCATCGGCTGGACGGTGGAGCATTCGCATTCCGGCTTCAACGCCCTGCGCCATCACCTGCTGCACCGCCGGCCTTCCGGGCAGGACAGGGCCTATGCCTCCTCCGTCGGCCCCCTGGTGACGGCACGCAAGGTCCTCGACAGCGTTCTCGACGGGTCGATCGAGGTCGGGCCGCTCGACGGCTACTGGCACCTCCTGATCCGGAGGCACCGGCCCGAGCTCCTCTCCGGCGTACGCGTGATCGACAGTACGGATCTGGCGCCGATCCCGGCCTTCGTCATGGCGGGCGACCAGCCGCCCGCCCTCCGAGACCGCCTAGCATCGGCCTTTGCGCGGGCCAGCGCCGCGCCGTGGTTCGCGCCGCTCGGCGCCACCCTCTGCCTGGAAGGCTTCCAGCCGGTGAGGTCCGACGATTACGCCCGTACACTCGAATGGGACGCGGAGGCGCGTGGCGCGGGCTATCCCATGCCGGCCTGAACCGTCAGGCCGTGGTGTCCGAGGTCTGCGCGCGATGCTGGGCCGTGCCGTCCTCGCGCCCCGCCAGATTGGTGGCCGAATTGATCAGGGCCACGTGGGTGAAGGCCTGGGGGAAGTTGCCGACCTGGCGCCGGGCCTCCACGTCGTACTCCTCCGACAGAAGGCCCACGTCGTTGCAGAGGCCCGCCAGGCGATCGAACATCGTATTGGCCTCATCGAGGCGCCCCATCATGGCATAGTTGTCGACGAGCCAGAAGCTGCACGGCAGGAAGGCGCCCTCGTGCCCCGACAGGCCGTCGACCTTGCTGTCCGTGTTGTAGCGCAGCACGAAGCCGCCCTTGAGGAGATGCTTCTCGATCGCCTCCACCGTGCGCACGACGCGCGGATCCTCGGCGGGGAGGAACCCCACGAGCGGGATCAGTAGCAGGCTCGCATCGAGTTCGGTCGACCCGTAATACTGGGTGAAGTAGCCGAGATCGGCATTGTAGCCCTGCGCGCAGACCTGCGCATGTACCGCCTCCCGCGTGGCACGCCATGCCTCGAGCGGCCCCTCGAGACCGAAGTCCTCGATCGCCCGCACGGCGCGGTCATAGGCCACCCAGACCATGACCTTCGAATGCGTGAAGTTGCGGGCCGGACCGCGGATTTCCCAGATGCCGGCATCGGGCTTCGCCCAGATCGTGTCGAGATGGCTCATCAGGGAACAGGTCAGCCGCCAGGCATTGTCATCGCCGGGCAGTCCAAGGCGTCGCGCCTGGTAGAGGGCGTCGGCCACCTCGCCGTAGACATCCAGTTGCAACTGCGTCGAAGCCGCGTTGCCCACACGCACCGGCTTGGAGTTCTCATAGCCCGACAGCCAGGGCAGTTCGTATTCGTCGAGCCGTCGCTCGCCGGCCACGCCATACATGATCTGCATCTGCTCCGGCGACCCGGCGATGGCGCGGGTGAGCCAGTGGCGCCACAGGCCCGCCTCCTCGATGAAGCCCGTATTCATCAGCGCATAGAGGGTGAGCGTCGCATCCCGGAGCCAGCAGAACCGGTAGTCCCAGTTGCGCTCGCCCCCCAGCGCTTCGGGCAGCGAGGTCGTGGGCGCGGCGACAATGCCACCGGTCTCGAAATGCGTGAGCGCCTTCAGCGTGATGGCCGAGCGCAGCACGAGTTCGCGTCGCCGCGGGCTGCCATTGATCTTGTTTCGCTTCGACCATTGCTGCCAGGCGTCGGCGGCCGCTTCGATGACGGTCGCCGGGTCGACGGCGCTCGGCACCGCCCAGTAGGACGGCGCCCAGTGGAGCGAGAAGTCGGCGCTCTGCCCGGCCTCCAGCGTGAAGTCGGCCACGGTGCGCATATCCTCCCCGCGCACCTCGACCAGGGTGGCCAGGGTCAGGCGGTCGGGCCCCGCCACGGCGGTGACCCGGCCATCATCGGTACGCGTCACCCAGGGAACGACCGAGCCATAGTCGAAGCGGATCACCAGATCCATGTGCAGGGCGACGCGGCCGCTCTCGCAGCGGACCAGCCGGACCAGATCGGCACGCCCTTCCCGGCGGGTCATGCAGTCCGTCAGGACCACGACGCCCTCGCTCGTCTCGAACCGGGTTTCCAGGACGAGCGTGCCCGGGCGATACCGACGGGTCACCTTCGGGCTGCCGGCGAGCGGAGCGATCCGCCAATGGCCGTTGCTCTCGTCGCCCAGGAGCGCCGCGAAGAAGGCCGGGCTGTCGAAGCGCGGCAGCGACATCCAGTCGATCGATCCATCCTTTCCGACGAGGGCCGCGCTCTCGCAGTTGCCGATCAACGCGTAATCCTCGATCAGACTCGCCACGCTCACCTCCTTTGCCGTCAGCCGGGGTTGACCATCCCCGACCGGACGCTGGTTCCCAGCGGAGCGGCGATCGGCGGCGGCGTCAAGGCCGTTGAGCGAACGATCATTCGCCGACCCCGGCAGCGCTCGGCGCAACCCTGACAGAATCCGGGCAGGTTGCGCGGCGACGCCGATCGCATCCGGATCGTGACAAGAAATCTGTGTCTTCGACGCCGGACCCACCGTCCGGCATTTTGCATTGATAGGATTGCGCAGGCACTCTCTGCCCGCCCGGGTCGGGGCGGCAGCGATGACAAGCAGCGGAGACTCGATGACCGTTCACGACCCAGCCGTCCCGTCCGTGGAACAGCAGTCCCCGAAGTTCCAGAGGAATGCGCGGCTGGCGCTCATCCTGATCCTGATCGCGCTGGGCGGCTGGACACTGCACGGCTTCATCGCCGCCCTCGTCTGGGCCGCCATCATCGCCGTGGCCATCGGCCCAGGCTACCAGAGTGCCGTGCGCCGCTGGCCGCTAGGCAAGCACAATCTGCTCCTGCCGCTCCTGTTCACGACCCTCGTGGCCGTGGTGTTCCTGCTGCCATTCATCCTGCTCGGGATCCAGGCCGCGCGGGATGCCCATGATCTCACGGCCTTCGCCTCCGACGCGATGCGCTCCGGTATCCCCGAGCCCGAATGGGTCGGCCACCTCCCTGTCGGCTCCAGTTCGGTCAGTGCGTGGTGGACCGCCAATCTGTCCCAGGCCGCCGGACTGTCGGACCTCATCCATCACTTCGCCCGTCGGACGGTGACGCTGCCGACCCGCGAGGTCGGCGTGGCGATCACCCACCGCGTCGTCACCTTCTTCTTCTGCATCATCACCTTGTTCTTCCTGCTCCGGAGCGGCAAGGCGATCGTGGACGACCTGCTTCGTGCCAGCGAGAAGCTGCTGGGACCGCAGGGTGAGCGGATCGGACGCCAGATGGTGTCCTCCATTCACGGCACCGTGGATGGGCTTGTTCTCGTCGGGCTCGGGGAGGGCGTCCTGCTCGGAATTGCCTTCTGGCTGGCGGGCGTTCCGCATCCGACGCTGCTGGGGGCGCTGGCCGCCGTGGCAGCCATGATTCCCTTCGTCGTCATCGGCCTGCTGATCATCGTCGGGCTGGTTCTGCTGGCCCAGGGCGCCGTCGGCGTCGCGATCGGCGTCTTCGCTTTCGGCGTGGTGCTAAATTTCGTCGCCGACCATTTCGTGCGACCGGGCCTGATCGGCGGCGCGACGAAGCTGCCCTTCCTGTGGGTGCTGCTGGGCGTGCTCGGCGGGGTCGAGACATGGGGTCTGATCGGACTGTTCGTCGGCCCGGCCCTGATGTCCGCCCTGATCCTGCTCTGGCGCGAACTGGCGCGACCCGAACCGGTCCTCGACATCAAGCCGGTCCCGGTCAGGAAGACGATCTCACCCGTTCCGATCGCAGGTGAGTGACAGCTTGCTGTTCGCTCCGACCTGCCCCGACGCCCTCTTGGTTCGCGCCGCGATCGATCCGTCCTGAGGCCGGGTCCTAGCCCTGCGGTGCCGCAGGCGCTTTCGCCGCTTCGATCAGCTTGTCCGCATCGGCCGAGTCCCACGCCGCCGGGCCTGCCATCACGCCGAGCTGACACCCGTTCGGGTCGATCAGCAGCGTCGTGGGCAACCCCAGCGCCTGCCCCTCGACCCGAAGGGTCTGGAACACGCCCGCGGTCGGGTCGGCATAGAGCGGCAGGTTCGTGATCCCCGCATCCTGGAGGAAGGCCTTCGGGCGGTCGAGCCGGGCGGTGTCGATGTTCACCGTCACCACCTGGAAGTCAGGGCCGCCGCGCTTGGCCTGCAGGCGATCGAGCGCCGGCATCTCCTTGCGGCACGGCACGCACCAGGTCGCCCACAGGTTGAGCAGCACGGTGCGCCCCTTGAAATCGGCCAGCGTCCGACGCTCCCCGTCCGGCCCGTTGAAGACGAGGGTCGGCACCATGCGCGTCGGGTTCGTCAAAGCGAGGGCGGCGACGTCGCCCTTCACCAGCGGGTCGAGCCGCGCGATCGTGCCCGCCGACCTCCTGCAGGCCACCGGCCCCGTCTTGCCCGGTCCCTTGGTCGCATATAGGACCCCGACGACGACGAGGCCGGCAACCACGCCGGTCAAGGCGGCGAGAAGCCTGGTCCAGACCGTGCGTCGCGCCGCAGGCGAAGGAGACGGGCCGTTCTGATCGGTCATGTGAAGGGTCCAGGCGAATGAGCAACACGATGTGGGGTGGCCGCTTCTCCACCGGCCCCGACGCGATCATGGAGGAGATCAACGCCTCGATCGGTTTCGACTACCGCCTGGCCCGGCAGGACATCGCGGGCTCGAGGGCGCATGCGGCCATGCTCGCCAAACAAGGCATTATTTCGGCCGCGGACGCCTCCGCCATCGACGAGGGTCTGGCACGGATCGCCGGAGAAATCGAAGCGGGCACCTTCACCTTCTCGCGCGCGCTCGAAGACATCCACATGAACGTCGAGAGTCGCCTGGCCGACCTTATCGGCGAGGCGGCCGGACGGCTGCATACGGCCCGGTCCCGCAACGACCAGGTCGCGCTCGACTTCCGGCTCTGGGTGCGGGACATCATCGACCTGCTGGATGGGGGCCTTGCCGACCTCCAGCGGGCGCTCGCCGAAAAGGCGCTGGCGCATGCCGATGCCGTGATGCCCGGCTTCACGCATCTGCAGTCCGCCCAACCCGTCACCTTCGGGCACCACCTGCTGGCCTATGTCGAGATGATCGCCCGTGACCGGGGGCGCTTCACCGATGCCCGGCGGCGCCTTAACCAATGCCCGCTGGGCGCGGCGGCGCTTGCCGGAACCTCCTTCCCGATCGACCGTCACCAGACGGCCGCGGCGCTCGGTTTCGACGGGCCGACCGGCAATTCCCTGGATACGGTGGCCGACCGGGATTTCGTGCTCGAAACCCTCTCGGCGGCCTCGATCTGTGCCGTGCACCTGTCGCGCTTCGCCGAGGAGATCGTGCTGTGGGCGACCCCGCAATTCGGCTTCGCCGCGCTTTCAGACCGCTTCTCGACGGGGTCCTCGATCATGCCGCAGAAGCGGAACCCGGACGCCGCCGAACTGGTGCGCGGCAAGACGGGCCGCGTCGTGGGGGCGCTGACGGGGCTGCTCGTGGTCATGAAGGGGCTGCCGCTCGCCTATTCCAAGGACATGCAGGAGGACAAGGAGGGGACCTTCGACGCGCTGGATGCGCTGGTCCTCTGCATCGCCGCCACGGCCGGCATGGTGCGGGACCTTCGGCCCGATACGGCGCGCATGGAGGCCGCCGCGGGCTCCGGCTACGCGACGGCGACCGATCTGGCGGACTGGCTGGTGCGTCGCCTGGGCATGCCCTTCCGGCGGGCCCATCATGTCACCGGGCGGATCGTGGCGCTTGCGGCCGAGCGGCGCGTGCCGCTCGAGGGCCTCGACCTGGCGGTCATGCAGGGCGTTGATGCGGCCATCACGGACGAGGTGTTCAGCGTGCTGGGCGTGCGCCAGTCCGTCGCGAGCCGGACGAGCTATGGCGGCACCGCGCCGGACAATGTGCGACGGCAAGCGCAGGGCTGGCTGGATCGGCTAGCCTGACGCCCCGAGATCCTCGTCGGCGGAGGTGCCCGCGAGCCGGTCGAGCAGCCATACGCCCGCCGGCCCCGGCGGCTGGTCGCTGCGGCGCACGGACGACAGGGCATAGCGATGGGCCGGACGGTCGGCGAGATTGAGCAGGACGAGCCGGCCCGCGGCCACGTCGCCGCGAACCATGGCTTCGGGCATGTTCCCCCATCCCACGCCCTCCAGCAGCAGCGCGTGCTTGGCGCCGAGATCCCCCAGGCGCCAGGTCTGCGCGCTGAAAACGCCGAAATCGCGTCCCCGCGTCAGGTCCGACCGATCCGTGAGGACGAGTTGCACCTCGTTCCGGAGGGATGACAGCGGAATGCTTCCCTGCTGCTGGGCGAGTGGATGGATCGGTGCGGCGACGGCGACCATCGTCACGGTCCCGATCGGACGCTGGTCCAGCGTGTCGTTCTCGATCAGGAGCGGGCCGCTCAAGCCGACGCTGCAGACGCCGTCGAGCACGAGCCGGGCGACCGCGCCCAGCGCCTCCACGTAGAGCCGGAGCGTGACGGTGGGGAAGGCATCCCGGAAGGCGGCCAGCCCCGCGACGAGGCGCGCCGTGGGCAGCATCACATCGACCGCGAGGGCGACCTCCCCCTCGAGTCCCGAGAGCAGGCCGCGCGCCCGGGCCTGCAGCTTGTCCATGTCCCAGGCGAGCTGCCTTGCATCCGCCAGGATGGCGGCGCCGGCCTTCGTCAGGGTCGGGCGGTGCGTCTGGCGCTCGAACAGCAGGAGATCGCCAAGTTGCGCCTCGAGATTGGCGATCGTGTAGCTGACCACCGACTGCTGACGGTTGAGCCGCCGCGCGGCCGCCGAGAAGCTGCCGGTCTCCACGACGGACAGGAAGACGCGGAGCTGATCGAGGGTGGGGCAGCCGAGGAGAGGCATCGAGATCGTCGCTGGTTTCTATTCAATCTATAGCAGTTTACGCGATAGGCCGTTTCGGCCACTTGTGTCGCAACGACCTCTAGGTATCGCTCAGCTCGGGAGCTTCTGCCATGGCCATCAATGTTCTGATCCCCTTCTACTCCCGGACCGGCTGCACCGAAGCGCTGGCCAAGGCCATCGCGGAAGGGGCGAAGGCCGAGGGGGCCGAGGTTCGCCTGCGTCGCGCCCGGGAACTGGTCGGTCCGGAGGTCATGGCCCAGGCCGCGGGCTGGAAGGACGCGGCCGACCGAATGAACGCGATCTACGAGCGACCGACCGAGGCCGATGCCGAATGGGCCGACGCCATCATCTTCGGCACGCCCACGCGGTTCGGTTCGGTGTCCTCCGAACTCAAGGGCTACATCGACAGCCTTGGCGGGCTGTGGTTCCAGGGCAAGCTCAACGGCAAGGCTGGCTCGGTCTTCACCTCGACTTCGACCCCGCACGGCGGCAACGAGTCGACCCTGATCTCTCTCTACAATCCGCTTGCCCATCTCGGGATGATCATCGTGCCGCTCGGCTATGCCGATCCCGCGATGTTCGCCGCCGGGACGCCCTATGGCGCCTCCTCCGTCTCGGGCCAGACCGCCGCGCCGCCCTCGGCCGAGGACATCGCGGTCGCCACCTATCAGGGCCGCCGGGTGGCGCAGGTGGCCAAGGCGCTCAAAGCCGTGGGCATGACGCAGACCGCCTGATCACTTTCGGCTCGCCCGGACGGGGCCTTTGCCTGTACAGGGAAGGGCCCGCGCCGGTGCGGCAGGGCGTCGAGCGGAGAGACCGTCCTTGGGCCCGTTGCGCGTCGGTATTCCCGCGACCTTGATTGCCGTCGGCGTTCTCACTTCGGTCCTTTCGGGGTGCGGACGGCGGGGCGACCTTGAACCGGCGCTCGATCCGAGCGTCGAGGCGGCGACGAGCGCGGGCGAAAAGGCGGCCCCGGTCGTGCGGCGCTCCAAGCGGGTGCCGATCACGCCCTCGAAGGACCCCTTCATCCTCGACCCCCTGCTCTGACGGGGGTCACCTTGCATCACTTCGCCTCCCGACACGGCGTGCTGCACGCCGAAGACGTCGACCTCCGCACGATCGCGGGCGCGGTCGGTACGCCGTTCTACTGCTACTCCCGCGCGACCATGGAGCGGCACTACCGGGTGTTCACGGCGGCCTTCGGGAACCAGCCGGTGCTCGTCTGCTACGCGATGAAAGCCAATTCCAACCAGGCCGTCCTCACCGCTTTGGGGCGGCTCGGCGCCGGCATGGACGTCGTGTCCGAAGGGGAGTTGCGCCGGGCCCGGGCGGCGGGCGTTCCGGCCGACCGGATCACCTTCTCGGGGGTCGGCAAGACCGAACGCGAACTCGCGCTGGCCCTCGACGAGAACATCCTGTGCTTCAACGTCGAGTCCGAGCCCGAACTCGCGATGCTGTCCGCCCTCGCCACCTCGCGGGGAACGACGGCCCGCATCGCGCTGCGGGTCAATCCGGACGTCGACGCGCGCACCCACGCCAAGATCGCCACCGGCAAGGCGGAGAACAAGTTCGGCATCCCCATCGGCCGGGCCCGCGCGGTGTACCGGGAAGCCGCCGCCCTGCCCGGCCTCGCCGTCACTGGGGTCGACATGCATATCGGCTCGCAGATCACGGATCTGGAGCCGTTCGACCGCGCCTTCGGTGTGCTGGCCGGTTTTGTCGGTGCGCTGCGGTCGGACGGACATCGCATCCACCACATCGATCTCGGCGGTGGCCTCGGCATTCCCTACAGGGAGGAGGAGGACGGCGCGGCCTATCATCCCGACCGCTATGCCGCCATCGTCGCCGCCCATGCCCGCGCCCTCGATGCCCGGCTCATTTTCGAGCCGGGCCGGTTGCTGGTGGGCAATGCCGGCATCCTGGTCACGACCGTGATCCTGGTGAAGCAGGGCGAGAACAAGCGGTTCGTCGTGGTCGACGCCGCCATGAACGACCTGATCCGCCCGACGCTCTACGAGGCGTTCCACGCGATCCGGCCGGTCGTCGGGCCGGCGGACCCGGCCTCCTCTCATGCCGATGTCGTCGGGCCCGTCTGCGAGACCGGCGACTACCTCGCCCTCGGCCGACAGTTGCCGGCCGTCGAGTCGGGGGACCTGCTCGCCGTCATGTCGGCGGGCGCCTATGGGGCAGTGC
>CAXTVD010000082.1:0-6251 GCA_964247575.1 uncultured Lichenihabitans sp.
GCGCGCTTCCTCGAACACTTTCTTCAGGTCGGCAACGCCGGAGAAGATGGCGGACACCTGGACGAAGGTCAGCTTCGTCTCATGAGCCAGGAGCCGGCCGACGGTCGTCTTGCCCGTCCCGGGCGGTCCCCAGAAGATCAGCGAGCCGAGCGAACCCGAGCGGACGAGCCGGGTGAGGGCACCGTTCGGCCCGAGGAGGTGATCCTGCCCGGCCACCTCGGCGAGGGCACCCGGGCGCAACCGATCGGCCAGCGGCCGCGGCGCTTCCTTCTCCAGACCGGCCGCCGCGAACAGATCGGTCATCGCTCCCCTGCCCCGGACGGCGCGGTCAGCCCCCGATTTCCGTCTGCACCACCTGCCCGCCGCGCGACAGCGTCAGACGGTAATAGCCGCGGCCGGAATTGGTGGCATGCTCGAATTGCTTCGTCGAGGTGATATGGGCGTCGTCCAGGCCCAGGATGACGTCCCCCTTCTCCAGGCCGACATCCGCGGCGTTGGAGCCGGGCTGGACCTCCGTGACCACCACGCCCTCGTGCGCCCCCTCCAGCGACATCGCCTCGGCCACGGCCGGCGAGAAGTTCACCACCGTCACACCGCTGAATGGCGAGCGGTTGCTGATCGTGACAGGCTCGCGCGGCGGCACCTCCGGCGCGATCCGCATCGTCATCGGCAGCACGAGCGTCTTGCCGTCGCGCAGCACGGTCAGGGAGGCGACGCTCCCGACCGGCCGGGTCGCGAAGCGGTAGCCGAACCCCTCCGGGTCCTCGACCGGCTGCCCATCGATCGCGGTGACCACGTCGCCGCTCTTGAGGCCCGACTCTGCCGCCGGACTGCGGTCGAGGACGGCGGCCACGAGAGCCCCGCTGGGCCGGTCGAGGTTCAGGGAGTCGGCGATGTCCTTCGACATCGTCTGGAGCGTCGCGCCCAGCCAGGGCCGCTGCACCTCCTGGCGACCGCTCTTGGCCGCCGCAATCACCGTCCTCACCAGGTCGACGGGTATGGCGAAGCCGATGCCGACGCTGCCGCCCGACTGCGAGTAGATCGCCGAGTTGATGCCGATCAGGCGGGCGTGCATGTCGACGAGCGCGCCCCCCGAATTCCCAGGATTGATGGCCGCATCCGTCTGGATGAAGGATTGGAAGTCGCTGCCGCCGACCTGCGTGCGTGCGAGGCCCGACACGATGCCCTGCGTGACGGTCTGGCCGACGCCGAACGGGTCGCCGATGGCGAGGACGAGATCCCCCACCTGCAAGGCGTCCGAGTCGCCCAGCGCCATCTCCGGGAACGGGCCGCCTCCCTTGAGCTTGAGCACCGCAAGGTCGGTGCGCTTGTCGCGCAGCAGGACGGTCGCCGCGACCTCGCGATTGTCCGACAGCGCCACCTTCACGTCCGTCATGTTGTCGATGACGTGGTAGTTCGTGACCACCAGACCGGAGGCATCGACGATCACGCCGGAGCCCAGGGACTGCGCCGTCGGCCCGCCCGCACGCCCCGAGCGCTGGCCCCCGAAGAACTGCTGGAAGATCGGGTCGTCGAACAGCGGGTTGCGCTGCTGCTTGTCCGTGCGCGACGCGTAGACGTTGACCACCGCCGGCCGCGCCGACTTGACCACGGGGGCGAAGGACAGCACGACGTCGGCGCGCGTCTGCGGAAGCTGGCGGGGCTCCTCGGCCTTCGCCGCGCTGGCCAGGAACGCCGCCACCAGCGCACCACCAACCATCGAAGACCAGAGCCTCATGGTGCCTCCTCGCGCAGCCTCCACCGCTCCTAGGCGGTCGAACGACAAAAGGGAGAATTCGCGAGCGAACCCTCCCTCCAACCCGTCATGCCCCAGGCCTTGTCAGGCCGCGACGGCCTCGGGGCTACCGAGCGGCGGCTTGCCCTTGGCCTCGATGTCGCGGTCCACGAACTCGATGACCGCCATGGCGGCGTTGTCGCCGTAGCGGAAGCCCGCCTTCAGGACGCGGGTGTAGCCACCCTGGCGCTCCTTGTAGCGCGGTCCGAGGGTGTCGAAGAGCTTGCGGACAAGGCCGACATCCTTGATCTGCGCGATGGCCTGGCGGCGCGCATGAAGATCGCCGCGCTTGCCGAGCGTGACCAGCTTCTCGACGACGGGACGCAGGTCCTTGGCCTTGGGAAGCGTGGTGACAATCTGCTCGTGATGGATCAGCGCGCAGGCCATGTTTGCGAACATGGCCTTGCGGTGCTCGGCAGTGCGGTTGAAGCGGCGCTGGGCGCGACCGTGATACATGGCGATCTCCTGTTTTTATGCGGCCGCCGTGCCAAGGGTCGGCCGCTCTTTCTCCGAGCCTCCAGGGCTCAGGAGCGCTGTTCGGCTCAGTAGTGCTCTTCGAACCGCTTGGCGAGTTCGTCGATGTTCTCCGGCGGCCAACCATTGATCTCCATGCCGAGATGGAGCCCCATCTGCGCCAGCACTTCCTTGATCTCGTTGAGCGACTTGCGGCCGAAATTCGGGGTGCGCAGCATCTCGGCTTCGGACTTCTGGATGAGGTCGCCGATATAGACGATGTTGTCGTTCTTCAGGCAGTTCGCCGAGCGGACCGACAGTTCGAGTTCGTCGACCTTCTTGAGCAGCGCCGGGTTGAAGGCGAGCTCTGGGATCGTGGCCGAGACCTCCTCGCGCTTGGGCTCCTCGAAGTTTACGAAGACGTTGAGCTGGTCCTGCAGGATCCGCGCGGCGTAGGCGATCGCATCCTCCGGCGACAGGCCGCCATTGGTCTCGATCGACATCGTCAGCTTGTCGTAGTCGAGGATCTGGCCGGCGCGGGTGTTCTCGACGCGGTAGCTCACCTTCTTGACCGGCGAGTAGAGGCTGTCGACGGGGATGAGGCCGATCGGGGCGTCCTCGGAGCGGTTCCGGGCGGCCGCGACGTAGCCCTTCCCTGTATTCACGGTCAGCTCCATCCGGATCTCCGCCCCCTCGTCGAGCGGGCAGATCACGAGTTCGGGGTTGAGCACGGAGACGTCATTGACCGTCTGAATATCGCCGGCCGTCACAGGACCGGGGCCCTGCTTCTTCAGAACGACCCGCTTCGGGCCTTCGCCCTGCATCCTGATCGAGACGTCCTTGATGTTGAGGACGATGTCCGTGACGTCCTCGCGGACGCCGGGGATGGAGGAGAATTCGTGCAGCACACCATCGATGTGAATGGCCGTCACGGCCGCACCCTGCAGGGACGACAGCAGGATCCGCCGCAGCGAATTGCCCATCGTCTGACCGAACCCACGCTCCAGCGGCTCGGCGACGACGGTCGCGAAGCGCTTGGGATCGTCCCCGAGGGTGACCTCGAGCTTGTTCGGCTTGATCAGATCCTGCCAGTTCTTATGAATCACGGGAGAACCACCTTCGAAAAGACGATGTCGGGCCGTCATCGACCCGACCTCTGCGGGGCCCTCGGGCCCGGCTGGCATGGCGCGCAACGCGCCTGGCCTTCGTTCAGACGCGGCGCCGCTTGCGCGGGCGGCAGCCGTTGTGCGGGATCGGCGTCACGTCGCGAATGGAGGTGACGGTGAAGCCGGAGGCCTGCAAGGCCCGCAGGGCGGACTCACGCCCGGATCCCGGGCCGGACACCTCCACCTCGAGCATGCGCATGCCATGCTCGGTGGCCTTCCGGGCGGCATCCTCGGCCGCCATCTGGGCGGCATACGGCGTCGACTTGCGCGACCCCTTGAACCCCATGGTCCCCGCTGAGGACCACGAGATCGTGTTGCCCTGCGCGTCCGTGATGGTGATCATGGTGTTGTTGAACGTCGAACTCACATGCGCCACGCCCGAGGCGATGTTCTTGCGTTCGCGACGGCGAACGCGACCAGTTGCTTCTTTTGCCACTATGGAGGTCCTTCAGGCGCGCCCGTAATGCCAGGCGCTCGGGAAAATAGATTACTTCTTCTTGCCGGCGATGGCCTTCGGCTTGCCCTTGCGGGTGCGGGCGTTGGTGTGGGTCCGCTGTCCGCGAACCGGCAGGCCACGGCGATGCCGCAGGCCGCGATAGCAGCCCAGATCCATCAGCCGCTTGATGTTCATCGAGTTCTCGCGGCGAAGATCACCCTCGACCAGGTAGTCGCGGTCGATCGTCTCGCGGATCGACAGGACCTCGGCGTCGGTCAACTGGGCCACCCGGCGCTCGGCGGGGATGCTGACCTTTTCGCAGATCTCCTCGGCCTTCTTCGACCCGATCCCGTGGATGTACTGCAGCGCGATGATCACGCGCTTGTTGGTCGGGATGTTAACACCTGCGATACGAGCCACGTGGTTCACTCCAATCGGGTGATCGAGCGCACCCGTTGTCGGCAGAGAGGATCGGCGTTCGAACGAAAAGAACCGGACATTCCACGGAATGCCCAGCCACACCAAGCTTTACGGTCCTGAAGGGTTTCGCCATAGAGCGTTGCCACCGACCCGTCAAGAGCTAAAGACGCACTGCGGCGACGGCAGTCCGCTGCTCGGGCGCGGCGGCAAGCTCCCGCTCGATCGCATCCGTCACCGCGTCCATCGACACCATCCCGTCGATCCGACGCAGCGCGCCACGGGCCGCGTAGTATTCCGAGACAGGAGCGGTCTGCGCGCGATAGGCCGCGAGCCGGGTCGCAAAGGCATCGGGATTGTCGTCGGCCCGCACCGGCCGGCCAGCGGCGACCGTCTCGGCGATGCGGCGGCGGATCCGGTCCACCAGCGCCGTCTCGTCGACCACCAGTTCGAGCACCGCGTCGAGGTCCATGCCCTTGGCCGCCAGCATGCCGTCGAGCGCCTCGGCCTGCGCCACCGTGCGCGGAAAGCCGTCCAGGATGAACCCGGCCCGTGCGTCGGGCTCCTCGATCCGGTCAGCCACGATGCCGACCACGATCTCGTCCGACACGAGCAGGCCCGCCGCCATCACTTCCTTGGCCCTCAGGCCGATGCTGGTCTCCGCCCTGACCGCAGCGCGCAGCATGTCGCCGGTGGACAGTTGCGGAATGCCGTGACGCTGCGTCAGACGCTCGGACTGCGTCCCCTTGCCTGCGCCGGGCGGCCCCAGAAAGACGATCCTCACCGCTTCTTACCTCCCCTCAGCCGGGACTTCTTGATCAGTCCCTCGTACTGATGCGCCTGCAGATGTCCGTGCACCTGGGCGACCGTGTCCATCGTAACACTGACGATGATGAGAAGCGACGTACCCCCAAAATAGAATGGCAGGGCCGCATAGGAGATCAGGAGCTCGGGCAGCAGGCAGATGATGGCGAGATAGCCGGCGCCGAGCACCGTGATCCGGGTCAGCACGGTGTCGATATACTGGGCCGTGCGCTCCCCCGGGCGGATGCCGGGCAGAAAGCCGCCGTGCTTCTTGAGATTGTCGGCGGTCTCGACGGGGTTGAACACCACGGCCGTGTAGAAGAAGGCGAAGAAGACGATCAGCCCGACATAGGCGACCATATACAGGGGCCGCCCATGCCCGAGGAAAGTGGTGATGGTCGCCAGGACCCCGGTGCCGCCCCGGGCCTGGGTGAAGTTGGCGACGGTGGTCGGCAGCAGGAGGAGCGAGGACGCGAAGATCGGCGGAATGACGCCCGACGTGTTCAGCTTGAGCGGCAGGAACGAGGTCTGCCCCTCGAACATGCGATTGCCCACCTGCCGCTTGGGATAGGTGATCAGCAGGCGCCGCTGCGCCCGCTCCATGAACACGATGAAGGCGATCACGGCGACGGCCATGACCAGGACCAGGAGGATGAGCCCGGTCGACAGCGCGCCCTGACGGCCGAGTTCGAGCGTGTTGCCGATGGCCGAAGGGAACGCCGCCACGATCCCGGCGAAGATGATCAGCGACGAGCCGTTGCCGATGCCCCGCGAGGTGATCTGCTCACCCAGCCACATCAGGAACATCGTGCCGCCCATCAGCGTGATGACCGTCGAGATGCGGAAGAACAGCCCCGGCGCAGACACCACCCCGGCCTGGCCCTCCAGCCCCACCGCGATGCCATAGGCCTGGAAGGCCGCCAGGATGACGGTGAGGTAGCGGGTGTACTGGTTGATGACCTTGCGGCCCGCCTCGCCCTCCTTCTTCAGGGTCTCGAGCGAGGGGATCACCGAGGTCAGCAGCTGGATGATGATGGAGGCCGAGATATACGGCATGATGTTCAGCGCGAAGATCGCCATGCGCTGGACGGCGCCGCCCGAGAACATGTTGAACAGCTCGAGCACGCCCTGCTTCTGGCCGACGAAGTTGGCCTCGAAGGCGGCCGGGTCGATGCCCGGC
>CAXTVD010000082.1:6261-8188 GCA_964247575.1 uncultured Lichenihabitans sp.
CCGGCAGCGGGATATAGGTGCCGAGCCGGTAGATCACCAGCGCCCCGAGGGTGAACCAGATCCGCTTCTTGAGTTCCTCGGCCTTGCCGAAGGCCGAGAAGTTGATGTTCGCCGCGAGCTGTTCCGCTGCCGATGCCATCGCATGTGCTCCGAGGACGCGGGCCTGCGTCCTGACCATCGATCGAAATGAAGAAGGGGACGGACGGTAGTCACCGGCCGTCCCCCAGCAATCCGTATACGGCTCCCCCGAGACCGGGGGAAGCGTCGTTCAGACCGTCGCCGCTTCCGCAGCCTGGGGCTTGGGGCGCAGCAGCGTCACCGAACCGCCCGCCTTCTCGATCGCCTCGATCGCCGATTTCGACGCGGCGGCCACCTCGACCACCAGCTTGGCCGTCAGCTCGCCCTGGCCGAGCAGCTTGACGCCGTCCCGCGCCCGCGACACCACACCGGCCTCCATCAGGCTCTCGATCGACACCGTGCCGCCGGTCAGCTTGCCGCTGTCGACCGCCTGCTGCAACCGGCCGATATTGACCTCGTTGTAGTCGATCGCGGAGATGTTGGTGAACCCGCGCTTGGGCAGGCGACGATGCAACGGCATCTGGCCGCCCTCGAAGCCCTTGATGCGAACGCCGGTACGGGCCTTCTGGCCCTTGACGCCGCGACCACCGGTCTTGCCCTTGCCGGAGCCGATGCCCCGCCCGACGCGCATCCGCGCCTTGCTGGCGCTCTCGTTGTCGGAAATGCCATTGAGCCTCATGATCCGAGCTCCTTACTGGCCGTCGACGATGCGGACCATGTGCGCCACTTTGGCGATCATGCCCCGCACGGCCGGCGTGTCTTCGAGTGTCGAGCGGCGACCGATCTTGTTCAACCGGAGCCCGATCAGGGTTTGGCGCTGTTCGCCCGGCCGCCCGATGGGGCTCCGGGTCTGTTCGACCACCAGGGTCTTGTCCGTCGAGGACACCATGATCCGGTCCTCCTCAGCTGTCGGCCGCATCGGCGTCCACGCCCTGACGGCGCGACTGCAGAAGCGACACTTTGATGTTGCGCCGGGCGGCGACCTGGCGCGGCGAGTCTTCGCTCTTCAGCGCGTCGAAGGTGGCCCGCACCATGTTGTAGGGGTTCGACGAGCCCTGGCTCTTGGCCACCACGTCATGCACCCCGAGCGTCTCGAAGACGGCGCGCATGGGGCCGCCGGCGATGATGCCCGTTCCGGCCGGAGCCGACCGGAGCACGACCTTGCCGGCCCCATGGCGGCCGAGCACGTCGTGATGCAGCGTCCGCCCATCCCGCAGGGGCACCCGGATCAGGCCACGCTTGGCCGATTCGGTCGCCTTGCGGATGGCCTCGGGCACCTCGCGCGCCTTGCCATGACCGAAGCCGACACGACCCTTCTGGTCCCCGACGACGACAAGCGCCGCAAAGCCGAAGCGGCGACCGCCCTTCACCACCTTGGCGACGCGGTTGATATGCACCAGCCGGTCGACGAATTCACTGTCGCGATCCTCGCGGTCGCGGTGACCACCCTCACGTGCCATTCCCGATCACTTTCCGTCACTTGCGCGGGACCGGACCAGCGCTGCACGCCGTCCGCCCGCTCGCTTCGAAACAAACGGCGCGAGAGGACCACCGGTCCGTCTCACGCTCAATCCTCGTTCAGATCCGACAGCCGACCAAGGGGTCAGAACTGCAGGCCGCCCTCGCGAGCGCCCTCGGCCAGCGCCTTGACGCGGCCGTGATACATGTAGCTGCCCCGGTCGAACACCACTTCGGTGATCCCCGCCGCGGTCGCCTTGCGGGCGAGCTGCTCGCCGATCGTCTTGGCCGCCTCGACGGTCGCGCCGGTCTTCAGCGACGCGCGGTTGTCCTTCTCGAGCGAGGACGCCGCGACGAGCGTCACCCCCTTCGCGTCGTCGATGATCTGCGC
>CAXTVD010000082.1:8198-14062 GCA_964247575.1 uncultured Lichenihabitans sp.
GATCTGCGCATAGATCTGCTTCGACGACCGGAACACCGAGAGCCGCGGCCGCCCGTAGGCGCGCGCCTTGATCGTCCGGCGCACGCGATTCCGGCGCCGCTCCAACTGGTCCTGCTTGCCCATGACCCGGCCCCTACTTCTTCTTGCCTTCCTTGCGGAAGATGAATTCGCCCACGTATTTGACGCCCTTGCCCTTGTAGGGCTCCGGCGGACGGAAACCGCGGATCTCGGCGGCGACCTGGCCGACCTCGCGCTTATTGATCCCGGTGACGGTCAATTCCGTCGGCCTTGTCGCGACGATGCTGATGCCGTCCGGGATGGGGAAGTCGATGTCGTGGCTGTAACCGAGCGACAGCTGCAGCTTCTTGCCCTGCACGGCCGCCTTGTACCCCACGCCGGTGATCTCGAGCTTCTTCTCGAAGCCCTTGGTCACGCCGGTCACGCAGTTGGCGACCATCGCGCGGGACATGCCCCACATCGCCTGGGCCTGCTTGGTCTCGTTCATCGGGTTGACGGAGATCTCGTCGCCGTTCAGCACCACCGAGACATTGTCCGGCACGGTGAAGCTGAGTTCGCCCTTCGCGCCCTTGACCGAAACCGTCTGCCCATCAAGCTTGGAGGTGACGCCGGCCGGCACAGGGACCGGCTTCTTTCCTACACGGGACATGGTCAGAACACCTTGCAGAGCACTTCGCCACCCACGTTGCTTTCGCGTGCGGAGTGGTCGGCCATGACGCCTTTCGGTGTCGAAACGATGGAGATGCCGAGGCCGTTGGCAACGCGCGGCATCGCATCGACGGCGGCATAGACGCGGCGGCCCGGCTTCGACACGCGCTCGATCTGCTTGATGACCGGCTCGTTGTCGTAATACTTCAGCTCGATCTCGAACTCGGTACGGCCGTTGCCATACTCGGTCGTCGAGTAGCCGCGGATGTAGCCCTCCTGCTCGAGAACGTCGAGGACGTTAGCCCGCAGCCTGGAGCCCGGGGTCGAGACCTTCCCCTTGCGGCGCATCTGCGCGTTGCGAATCCGGGTGAGCATGTCACCCAACGGATCATTGACCATGATCCCCTCCTTACCAGCTGGACTTCACGAGACCGGGAATCAGGCCCTTCGACCCGAGCTCCCGCAGCGCGATGCGCGACATCCTCATCTTGCGATAGTAGGAGCGCGGCCGGCCGGACACCTCACAGCGATTGCGGATGCGGATCTTGGCCGAATTGCGCGGCAGCTCGGCCAGCTTGAGGCGCGCCTCGAACTGCTCCTCGATCGGCGCATTGCGATCGCTCGCCACCGCCTTCAGCTTGGCGCGGCGCGCAGCGAACTTCTTCACCAGCGCCTTCCGGTTGTTGTTGGTCTCGACGGAACTCTTCTTCGCCATGGGATCCTCAGGTCGCCGCGTTTGAGCTCTTCAGCTCACTGCCGGAACGGGAAATTGAAAGCGCGCAGCAGGGCCCGCGCTTCGTCGTCAGTCTGGGCCGTCGTGCAGACGATCACGTCCATTCCCAGCATCGACTCGGCCTTGTCGTAATCGATCTCGGGAAAAATGATGTGTTCCTTGATGCCGAGCGCATAGTTGCCGCGGCCATCGAACGATTTGGGGTTCAGGCCGCGGAAGTCGCGCACCCGCGGCAGCGCGATGGTGATCAGCCGGTCCAGGAACTCGTACATGCGGGTCTGGCGCAGCGTGACCTTCGCGCCGAGCGGCATGTTCTCGCGAACCTTGAAGGTCGAGATCGCGCGCCGGGCATGGGTGATCACCGGCTTCTGCCCGGAGATCAGGGCCATGTCCGCCGCCGCATTGGTCGCCTTCTTTGTGTCCGCCACCGCTTCGCCGACGCCCATGTTCAGGACGATCTTGTCGAGCCGCGGAACCTGCAGGGCGTTCTTGTAGCCGAATTCCTCGATCAGCTTCTGGCGGATCGTGCTGGCGTACAGGCCCTTCAGCCGCGGGACATAGTCCTTCGGCACGGCGGGCGAGGCCGCCATGTTGACCTCGGACGTAGCCGGCCGGGCACGCGCGCTCTTGCCGCCCTTCTGCGACGCTGCGGTTTGAGCCTCAGCCATCGATCACACTCCCCGAACCCTTCGCGACCCGGACCTTGCGGCCGTCATCGAGAACCTTGAAACCGACCCGGACCGGCTTGCCGGTCTCCGGATGCGCCACCGCCAGATTGGACAGGTGGATCGGCATCTCCTTGGAGATGATCCCGCCCTGCTGCGTCTGGCTCTGCGTCTGATGCCGCTTCACCATATTCACGCCCTGGACGACCGCCCGGTTGTCTTTCGGCTGCACCGACACGACTTCCCCGCTGCGGCCCTTGTCGCGGCCCGTGAGAACCACGACCTTGTCGCCCTTCCTGATCTTGGCGGCCATTACAGCACCTCCGGCGCGAGCGAGATGATCTTCATGTGATTGCGCGAGCGCAGTTCGCGCGGGACCGGCCCGAAGATGCGGGTCCCGACCGGCTCGGACTGGTTGTTCACCAGGACGGCGGCGTTGGAATCGAAGCGGATGACGGTCCCGTCCGGCCGGCGGATGTCCTTCGCCGTGCGGACCACGACCGCCTTCATCACGTCGCCCTTCTTCACGCGACCGCGCGGAATGGCTTCCTTGATCGAGACGACAATGATGTCACCGACGCCGGCGTACTTCCGCTTGGAGCCGCCGAGCACCTTGATGCACATGACGCGACGGGCGCCCGAATTGTCGGCGACGTCGAGGTTGGTCTGCATCTGAATCATGGCACTTGCCTTTAGGATCGAACACGGGTCCCTCCCCGTTCGACCGGCGGCAGGCCCTCAAACAACAATGATGGAAGCGACGCTCAGGCGTGGTCCGCCTTGGCGAGCGCCACCCAGCGCTTCAGTTTAGAAATCGGCCGGGACTCCTGGATCGAGACAGCGTCCCCGACCTTGAAGGCCCCGTCCTCGTCATGGGCATGGTAATGCGTCGAGGTCCGCACCGTCTTCTTCAGGAGCGGGTGCCGGAAGCGCCGCTCGACACTGACGACGATGGTCTTGTTCTGCTTGTCGCTGACGACGACGCCCTGGAGTATACGCTTCGGCATGATTCATCAATCCTTCACAGACGCGCTGCGCTTCATCGCGGCGATCGTCTTGACCCGCGCGATGTCGCGGCGCACGACCCGCACCCGGGAGGAGTTCTCGAGCTGCCCGGTGGCGCGCTGGAAGCGCAGGTTGAACTGTTCCTTCTTCAGCTTCAGGACTTCGTCCGAAAGCTGGTCCTCCGACATGACCTTGAAATCGGACAGGCGCTGCTTGCTCTTCACCGTTCCGCTCCTTACTCGGCGATGCGCTGGATGAAGCGCGTCTTGATCGGCAGCTTGGCCGCCGCGAGCGCCAGCGCTTCCCGCGCGGTGTCCAGCGGCACGCCGTCGAGCTCGAACATGATCCGGCCGGGATGCACCCGCGCCGCCCACAGCTCGGGCGCGCCCTTGCCCTTGCCCATGCGCACTTCGGTCGGCTTCTTGGAGACCGGCACGTCCGGGAACACCCGGATCCAGACACGCCCGGCCCGCTTCATGTGACGCGTCAGAGCGCGCCGCGCGGCTTCGATCTGGCGTGCGGTGACACGCTCCGGCTCCAGCGCCTTGAGGCCGAACTGTCCGAAATTGAGCTCGAACCCACCCTTGGCGACGCCATGGATGCGGCCCTTGAACGCCTTGCGGAAGCGGGTGCGCTTTGGTTGCAACATCGACTTGTTCCCAGCTTAAGCCGCGCCCGCCTCAGGCGTGACGCGGTTCCCGTTCCCTGCGGCGACGATCGCCACCGCCGCCATGATCCTGCTCGGCCAGGCGCTTGTCCTGCGCCATCGGATCGTGCTCGAGGATCTCGCCCTTGAAGATCCAGACCTTGATCCCGCAGGTCCCGTAGGCGGTGTTCGCCGTCGCGACGCCGTAATCCACATCGCCGCGCAGCGTGTGCAGCGGCACCCGACCTTCGCGATACCACTCCTGCCGCGCGATTTCGGCGCCGCCGAGGCGGCCGGAGCAGTTGATCCGGATGCCTTCCGCCCCAAGCCGCATGGCGGACTGGACGGCCCGCTTCATCGCCCGCCGGAACGCCACGCGCCGCTCGAGCTGCTGGGCGATGGAGTCGGCCACAAGGGTCGCATCGACCTCGGGCTTGCGCACCTCGACGATGTTGATGACGACCTCGGAGGTCGTCAGCTTCGACACCAGCTTGCGCAGCTTGTCGATGTCGGCGCCCTTTTTGCCGATCACCACGCCTGGGCGGGCGGAATGGATCGTTACGCGACACTTGCGGTGCGGCCGCTCGATCACGATGCGCGAGATCGCCGCCTGCTTCAGCGTCGACATCAGCACCTCGCGGATCTTCATGTCCTCATGAAGCAGCTTGCCGTATTCGTTCTTGTTGGCGAACCAACGGGAATCCCAGGTTCGGTTGATGCCGAGCCGAAGACCGATCGGATTGACTTTCTGGCCCATCGTATCCTCACGCGCTCGCTTGAGCGACTTCGCGAACGACAATCGTCAGATTGCTGAACGGCTTTTCGATCCGGCCCGCCCGGCCACGGGCCCGCGGGCTGAACCGCTTGAGCACCAGCGCCTTGCCGACATGCGCCTCGGCCACGACTAGATCGTCGACGTCCAGGCTATGGTTGTTCTCGGCATTCGCGATCGCGCTCTGCAGCGTCTTGCGCACGTCGAGGGCGATCCGCTTGCGCGAGAATTCGAGATCGGCCAGCGCCGTGTCGACCTTCTTGCCGCGGATCAGTTGCGCCACGAGGTTCAGCTTCTGCGGGCTGACGCGGAGCATGCGGCACACCGCCTTGGCCTCGTTCTCCGGAAGCGCCCGGGGCGTTTTCGGCTTCGACATGGCTCAGCCCCTCTTGGACTTCTTGTCCGCGGCATGGCCGTGGAACGTGCGGGTGGGGGAGAACTCGCCGAACTTGTGCCCGATCATCTCCTCGGAGACCGTCACCGGCACGTGCTTATGCCCGTTATGCACCCCGAAGGTGAGCCCCACGAACTGCGGCAGGATCGTCGAGCGGCGGCTCCACATCTTGATGACCTCGGAGCGGCCGCCGGAGCGGACGGTATCGGCCTTCTTCAGCAGGTAGCTGTCGACGAAAGGACCTTTCCAGATCGACCGTGACATGGATCAGCCCTTCTTCTTGCGGCTATGGCGGGAGGCGACGATGAACTGCGTCGTCGACTTGTTGCTGCGGGTCTTCTTGCCCTTGGTCGGCTTGCCCCACGGCGTGACGGGGTGACGGCCGCCCGAGGTGCGGCCCTCGCCGCCGCCGTGCGGGTGATCGACCGGGTTCATCGTGACGCCGCGGTTATGCGGACGCCGCCCGAGCCAGCGACGGCGACCGGCCTTGCCGTAGTTGATGTTCATGTGGTCGGGATTCGAGACCGCCCCGACCGTGCCGAAGCACTGGCCATGGATCAGCCGCTGCTCGCCCGAATTCAGCCGGACGATCACGTAGCCCTGGTCACGGCCGACGATCTGCGCGTAGGTCCCGGCGGAGCGCGCGATGGCCGCCCCCTTACCGATCTTCATCTCGACATTGTGGACGATCGTGCCGACCGGGATGTTGGCCAGCGGCATCGCATTGCCGGGCTTCACGTCCACCTGGTTGCCAGACACGACCTGGTCCCCGACCGTCAGGCGCTGCGGCGCGACGATATAAGCCTGTTCCCCGTCCTGATAGGTGATCAGGGCGATGAAGGAGGTGCGGTTCGGATCGTATTCGATCCGTTCGACCTTGGCCGGCACGTCGAGCTTGCGACGCTTGAAATCGACGATGCGGTAGGTCTGCTTGTGACCGCCGCCCCGGAATCGCACCGTCACGCGGCCGGTGTTGTTGCGGC
>CAXTVD010000083.1:0-13982 GCA_964247575.1 uncultured Lichenihabitans sp.
GGCGTCCCTACGGGCGGGGGGCCGATGGCGGTATTGCCGGCCGTCCCCTCGACGATCGTGCCGCCCTCCCGCAACCGTCCGGAGGCGACAGCGTCCTGGACGATGGCCAGAGCCGCCCTGTCTTTGACCGAACCGCCGGGATTCATGAACTCCGCCTTGCCCAGGATCGTGCAGCCCGTGATCTCGGACGCTCGTCGCAGCTTGATGAGAGGCGTGTGACCGATCGCGTCGATGACGGAAGCGTTGATGGACATCGCGGAACCAATGCGGAGAACGTCGCACTCCGGGTGCCGGGTGCGAGGAGGACGAGGGTGGAGATGAGGTCGTTCGGGGCTGATATAGAGGTCTGCGAGCCGCTCACAAAGGGCGGCGGCGGCACGCAGGCCCCCCGGTCGGCTGGGGCGTGGCGGCTCGCTACGACGTCTTCGAAAACGTGATCTGCCGCACGTCGATGATCTCCGAGCGGAAACCAGCCTCGCAGTAGGCGAGATAGTACTCCCAAAGCCGGCGGAACCGCTCGTCGAACCCCTGGCCCGTCAGCCCGGGCCAGGCCGCCCGGAACCGGTCGCGCCACAAGGCCAGGGTGCGCGCATAATCGTGTCCGAAGATCCGCTCGGCGGCGAGCTTGAAGCCATGGCTTGCGCCAAGGCTCTTCATCGCTGACGGGCTGGGCAGCATGCCGCCGGGGAAGACATATTTGCGGATGAAATCCATCTCGCGACGGTAGGATTCGAAGAAACCGTCGGCGATCGTGATCACCTGGAGCCCCGCTTTGCCGTCGTGTACGAGCCGGTCCCGCATCTGGGCGAAGAACCGTGGCCAGTAGGCTTCGCCGACGGCCTCGAACATTTCAATGGAGGCAATCCGGTCGTAGCGACCCCGCTCGTCGCGATAGTCGAGAAGCTTGATCTCCACCTTTTCGCTCAGGCCGGCTTCGAAGACCCGCTTGCGGGCGAAATCGTGCTGCGCCGGACTGATGGTGAGCCCTGTCACCCGGCAGCCGATGGTCCGGGCCGCAAACTCCGCAAAACCACCCCAGCCGCAGCCGATTTCGAGAACGCGGTGATCGGGCGCGATACCGACGGTCTGGGCGAGATTGCGGTATTTCTCCTCCTGGGCCGTCGGCAGATCGGCCGCCTCGCTGGTGAACAGGGCGGACGAGTAGGTCATCGTCCGGTCCAGCCAGCTGGAATAGAACGCGTTGCCGAGGTCGTAATGGGCGAAGATGTTGCGCCGTGAGCCCGCCTTCGAGTTGCGATTGCGCCAATGGGCGATCATCTGCAGCATGCGCACCAGCGGGTTCGGCCCGAGCAGGGCGAACAGTGCGTCCCGGTTGATGCAGAACAGTTCGAGGAAACGGGTCAGGTCGGGACTCTCCCACTGGCCGTCGAGGAAGGCCTCCGCCATGGCAAGGTCGCCGCCGCCCGCGAGATGGCGTGCGAAGCGGACGTCCTTGACGATCATCTCCGCTTCCGGGCCGGGGCGCGACCCTTGGATCCGCAGATGCAGGCCGTCCGGCATCCTGATGTCGAGGCGGCCGGCCGTGAGGTGGCTCACGAGCGCGATCGCCTTGCGCGCCGTGAAGGGATAGCCGCGCGTGAAGTGCCCCACGGTCGACGGCGTCACGGTGATCGCACCGTCGAGCGGTACAGTCTTGGGCCGGAACAATGTCATGGAAAGCGCTGGGTTACTCGTGGGATCGGGCTGCCATAGTTTTGGACCGACTCTGCCTCCAATGGCAAACAGGATCGCCGGTGATGGGTCGAGAATCGCCTACGACTTGGCCAGGGCATCGAGAGCCTGCGCCAGCCCACGGAAGGACATGGGAAGCGACACGTCGCGCCCGCCCGCGTCCTTGAACGTCAGCTTGCCCGCCCCCGCCACGGCGCGCCACGCTTTGACCACCTCGTCGGACGGGAGCGCATCGGCGAAGCAGCCGCCCGGGACGCAACGCCGCCACTGCAATTGGACGGGCTGGCTGCCGGAGGCTGTCGAGGCGATCTCGACCGTGCTCGGAAAGGACACGCTCGGCGGCAGGGCCGCCGTCAGCCGCAAGGCCGGATCGTTGGGCAGGTGCCCCATCGCGATCTCGGCGACCGGATCGCGCTGGTTCTGCAACTGCACGGTCTGCGACACCTCGCAGAGGCGCTGGGCCTTGTCGCCTTCGCCGACCCGCTGGCAGCGGAGAACCCAGTCTCCGTAGCTGGCCGATGTCGCGGCCGGATCGGCGCCGACAGGAGCCGGCGCGGCGGGCTTGACCGGGATCGAAGGAGCGGCCGCCTGCGACGTGGTGACGGCTTTCGTGCTTTGGGCTAAGGCCGCCGACCCCGCCGAAACTAAGGCCGCCGACGGAACCGCCAAAAGGGCGGCCGACGCTCGAAGCATCCGCGCCGCAGAGCCGCTTCGACCAGGACGCAACAACCGCATGATGACCCCCGAGGCGCCGCCCACCGTTCAGGCGTGGCCGGTCCTCTCCTCTACCATGTCGATCTCCGGGAACAACGAGGTCGACCCGGACCGGTCAGTAACGCCGGAAGAGAGACACGAGGCGCCCCTGGATCTTAACGCGGTCCGGACCGAAGATCCGCGTCTCGTAAGCGGGATTGGCGGCTTCGAGCGCGATCGAAGCACCGCGACGCCTGAACCGCTTCAGCGTCGCTTCCTCGTCGTCGATCAGGGCCACGATGATGTCGCCGGTGTCGGCCGTGTCCTGGCGGCGGAGGATGACGGTATCGCTGTCGAAGATGCCGGCCTCGATCATCGAGTCGCCGCGCACCTCCAGGGCGAAGTGGTCACCCGAAGTCAGCAGGTCCGCCGGCATCGCGATCGTCTGCCCCCGCGTCTCGATCGCCGAGATCGGAACGCCTGCGGCGATGCGGCCCATCATCGGGATCGCAACCGCCGACAAGGGATTGTGACCGGGCAGGGCAGCCGAGCGGGGCCGGACCCGGCCCAGAGTCCCCTCGATGACGCTCGGGGAGAACTTTGCCGCGCGCGGCTCCGGCGGCACGGCGGCCTCGGGCATGCGCAGGACCTCGATGGCCCGCGCCCGATTGGGAAGGCGCCGAATGAAGCCGCGTTCCTCCAGAGCCATGATCAGCCGGTGAATGCCCGATTTGGACCGGAGGTCCATCGCCTCCTTCATCTCGTCGAAGGAGGGCGGGACGCCATCTTCCCGAAGACGCTCATGGATGAAACGCAGGAGTTCGTTCTGCTTGCTCGTCAGCATGGTCCACCTCGCCCCCGGCTTCCGTTTCGCTCAGGCCGAATCGCACGACCGAGATTAAAACAAAAAGGGAACAATTGCGACCTGTTCTTGCTGTGTTCGTGCACCTGTTCCGGAAGACGCCTACTCTCTTGCAGATTGGTTCAGGCGATCAGCGGTCCGATCGACCGTCCACCGATCCGTCGCGCAGCAACGTGTCGGTGACGAGGGCACCCGCGATCAGACACAGCAAGGCCCAGGCCAAGCCGAACAGGCCGATCGAGGGGGTGAGGCCATCCAGCATCGCCATTCCTTCCAGCGGGTCCCGGTGCCTTCTCGCGAGGCATTCTGATTGGAGTAGCATAAATCCTATGCAGGAATACGCGGGGATGGAAACGAATTGTGCAGGGACTGCTTAAAAGGAAGCTCCTTGCCCGGAAGGGACGCCTTCCTTCACGGGCCGAAATGAGCAGCTCTCAGGCGCGGTGTCAGCCGAGGAGCGGCTCGAGCCGGATGATCGAGCAGACGGAGCCGGCTTCGGCCACTGGCGCGTGCGGAGCCCGGACGATCAGCGCCTGAGCCGCGGCCAGGACCGACAGCATCGAGGAGTCCTGCAGAGCCGCAGGGGAGGCCAGCGGCAGGTGGCCGGGACGCGAAGCCAGGCCGGCCCGGACGTAGTCCTGCCGCCCTTCGTTCGCCGGAAGCCGCGTGGCGAGCTGGGCCTGCTCGGTGTCGGGCAGGCCGGCGTGGCGGTCGCCGGACAGCGCACGCACGAGGGGGCGCACGAAGAGAACGCCGCAGACGATCGATGATACGGGATTGCCGGGAAGGCCGAGCACGCGCAGGGGCCCGAGCCGGCCGTGCATAAGGGGCTTGCCCGGTCGCATCGCGACCTTCCAGAAGCCGAGGTCCAGTCCCGCCTCGACCAGCGCGCGCTGCACGAGGTCGTGGTCCCCCACCGAGGCGCCGCCCAAGGTCAGGAGCACGTCCGCGCTGCCGTCCCGCGCCGCGGCGATACCGCGGCCAAGGGCAGCGAGCGTGTCGGCGGCGATGCCGAGATCGAGCACGGTCCCGCCCGCGGCCTCGACAATCGCCGCCAGCGCGTAGCTGTTCGAGGCAACGATCTGCGCGGGGCCGATCCTGTCCCCCGGGCGCACCAGCTCGTCGCCCGTGGCCAGGATCGCGACGCGCGGCTTCCGGGCGACGGGAACGGTCGCGTGGTCCATGGCGGCCGCCAGCGCGAGTTCGGCGGCGGCCAGCCGTCGGCCGGCGGGCAGGCCCACATCGCCCTCTCGGAAGTCCAGCCCCGCCTGACGGATGTGGCGGCCGACCGGCTCCGGCCGCAGGGCCGTCACCGTGCCCTCGCCGGCACGTCCATTCTCCTGCATCATGACCGTATCGGCCCCGGGGGGGACCGGAGCGCCCGTGAAGATGCGCACGGCCTCGCCCGCATGGACGGCGTTGTCGAAACCGTGGCCGGCCGCGCTCACCCCGATCACGCGCAGCGTTGCGGGGGCGCCGTCGATATCTGCGGCCCGCAGGGCATAGCCGTCCATGGCGGAGACGGGCAGGGGCGGCTGGGTCCGCCGGGCGAGGAGATCCTGCGCCAGCGTCCGGCCACGCGCTTCCGCGAGCCCGACATGCTCGGTTTCGAGCGGATCGGGGGCGCTCGCGAGCACCAGGGCAAGCGCTTCAGCGACGCTGAGCAGCGGCGCGTCGCTCAAGGCGCGGGGTCCGCCACATACGGGCCGGACCTGCCGCCCGCCTTCTCCAGAACCCGAATCCCCTCGATGCGCATGCCACGGTCGACCGCCTTCACCATGTCGTAGACGGTCAGGCAGGCGACGCTGGCCGCTGTCAGCGCTTCCATCTCGACCCCCGTCTGGCCGTGCAGCTTGACCGTCGCGGTCACGCGCACACCGGGCCAGTCGGGCTCGGGCGTCAGGACGACCGCGATCGAGGTTAGCAGCAGCGGATGGCAGAGCGGGATGAGGTCGTGCGTGCGCTTGGCCGCCATGATGCCGGCGATGCGGGCCGTGCCGAGCACGTCGCCCTTCTTGGCGTTCCCGCTGAGGACGAGCGCGAGCGTGCCCGGCTGCATGATGACCCGTCCCTCGGCCGTCGCGACCCGATGGGTCTCGGCCTTGTCGGAGACATCGACCATGCGGGCCTCGCCGGTCGCGTCGAGGTGGGTGAGGACGCTCACGAGGCGAAGGCCGGCGCGAGCAGCAGGCGGGTTGCGGCCGCCACGTCCGCCTGGCGCATAAGGGCCTCGCCCACCAGCAGGGCGCGCAATCCCGCTGCGGCGAGCCGGTCGCGGTCCGCCGGGGTGAAGATGCCACTCTCGCCGACCTTGATGCGGTCGGCCGGGATCAGCGGCGCGAGCCGTTCGGAGGTGGCGAGCGACACGGCGAAGGATCGCAGATCGCGGTTGTTGATGCCGATCATGGCCGCGGAGAGGGCAAGCGCGCGCTCGAGCTCCCGCTCGTCGTGCACCTCGGCCAGCACGTCCATGCCGTAATCCTGCGCGGCGAGCGTGAGGTCCCGGGCGGCCTCGTCCGACACGGCCGCCAGGATCACGAGGATGCAGTCGGCACCCCAGGCGCGGGCCTCGGCCACCTGGTAGCGCTCGAACATGAAATCCTTGCGCAGGAGCGGCAGCCCGGAGGCGTCGCGCGCCGCGGCCAGGAAATCGGGGTGCCCGGCAAAGGAAGGCGCGTCTGTCAGCACCGACAGGCAGGTGGCCCCGCCTTCGGCATAGGCCCGGGCCAGCGCTGCGGGGTCGAAGTCCGCCCGGATCAGGCCCTTGGACGGGCTGGCCTTCTTGACCTCGGCGATCAGGGCTGTCTCGCCCCGATGGAGGGCGGCACCGATCGCGCGGGCGAAGCCGCGGGGCGGCGCGGCCTCGGCAATGCGCCGCTCGAGCGCGGCGAGTGTTATCGCGTCCTTTGCCGCGGCGATCTCGTCGCGCTTGTAGGCTTCGATGCGGCGGAGGATGTCGCTCATGGCTGGTTCCGCGTTGCGCTCGTCGCGCCGTGGGACGCGGCGACGAGCCGATCGAGGGTCGCGGCAGCCGCGCCCTCGTCGAGCGCACGGCCGGCGCGCCGGGCGCCTTCCGCGAGGGTTGCGGCCCGGCCGGCCACGATCAGCGCCGCGGCGGCGTTAAGGACGGCGATGTCCCGATAGGCGTTGCGCGCCCCTCCGAGCACCGCCCGGAGCGCCGCGGCATTGGCGGCGGGATCCGCGCCTCGCAGATCGGGGGCCGATGCCCGCGGCAGACCCGCGTCTTCGGGCGTGACGGTGAAGCGCCGAAGCGCTCCATCCTTCAGTTCGAGCACGGCGCTTGGGCCGGTCGTCGTGAGTTCGTCCAGCCCGTCCGAGCCATGCACCACCCAGACATGGTGGCTCCCCAAGGTGCGCAAGACGTCGGCCACCGGCTCCATCCAGACGGGCGCGAAAACGCCGAGCACCTGGCGGCGCGCGCCGGCGGGGTTCGACAAGGGGCCGAGCAGGTTGAAGATGGTGCGGGTGCCGAGTTCGGCCCGGACGGCGCCGACATGGCGCATCGCGGCATGGTGGGTCTGCGCCATCATGAAGCCGATGCCGGCCTCCGCGATGCAGCGCGCGACGTCGGCGGCGGGGATGCCGATCTTCACGCCCAGCGCCGTCAGCACGTCGCTCGCCCCCGATCGGGAGGATGCCGCCCGGTTGCCATGCTTGGCCACGGGGACGCCGCAGGCGGCGACGATGAGCGCGGCCAACGTGGAGATGTTGAACGTGCCCGCCCCGTCGCCCCCTGTCCCGACGACGTCGACGACGTCCTCCGGAGTCTCGACCCGGAGCATTTTGCCTCGCATCGCCGTGACGGCGCCGGCGATCTCGTCGACCGTCTCGCCGCGGACCCGCAGCGCCATGAGAAATGCCCCCACCTGGGCCGGCGTCACCTCGCCCGACAGCATGTCGTCGAAGGCTGCCTCCGCTTCCGCCCGCGACAGGCTGGCGCCGGTGGCGACCCGGCCGAGCAGGGGCTTGAACTGTTCCATGTCAGCCGACCGTGCGGCGCGCATTCCACGCGGCCGCGAGGTCGAGGAAGTTCCTCACGATCAGCGATCCGTGCTCGGACGAGATGCTTTCGGGATGGAACTGGACGCCATGGACCGGGTGCGTGCGGTGCGAGAGGCCCATGATCTGGCCGTCGTCCGTCTCGGCCGTGACCGCGAGCTCGTCCGGCACCGTCGCCCGTTCCACGACGAGCGAATGGTAGCGGGTCGCCTGGAACGGCCCGTTGATGCCGCGGAACACCGCCTCGCCATGGTGGCGCACGGTCGACACCTTGCCGTGCATGGGCAGCGGTGCGCGCGCCACGGTCGCCCCATAAGCATCGCCAATCGCCTGGTGGCCGAGGCAGACGCCGAACAGCGGGGTTGTCGCCCCGGCCGCCCTGATCAGCGGCAGGCAGATGCCGGCTTCGCGCGGCGTCTTGGGGCCCGGCGACAGCACCAGCGCATCCGGCGATGCGGTCATGACCGCATCGACGCTCACCTGATCGTTGCGCCACACCGTGACCTCGGCGCCGAGTGCGCCGATGAGGTGGAACAGGTTCCAGGTGAAGCTGTCGTAGTTGTCGATGAGGGTGACGCGGAGCACCGGCGACGTCCGAAGGGGCTTTGAAAGGGTGCGCACAAGTGAGCCGCGGCAGCCGGGCAGTCAAGGCGCTGCGAATGCCGGTCCGAGCGGCACCGCCCCTCGCGGTCGCTCATCAGTCGATCCAAAACTCCCGTGACTTGTGCCAGTCCTCGATCGACTCGTCGGGGTAACGGTCAAAACAGCTATCGCCCCCGCCGATGCTCGGCTGGACCCAGCCCGGTTTGCACGCGAGGATGATGTGCACTTGCGAGGGCGGCGTCGGCAGCGGCGTACCGATGGCCGAGGCGAAAGGGTGGATGAGGCCCGGCCACGTCTCGTGGTAGAGCCAGGGCGCAGTGGCGGCAGAAGTTGCGCTGCCCGGTCCTCTCGACAGGGCTTTCGCGGGTCCGGGCACGTCGGCCCTGTACACCGCAACCGCCTTGCGACCCCTCACGTCCAGCGATCCGGTCACGCCCATGATGTTGATGGCGTAACCGCCCCCGCCCGCCGTCTTGCGGCACATCCAGCGGGAGCAGAGCTGGGATGGACGGGGTGTATGGCTGTCCAGGCTGAACTGGACCGCCCCGCAGCTGCGGAACCCGTTCAGGCGTAGCGGCAGCGTCGGTCCTCGGCTCGCGAAGGTCGGGATCGCGTCTTGCGCGTCGGTGCCGGCGATCCTACGCTGCCACCAGCGCGGTGCCACCGTGCTTTCGCCTCTCAGCGCCATGGCGACGCCCTCGGGCCCCGGAGGAGGGACGGCTTGGATACGCCCCTGACCTTCGTCGATCTGGCCGGCTGCATCGCGTTGCTGCTCTGGGGCACGCACATGGTGCAGACCGGGGTGCAGCGGGCCTTCGGCGCCCGGCTCCGGACGGTGCTGGGGCGGGCGCTGCGCAACCGGCTGAACGCCTTCCTGGCCGGCCTCGGGGTCACCGCGCTTCTGCAGAGCAGCACGGCGACCGGTCTGATGGCCGCAGGCTTCGCAGCCAACGGCGTCATGGATCTCGTTCCCGCGCTCGCGGTGATGCTGGGCGCGAACGTGGGGACCGCCCTGATCGTGCAGGTCCTGTCCTTCGATGTGGGCGCGGTCTCCCCCGCGCTGATCGTGGTCGGCGTAGCCCTGTTCCGGAAGGGTACGGCGTCGATGACCCGGGATATCGGGCGCACCTTGGTGGGGCTCGGCCTGATGCTGCTCGCCCTGCATCAGCTTGTCGGACTGCTGACTCCCTACGAGGACACGCCCCTGCTCCGGGTGCTTCTGGGCGCCCTGGCCACGACGCCGCTGGTCGCGGCGCTGATCGCCGCCGCCGCGACATGGCTGGTGCATTCGAGTGTCGCCGTCATCCTGGTCGTCGTAGCCCTCGCCAGCAAGGGGGTGGTGGCGCCCGATGCCGCCTTCGCGCTTGTCCTCGGGGCCAATCTCGGCACCGCCATTAACCCGATCCTCGAGGGCGTGCAGGGAGATGATCCCGCTGCCAAGCGCCTGCCAATGGGCAACTTTCTCCTGCGCGCGGTCGGCGTGGTGCTGGCCCTGGCGGCGATCGGCCCGCTGGGGCGCGCCCTGGTCGTGCTCGTGCCCGACGGCGCCCGAAGCGCGGCCGACTTCCACGTGATGTTCAACGGCCTGCTCGCCTGCATCGCCCTGCCGCTGCTCACCCCTTACGCGGCTGTGCTGAAGCGCCTGTTTCCCCGCAAGGTCGACGAGGCCGATCCGTCCCGTCCCCTCTATCTCGACGCCGCGGCGCTGGAGACCCCGCTGGTGGCGCTCGGCGGCGCGGCACGGGAAGCCCTGCGCATGGCCGACGTGCTCGAAGCCATGCTGCAGAATGTCGGCGATGCCTTCGCGAGCCTCGACCGCAAGCCGATCGCCGATGCCAAACGGCTGGACGACGTCATCGACACCCTCAACAGCGCGATCAAGACCTACCTGTCCGCGCTCGATGTCGAGAGCATGAACGCAGACGATCTTCAGCGGCTCGCCGACATCCTCGCCTTTTCCACCAACATGGAACATGCCGGCGACGTGATCGCGCGCAACCTTCTGCCCCTGGCCCAGCGCCGCATCAAGCGCGGCCTGTCGTTCTCGCGGGAGGGCTCCAGCGACCTGCAGACCATGCTCGAGCGGGTGCAGACCAATCTGCGCCGCTCGGCGTCGCTGCTGATGGTGGACGATGTCCGCCTGGCGCGCCTGCTGGCGGAAGAGAAATCCCTCTTCAGGGACATGGAGGCCTCCGCAACCCGCAGTCATTTCGACCGGCTGCGGGCCGGCCGGGTCGACTCGGCCGAGACGAGCGCCCTGCACATCGACGCCTTGCGCGACCTCCAGCGGATCAACAGCCACCTCATCGCCGCGGCGGCCTATCCCGTCCTCGAGCGGCAAGGCGGGCTGCTGCCCAGCCGGATCAACCCTGATCTGTGATCATTGCGCGCGGGGCGCTGCGACAATAGGTTGCGCCACTTCTGCAACCTTCGGTATAGGAATCATTGTCGAGCGGACCTGGAGCGGCGACCTCGAGTCGAGGAGGCGAGCGTGGGCATTGGGGTCGGGTTGATCGGCTCGGGTTTCATGGGAAGAACCCATGCCTTCGCCTTCGCCAACGTGAACCGCGTGTTCACACTGCCGATCAGCGTGGACCTTGCGGTTCTCGCCGACATCGACATGCCGAGCGCCGCCCGCGCAGCCTTCGCGCTGGGGTTCAGTCGCTCGACGGGCCGATGGCAGGATCTGGTGGCCGACTCGGACGTCCAGATCGTCGACATCACGACCCCGAACACGCTGCACAAGCCCATGGCGCTGGCCGCGATCGAGGCCGGCAAGCATGTCTACTGCGAAAAGCCGCTCGCTCCGACGGCCGCCGAAGCGGGCGAGATGTGCCTGGCGGCCGAGAAGGCCGGGGTGCAGTCCCAGGTCGGGTTCAACTATCTCGCCAATCCGATGCTGAAGCTCGCCCGGCAGATCATCGAGTGCGGAGAACTCGGCGAAATCAGGACGTTTCGCGGCATTCATGCCGAGGACTTCATGGCCGATGCCGCGCAACCCTGGACATGGCGGCTCGACCCTGCGGGGGGCGGGGGCGCGCTGGCGGATCTCGGCAGCCATATCATCGCGGCTGCCCGCTATCTGCTGGGCCCGATCAGGGAGGTGCTGGGTGAGGTCGTCACGGTGATCCCGGCCCGCCCGATGCCGGACGGGCCCGACATGCACGCCGTGGAGGTCGACGATGTCGCGCGGGCGTTCTGCCGGTTCGAGAGCGGCGCCACCGGGGTTCTCGAGGCGAGCTGGCTCGCCACCGGGCGCAAGATGCAGCACGACTTCGAGGTCGCAGGGTCGAAGGGCGGGTTGTTCTTCAGCCAGGAGCGGTTCAACGAGCTGCAACTCTATCGGATGGACGATCCACTGGGCCGCCAGGGCTTCCGGACGATCCATGCCGGGCCGGAGCACGATCCCTACGGCGCCTTCTGCGTCGCCTCCGGCCACCAGATCGGCTTCAACGACCTGAAGACCATCGAGGTGCGCGAGTTTCTGATGGCGATCACCGAGGGGCACGAGAGCCACGCCGACTTCCGGGAAGGCTGGGAGGTCGCCAAGGTCGTCGAGGCGATCTACACCTCCGCCCGCCGCGGCGGCTGGACGGCGGTGTAGGGCTCAGATCTCGTAGGTCATGGCGTCGAACTCGGACGGACTCAGCGCCCGCATCTCGGCAAGGGTGCGCCCGTCCAGCACGCGGGCGATCGCCTCGCGCACTTCCACCATCATCTTGCGGACGGTGCATTGGTGAACGTCCCGGCAATCGCTGCAGGGGCGATAGCGCGTGCGGCTCGCGCAATCGATCGGGGCGAGCGGCCCGTCGAGCACCCGGACGATCTCACCGACGCTGATGGCGTGGGCGGGACGTGCGAGCGCATAGCCGCCCCCTTTGCCCTTCTTGGACACGACGAGCCCGGCCACGCGCAGCTCGCCAAGAATGGCATCGAGGAACTTCTTGGAGATGCCGTTCTCGACCGCGATGGCCAGCACCCCCTCGGGCACGCCGGGAAGGCAGCCGGCCAGGTGGACCATGGCCTTCAGCCCGTATTTGCCCTTCATCGTCAGCATGAATACACCCCAGGAACGGCCGCAGGTGGCTCGTCAGACGGACGGGCGGCCCCACATGGAGGAAGCGGCGCCGTTATGCCCTGCGCCAACCCCGTTGTTCAAGACTCCTCGAAGCGCCTTGGTCGCATCGCGATCCGCCGAGAGGCTCAAGCTGTTAGGATTCGATGATGGACAGAGTGAAAGCCGCCGGTCTCGATGTGGAGGGTGACCTGCATGCCTTCCTCGAAGGCGACGTCCTGCCCGGCTCGGGGCTGACCTCGGGCGCCTTCTGGGACGGCTTTGCCAAGCTGGTGCGGGACCTCGCGCCGCGCAACCGCCAGCTTCTCCGGCGTCGGGACGAGTTGCAGGCTCGAATCGACAGCTACCACCGGGAGGGCCGACCCCTGGACGGGGAGGCCTATATCGGCTTTCTCAAGGAGATCGGCTACCTGCTGCCGCCCGCTCCCGATGGCCTCGTGACGACCACGAATGTCGACGACGAGATCGCCCGGATCGCGGGCCCGCAGCTCGTCGTGCCCATGTCGAATGCGCGCTACACGCTGAACGCCGCCAATGCCCGCTGGGGCAGCCTCTACGACGCGCTCTATGGCACGGATGCCATTCCCGACGAGGGGCCGGCCGCCATGAGCCGCAGCTACAATCCGGCGCGTGGGGCGAAGGTGGTTGCCAAGGCCAAGGCGCTGCTCGACGCGGTCGTGCCCCTCGCGGAAGGCTCGCACGACTTGGTGATCGGCTACTCCGTGGTGAACGGCGCCCTGATGGCCGACCTCGCCAAGGCCAAGGCGCCGGTCGGGCTGAAGAGCCCCGGCGCCTTCGTGGGATATACGGGCGAGGCGCCGACGCCCCGAAGCGTGTTGCTGGTCCATAACGGCCTGAACCTCGAACTCGTCATCGATCGCGAGCACGCGATCGGCCGGGCCGATCCGTCGGGCCTCGCGGACATCGTGATGGAGGCCGCGGTCAGCACCATCGTCGACATGGAGGACAGTGTCGCCGCGGTCGATGCCGCGGACAAGATCGCCGTCTACCGCAACTGGCTCGGCCTGATGGACGGCACCCTGTCGGCGCACTTCACCAAGGGCAAGACGACGATCGAGCGCCGCCTGAACAAGGACCGGGTCTACACGGCGCCGGACGGCGGCGAACTGCGCCTGCCCGGCCGCAGCCTGATGCTCATCCGCAACGTCGGCCACCACATGTACACGGACGCCGTGCTCGACGAAGCGGGGCAGGAGATCCCCGAAGGGTTCCTCGATGCGGTGGTCAGCATCCTCATCGCCAAGCGCAACCTCGACGCGCCCGCCGACATCCGCAACAGCCGCAAGGGCTCGATCTACATCGTGAAGCCCAAGATGCACGGGCCGGAGGAGGTGGCCTTCGCGGTGGACCTGTTCGGCCGCGCCGAGCAGCTCGTCGGCATTCCCCATAATACCGTGAAGATCGGCATCATGGACGAGGAGCGCCGCACCTCCATCAACCTGAAGGCGTGCATCGCCGCGGCCTCCGAGCGGGTGGTCTTCATCAATACCGGCTTCCTCGACCGCACGGGCGATGAGATCCACACCTCCCTGCTCGCCGGGCCGATGGTCCGCAAAGGCGACATGAAGGGGCAGGGCTGGATCAAGGCCTACGAGGACTCCAACGTGGACAGTGGCATGGCGATGGGGCTTCTCGGCCGGGCGCAGATCGGCAAGGGCATGTGGGCGGCGCCGGACCGCATGGGGGAGATGCTGGTGCAGAAGATCGCGCATCCTCGCTCGGGTGCGAGCACCGCCTGGGTGCCCTCGCCCACCGCCGCGACCCTGCACGCGCTGCACTATCACGAGGTGGACGTCGCCGCCCGGCAGAAGGAGATCGCCGGACGCGAGCGGACGAAGCCCGAAGCCATCCTCGCCGTGCCCGTGTCGGGTTCGAACTGGGCGCCCGACGACGTGCAGCAGGAACTCGACAACAATCTGCAGGGCATCCTCGGCTACGTCGTGCGCTGGATCGACCAGGGGGTCGGCTGCTCCAAGGTGCCCGACATCCACGACGTCGGCCTGATGGAGGATCGCG
>CAXTVD010000084.1:0-11257 GCA_964247575.1 uncultured Lichenihabitans sp.
ACCCCGTCGCTCCGGCCCCTGGCGAGGCCAAGGGTCATGTCGCGACGCCCCCCGTCCATGCGCTTGTAGAGGTCGAGAAAGGACAGCGTCGCGCCCGCGTCCTTGCTGGCGACCACGACCGTGGCGTTCGGCCCCGCGCCGACCGTGCTCACCGTGAAGGGGCCCTTTCCGAGGCGTCCACTCATCTGTACGCGCCGAAGGAGTCCTCCCTTGCGCAGCAGCTTGAGCTCCACATTACCCAGCGCCTGCGCGTTCTCGCCTGTCAGCAGATTGGCATGCAGGTCGAGGTCGAGGTCGCGGGCGGTCGAGTCTGCCGACGGACCGGAATCGCTGGACATCGCCATCTTGAAGAAGGGCCGGGCGTCGATGTTCGATCCGTGCACGACCACCCGGAAACCGTCGCCGGTCTTGGTAAGGTCGGCCTTGGCATCGTCACCCGGCGACAGGCGAAGCTGCGACAGGGAGGCGCTGGACAGGGCGCCGTTCGCGTCGAGGTTCGCCGAGCCCCGGATCGTGGCACTGCCGTTGTCGAAGACGATCTGGTCGAGGTTCACCCGCCCGTTGTCCTGAGTGGCGACGAAGCTCGCCTTGGAGGCCTTGCCGGCCGCCTTCTTCAAGCCCGGGAGCGATCCATCGAGAACGGCCCGGGTGAGGTCCACGTCGACCTGAGCCTTGGTCTTCTCGCCGTGGGAGAGGACTGTGCTGATCTTGACGGCGACGGGGCCCGTCAGGGCGCGTCCCAGGGAGAAGCCGGCTTTCAATCGGGCGGCATCGTCGAGGAGCAACCCGATCTGCGCCTCGCTCCCTGAGGCTCCCGCAAGCTTCTTGAGTTCGAGGGTCGCCGGTGCGCCGAACAGGCGACCGTCGCCCTTGGCGTGCAGGCTTGTCCGGTCGGCCGAGATCGCGAGCGTCGCGTCCGTCAGCGACTCCTTGCCGAGCACCTTCGTCGCCGTGAAGTCGCGGGTGGTCGCGTCAACCCTGATCTTGGTGTCCTCCGTCGGGACATGATCGCCGAGCTTGAGATCGATGACGAGATGGCCGTCGATCTGCCCGCTCACGGTGCTCGCGTCGATCGGAAGGTCGGCATAGGGCTTGAGCGCATCGCGCGACAGGAGTTCCGCGACCGTGTCGATCCCTCCCGTCACGTGGAGCTTGATCTCGGCCGGCGTCGGCTTGGGATCGGTCGAGGCGATCGTGAAGGAACCCTCGCTTGCCGCCAGCTTGTGGCCGGGCGAAACCTCCATCTCCGCTTTCGGCGCCGTCAGGTTGAAGGTGTCGCCCGTGATCCGCCCGGTGGCGTCGAGGCCGCGCAGCGGAGGAACCCCCGGCATGAAGGCCAGGGTGACATTGGAGAAGCCAAAGTCGATCTTCACATGATCGTCGGGGACGGACCGCTGGTGGCGCAGCGTTTCGAGGTCGGTGTCGGTCAGAAACACATGGCCCTTGCCAAAATCCAGGGTTCCGCCCTTCACATTGGCGAGCAGCCAGTTGCGCGGCGGCGCGACGATCCAGCTCGGCCAAAGGCGGAGAACGGACTGGGCAGGCATGCGGCCCACCTGCATATCGCTGGTGAGGCTGAATCCCGCGTCGGTGACCTGCAGGGTGGCCTGCATGTTGAAGTCCACCTCGGGTCCCTTGACCGTGAAGTGCTCCACTTCGAGCTGCCGCAGCGCCGGCTTGAGCAGCATGCCGAAGTCGATGTCGTCGAGCGCGATGGATCCCTCGCCCGGCCGCTCTGGTCCGAAGATGCCTTTGGCCTTGCCGCGGATGCTCCAGGGGCCGGAACGCCCGGCAGACGGGATGAAGGCGAGGTCGAAATCGTAGCTCGTCGCCCCCGCGACGAGCTTGCCGGCGCCGAAATCGAGTGCGCCCGTATCGGGCGAGATCGTCAGCGTCGTGTCGATGCGGTCGACCAGCGCCGGCTCATGGTCGGGGTCGTCGAGCTTGAAATAGCCGGCGCCGAACGAGAAGGGGCCGCCCGCCCGACGCAGCTTCCCGTCGCCTCCGACCTCGACGGTGAAGCTGAACGACAGGGGCATGTCGGTTTCGAAGGGAGCCTTTCGCAGCCCGCCTGCCAGCATCAATTCGTCGGTGGTCAGGTGGTCGGCGGCGATCTCGACGGATTTGGCGCCGTTCTCCAGCCGGTTCGCCCGCGAGGCCAACGACCAGCGGCCCGCCGGGCCGCTCGCGCTCACCGTGGCGAAGAACCCGCCTGTAGCCTCTCGGTCCAGGTCGATGGTGAGATCGTGGTAGGTGGTCGTCGCGCGGCGCAGCCGGTCGTCGACGATCAGGGTGCCCCGTTGCAGGCCGATCCTGTCCACAGCGTGCAAGGGACTGCCCGCATCGAACATCTGGTCGACGAACCGGCTGACGACCTCGGCCAGCCTGTCGGGCAGATCGGCCACAGGAGCCTGAACCGCTGGACCGGCTGCCGGTCCAGGAGAGCCGTCCGACGTCGGCGCAGGAGCGGAGAGATCGGTTGCGATGTTACCGAGCGTGACCTCGTCGGCCCCGTCCGTCCCCGCGGCGATGCCGATCGAGCCGTCCGCGAGACGAAGGACGCGCAAGGTCACGTCTTCGACCTCGACCCGTTTGGGCGAGACGTGGCCGAACAGCAGTTCCAGCGGATCGACGGACACGCTGGCGCGCGGAGCGACCAGGATGGGTCGTCCGAGGCTGTTGTTCAGGCTGAAACGATCGATGGTCAGCTGCGGTCCATGGTCGCTCTGTTCGATCGAGGTGGACCCGACGGCGAAGGCGTATTGGGCGCCGACGCGATGATTCAGCGCAGCCGCGATCTGCGGCGCGATGTTGACGTCGATCGGCCCGGTGCTCAGGCGAAGCAGCAGGAGCCCGCCGCCGATGGCAGCCAGGAAGACGACGCTGGCGGCAAAGGCGAGCGCGGTCAGCGTGGCACGACGAAGACCACGACGATCCGGCCGGTCGGCAAGCGCCGGCCGGCTGCGGCCGAGCCGCTTCAGGGGGTTGCGCTCCCGCGACCCGTCATGCGCCGGTTGGATCTGGTCGGCCAGCTTGGACTCCTATCCGACCTGACAGTGCGGGGCTTCAATAAACGCCTGCCGCCGGGTAACGTCAGAGCGGCTGTTTCGGCTCAAGGCAAGCCCTCGCAACGAGCGAGGAGATTGGACGACATATGACCTCGACGTTGACGGTTGGCGACGCGGCGCCGGCTTTTGACCTGGCGCAGACAGGGGGGACGTCCTGCTCGCTCGCGTCTCTCGCAGGCCGGAAGGCGGTTCTCTACTTCTACCCCAAGGACGATACGAGCGGTTGCACCAAGGAAGCCATCGACTTCAACGCGCTTCGCGAGGCGTTCGAGGCTGCCGACACCCAGGTTATCGGCGTGTCGCCTGACCCGATCGCCAGCCACGACAAGTTCAGGACTAAGCACGGCCTGGATGTGCCGCTCCTTTCGGACGAGAGCAAGGCAATGCTCGAAGCCTATGGGGTCTGGGTGAAAAAAAGCATGTACGGCCGCAGCTACATGGGCGTGGAACGAACCACCGTCCTTATTGATAGGGATGGCCGGGTCGCCCGCATCTGGAACAGCGTCAAGGTGCCTGGGCACGCTCAGGACGTGCTGGATGCGACCCGCGCCCTCTAGGACGTTTCAGCGACTATTAACCTTAATGCGGTCTGATGGACTGAACGCAGCCAGCCAGTCGACGCCCGAGGGCGTGGAAAGCGCTTCATGCCCGTCACCCCCATCGGCCACGACGCGCCTCTGCCGCGTTCGCATGTCTTCATCAGCCTCGCGCATGGACGCCGGATGCGTACGATCCGCGTCCGGACCGGCGTCCTGCAGGCCGGCGTCGTTTTCTGCGTCGCGCTGGTCGCCTGGCTGGTGGGATCCACCGTCTATGTCGTGTTCCACGATGACCTGATGGCGTCCATGATGGCGCGCGAGGCGCGGATCCAGTACGCCTACGAAGATCGGATCGCGTCGCTACGCGCCCAGGTGGATCACGAGGCGAGCCTGAAGCTCGTCGGCCAGAGCACGCTCGAAGGACAGGTGCGGGAGCTGACGCAACGGGCCGCCGCACTCGAGACCCGGGCCAGTCTCGTCGCGCAACTCGCCTCCCACACCGGCGGTGGCGGCGCGTTCTCCCGTTCGCTTGCGGGTCCCTCGCCGGCGCTCGCGACAGCCGCGGCTCCGGTGGCCGGCCGCGAAGCGGTCGACAACCCCACCGACGAGGACGCGACCGGCTCGATCGCGCCGGGTCACGATTTCGGGACATCAGGGTCGACCCCGCCCGCTGCCCGCAAGCCCCGTCCGGAAGCCAGCCTGGACCGGCCCGCTGGCTGGTCGGACGAGGCCCGGACCGACGAGGCGCGACCGCTTCGGCTCCGCCTGGCCTCGGTGACCGAGGCCTTGGAACACGTCGATGCGGCGCAGTATGCGCGCCTGGAAAGCATTGGCGACCATGCCCGCCGCCGCGTGGACACGATCCGCACCGCTCTCGCCAGCGCCGGCCTGGCCCCCGAGCGCCTCGGGATCGAGGCAGCGCCATCGGCGGCCGGCGGTCCCTTCGTGCCGCTCGATCCCGCTATCGAGGCGTCCCCGTTCGGCCGGGCCCTCGACGCGATGCAGTCCGACGTGCGCGCGGCCGACGGCCTGACGCGGGCTCTCCCGCGGCTGCCTTTCGCCCGTCCCCTGACGGGCGCGCTCGAAGTGACCTCCCCCTTCGGCGCCCGCCTCGATCCCTTTCTCGGCCGCCCGGCCATGCATACGGGCGTTGACCTGCGCCAAGACAGCGGGACCGACGTGATGGCGACGGCGGCGGGCCGCGTCGTCAGCGCGGGACCGGCCGGCGGCTACGGCGTGATGGTCGAGATTGATCACGGCCATGGTCTGTCGACCCGCTACGCTCATCTCTCCGCCGTCGCCGTCGAGCCGGGCCAGATCGTGACGAAGGGCGAGACGGTCGGCGAGGTCGGATCCACCGGTCGTGCGACCGGTCCTCACCTCCATTACGAGACCCGGATCGACGGCGAGGCGGTGGACCCCGAACGGTTCCTGATCGCCGGCGAAAAGCTGGCCACACTCGAGGCCCTGCCCTGACGATCGGGCCGGATAGGCGTTGCGGCGAAGACACGTCGTCCGCGAAACATCGGCCGGCGCAATCGACTTGCGTAAGCCATCGGCAACATAGTGCGGCGAGGCTGGTTGAGCCGGGTCGGCTGCTTTTCGCGCCTGCCATGATGGACAGCACAAGGGTGGACGATGCGTAAAGGTGGATCCGCGATGGCGCTGGCCATCGTCGCGATGGCGGCGCTGGCTGGTTGCGCCTCATCGCCCGATCTGGCGCGCATTCCCTACACGGCCTCCGAAGCGGCGCTCGCCGAGATCCCCGGCATGCCGAACGTGCGGTTCTACGCCGACACCGAATCGACCGTCTTCGACAGCTATGCGGCCGGACGAGGCATCGCGGCTCAGAGCATCGATTATCTCGCCCTGTCCGGCGGCGGGGCGGATGGCGCGTTCGGCGCCGGCCTGCTGCACGGGCTCGCGGAGACGGGCCGCCGCCCGACCTTCACGATCGTGTCGGGCGTCAGCACCGGCGCGCTCATGGCGCCCTTCATCTTCCTCGGCCCGTCCTACGACCAGCCGCTCGAGAGTCTCTACAGCGGCGACCTCGGGTCCAGCCTGCTCAGCAACGTCAACATCCTCAATGGGGTGTTCGGCAACGCGCTCGTCGAGAACGACAAGCTCGGGCGCCTCGTCGCCAAGAACATCACGCCCTCCGTGATGGAGCAGGTCGCCGCCGAGCATCGCAAGGGGCGCCGCCTGTTCGTGGCCACCACCAACCTCGACTCACAGCGGGCGGTGGTCTGGGATCTGGGCGCCATCGCGACCAGCGGTTCTCCGAACGCGCTGAGCCTGTTCCGGCAGGTGATCACGGCCTCCGCCTCGATCCCCGGCCTGTTCCCGCCGCGCCTCGTCAGCGTCGAGGCGAACGGGCGTGCCTTCAAGGAGATGCACGTCGACGGCAGCGCCATCCAGCAGATCTTCGTAGCGCCCGACGACGTCCTGTTCGGCAACCGGCAGGGGCGCGCCCTGCCCCGGCTGCACAACCTCTACATCCTTTTGAACAACAAGTTCGATCCCACCTTCCAGGTGGTGCCGAACGAGACGCTGCGGCTCGGCGCCCGCTCGGTCTCAACGATCCTGCGCGCCGAGGTGCACAACAACGTCCAAGCCTCCTACGCCTATGCGAGGCGGCAGAACATCGCGTTCCATCTCGCCGCCATTCCGGGCGACTACGATGATTCCCTGGCGGACAGCTTCGACCCGGACTTCATGCGCCGGCTCTATGCGTTCGGCCTCGCCCAGGGCAAGTCGGCCTCGCCCTGGCTCGCCGCGCCCACCCTGAACCGGCCTCCCCTCGCCGCCAGCAGCGAGGTTGTCGCGGCGCAGAAGTAGCGCCGTCCCGAGCAGCGATCACTCCACGTCCTCGACCTCGACGGTGCGGCCGGAGAGCCGGTGCGCCAGGGCCGCTTCCATGAAGGGATCGAGGTCGCCGTCGAGCACGTCGGCAGGCGTCCCCGACGTGACGCCCGTCCGCAGGTCCTTCACCATCTGGTACGGGTGCAGCACGTAGGAGCGGATCTGGTGGCCCCAGCCGACATCGGTCTTGGAGGCCGCGTCGGCATTGGCCTTGGCCTCGCGCTTTTCGAGCTCGACCTCGTAGAGCCGCGCGCGGAGCATGTTCCACGCCGTGGCTCGGTTCTTGTGTTGCGACCGCTCGCCCTGGCAGGCCACGACGATGCCCGAGGGGATATGCGTGATCCGCACGGCCGAATCGGTGGTGTTGACGTGCTGTCCGCCGGCGCCGGACGACCGATAGGTGTCGATCCGGCAATCCGACTCGTTCACCACGATGTCGATCTTGTCGTCCACCACCGGGTACACCCAGGCCGAGGCGAAGCTCGTATGGCGCCGCGCGGCCGAGTCGTAGGGCGAGATGCGCACGGGCCGGTTCACGCCCGATTCGGTCTTCATCCCGCCATAGGCGTTGTGCCCCTTGACCAGCAGGGTCGCCGACTTGATGCCAGCCTCTTCGCCCGGCGTCTCCTCGACGACCTCCACCTTGAACTTGTGGCGCTCGGCCCAGCGGCCATACATGCGGAACAGCATGCGCGCCCAGTCCTGGCTCTCGGTGCCGCCCGCGCCCGAATGGACCTCGATATAGGTGTCGTTGCCGTCGGCCTCCCCCGAGAGCAGCGCCTCGATCTGGCGGCGTGCGGCTTCCGTCTTCAGCGCACGAAGCTGTTCGATCGCCTCCCGCTCGACGCCGTCATCGCCCTCCATCTCGGCGAGTTCGATCAGAGTCACGGCATCCTCGAGCTCGCGCTCGAAGCGGGTCATGGCACCGAGGCGATCCTCGAGTTCGGTCCGCTCGCGCATCAGCTTCTGGGCGAGGGCGGCGTCGTTCCACAAATCCGGGTCTTCGGACTTGGCGTTTAGTTCCGCGAGGCGGCGGGTTGCGGTCTCGACGTCAAAGATGCCTCCTCAGCAGCCCTACGGACTGCTTGATGTCTTCGACGAGCTGCAGCGGTTCGGCGCGCATGAGGGCTCAATCTGGCTGGGGACCGGCGCGACGCGCCGACGGAGCCGGGAACCTAGTGACCCATCCACGTGCTGTAAACCGGTGACCCCGGATGTTCAGCGTGGGCGCCAGAGCGCCGGCAGCGGACCTCCGGCACCGAGCACCGGATCGGTGTCTGGAACCGGGACGCGCATCATGGCCTCGAGCGCCGCGGGGCTGGGCGCGCGCCGGCAGATATCGAAGGACTGGCCCGGCGGGTAGGCGCCGACGACCAGGAAGTCAGGGCTTGCCTCGATGCGGCAATGTCCCGTTCCGACCGGCAGGACGGCGACGTCGCCCGCGTCAACCCGGATCTCGCGACCACCCGGACCACCCAGCATCAGGTGCGCCGTGCCGCCGGCAAAGCCAAGCACCTCATGCGCGGTCGCGTGGTAGTGGTGATAGGAAAAAACGCCGTCGCGCCACTGCGGCGGCCAGCCGTTGCGCGCGAACAGGGCTTCCAGCGCCGCCGCGGCCGCCTCGCCGGGGGGAACGGCGCCGCCGAGGACCCCGCGGTAGATCAGGACGGGAGAGGCGTCGTTGTTGGGAACCCAATCGTTGGCGGCCAACAACAACGTTTCAGGACCCATGCCGGGCGCCCTACTCCCACTCGATCGTGCCGGGCGCCCTACTCCCACTCGATCGTGCCGGGCGGCTTGCTCGTCACGTCGTAGACGACGCGGTTGATGCCCTTGACCTCGTTGATGATGCGCGTCGCGGTGCGGCCGAGAAACGCCATGTCGAAGGGGTAGAAATCCGCCGTCATGCCGTCGGTCGAGGTCACGGCGCGCAGGGCGCAGACCTGATCGTAGGTGCGTCCATCCCCCATCACGCCCACCGTGCGCACGGGGAGCAGGACGGCGAAGGCTTGCCAGATCACGTCGTAGAGCCCCGCGCTGCGGATCTCCTCGAGATAGATGGCGTCGGCGTGGCGCAGGATCTCCAGCTTTTCCCGGCTGATTTCGCCGGGCACGCGGATGGCGAGCCCCGGACCGGGAAAAGGATGCCGGCCGACGAAGGCCGGCGGCAGGCCCAGCGTGCGGCCGAGGACGCGTACCTCGTCCTTGAACAGGGCCCGCAGCGGCTCGACGAGCTGCATGTTCATGCGTTCGGGAAGTCCGCCCACATTGTGATGCGACTTGATCGTGACCGAGGGGCCGCCCGCCGCCGAGACGCTCTCGATCACGTCGGGATAGAGTGTGCCCTGGGCGAGGAAGGCGGCGCCGCGCGCCGCCTTGGCCTCGGCCTCGAAGACGTCGATGAACAGCCGTCCGATCGTCTTGCGCTTCTGCTCGGGGTCCGACACGCCGGCCAGGGCGGCGAGGAACGTGTCGCTCGCATCCACATGCACCAGCGGGATGTTGTAATGGTCCCGAAACAGGGCGACCACGTCCCGGGCCTCGTCTCTGCGCAGCAGGCCATGGTCAACGAAGACGCAGGTCAGCTGGTCGCCGATGGCCTCGTGGATCAGCACGGCCGCGACGGAGGAGTCGACGCCCCCCGACAGCCCGCAGATGACGCGGGCGTCGCCGACCTGCTCCCGGATGCGGGCGATGGCCTCCTCGCGGAACGCGGCCATGGTCCAGTCGGATTTCAGGCCGACCACCTTGTGCAGGAAGTTGGCGAGGAGCTGGCTGCCATCCGGCGTGTGCATCACCTCGGGGTGGAACATCAGCCCGTAATAGTGCCGTTCCTCGTCGGCGATGATGGCATAGGGCGCGTGCTCCGAGGCGCCGACGATGCGGAACCCGTCCGGCATGCGGGAGATCTTGTCGCCATGGCTCATCCAGACGGGATAGCGCTGGCCAACCTGCCACAAGCCTTCGAAAAGGCCCGAGGGCGAGCGGATCTCGACGTCGGCCCGGCCGAACTCCCCGGCCCCGTCGGCCGTGACCGCGCCGCCGAGCTGCTCGGCCAGCAGCATCTGCCCGTAGCAGATGCCCAGCAAGGGGACCCCTGCCTCAAACACGGCCTGGGGCGCGCGCGGGCTGCCCGGCGCGGGTACCGAGGCCGGGCCACCCGACAGGATGACGGCTTTGGGGGGCGACAGCGCAAAGCTTTCGGCCGCCTTCTGGTAGGGCACGATCTCGCAGTACACGCCGGCTTCGCGCACGCGGCGCGCGATCAGCTGCGTGACCTGGGACCCGAAATCGATGATCAGGACCTTGTCGTGATGGCCCGGCTCGATGTCCGTCGTATCGGCGATGGCGGGGGTCGCCTGGGCCATGTGATCACTCCTCACCCGAGCGGCTCTGTCTAGGGGAGGGCGCCGGTCCTGTCCACGCGTCGGGCCACGTCCCGAAGCCCGCAACAATGAACCGATTTATACCCCGATCCGAACGACTTGCTTGAGAGGAGGCAAACAGGCCGGGGGTAACGTGGGGTTTGCAGCGGCCAACAAGGGGGGATCCGACGTGGCTGACGTTCTCATGTCACCGGCCATTGTGCCGTCGAAGTTCTCCATGGCCGACGACGCCGAGCAGCCGCGCCGGGCCGTGGTCCCGCGGCTGCAACGCCTCGCTTGCTTCGCGCGCACCCGAATGCAGCGGCTCAGGCCGCACGCGGGCACGCCCCTGCGCCACGAGCCCCCCACGAGCGCCGCCGCGTGGTGAGGCTGCGTCCCCGAAGGAGCCCACGCCCGGCTTGACGAGCCCCGCGACGCGCCGCCATCCTCGTCCATGGCCCGCGCGCGACCGACAACCGATATCACGCCCGATCTTCTGGTCCGCGCCTATTCGGTCGGCCTGTTCCCGATGGCGGAAACCGCCGAGGACGACCGCTTGTTCTGGGTCGACCCGGAACAGCGGGGCATCTTTCCGCTGGAGGGGATCAGGGTCTCAAGCAGCCTCGCCAAGACCGTCCGGTCCGACCGCTTCCGCGTGGTCGCCGACAGGGATTTTGACGGGGTTATCGCCGGCTGCGCCGAGGGTGGCCGGGCCGATCGCACCGATACCTGGATCAACCGGCGCATCCGGCAGCTCTTCGGCGAGCTGTTCCGGCGCGGGCAGGTCCACACGATCGAGGCCTACCGGGACGGGGTCCTGGTGGGCGGCCTCTACGGCATGCATGTCGGGGCCGCCTTCTTCGGCGAAAGCATGTTTCATCGGGCGACGGACGCCTCGAAGGTCTGCCTCGTGCATCTGGCGGCCCGCCTCGTCGCGGGCGGCTTCACGCTGCTGGACGCGCAGTTCATCACACCGCATCTGAGCTCGCTCGGCGCCGTCGAGGTACCACGGGCGGACTACCAGCGTCGGTTGGCGCGGGCCGTCGCGGCCGAGGCCACGTTCAAGCCCCCCCATCTGCCTGAGACGCTGAAAGGCGAGGCGGCCCTGGCTCTCGTGCGACAGGCGAGAGGCTAGAAGCCGTCCTGCGCCCGTCGGCCATAGGCCGGCGGAGGTGCGGTGGGGTACTCGCTCGCCGGGAAGAAACTCTGCACCGGCTCGCGTCGAGCCTCGCCGTCGTCGGGCCGGGGCGTCGATCGCACCACCCGCTTGGGCCTGGGTGGAGGCGTGTTGGGCGGAGGCGGCTTGGTCGCATTGTCCGGCGGTGGCGGCTCGGCGGCCGGACCGGCATCGGCGGTGGCCGGCGGCGTCTCCACGATCACATCCGTGCCGCCCTTACAGCTGGTCAGCCAGATATCGTAGATG
>CAXTVD010000084.1:11267-13950 GCA_964247575.1 uncultured Lichenihabitans sp.
GGGGTGCTCGATGCCGTGCAGGCCGGGGCTGGCGGCGAACATCCAGCCCGAGAAGATGCGCTTGTATTCCTTCTCCGACGTCACCTCGTCGACTTCGACGAAGGTGTCGGTATCGGGCGCTTCGGTCTGCGGGCGCGTGTAGCAGACCCGCGGCGTGATCTGCAGCGAGCCGAACTGAACGGTCTCGTCGATCGCCACCTCGAAGGAGATGATGCGTCCCGTGATCTTGTCGAGCCCGGAGAAGACCGCTGTGGGGTTCTTAATCTTGTCCGCCCAGGCGGCGGGCGCCATCAGCAGCGCCGAACCGACGAGGCAGGTGCGCAGGACGAGCCAGAATGGAGACCGGCCGAGCCGCGGGCGCGCTGCATGTTGGATTGCGTCGGGTTTCACCATCGCCCCTGCTGATCGACGCAGGCCGGCGCCCGCGCGTCCTGATGCCTTTGGTCAGCCGTTGTGTCAAAGGTGAGGCTTTCGTGACGGGGGTGCTCGTTTGCCGGGAGAAGACGACTCGCAGGGGGATGATCGCGCTCGTGACGCTGGTCGTCCACGATTATGACGAGGCCATCGCCTTCTACGGGGGGCGGCTCGGCTTCACCCTGGTCGAGGACACCGCGTTGGACGGGACCAAGCGGTGGGTGGTCATCCGACCGCCGGGCGCAGCGGGCACGGGGTTGCTGCTCGCCCAGGCCGCGAACGAGAAGCAGCGGGCCGCGGTCGGCGACCAATGCGGCGGGCGCGTGTTCCTGATCATGGAAACGGACGATTTCGAGCGGGACCACGCGGCCTTCACCGCGCGGGGCGTGCGCTTCGTGGAACAGCGCCGCCACGAGCCCTATGGCGTGGTGGCGATCTTCGAGGACCTCTACGGCAACCGGTGGGACCTGATCGAGAGGCGCCGCGACGCCCCGTCGGTCTCAGATCTGCCGAACCCGCCCGGGGGCGGTCAGCCTGGCGTCCAGGCTCCGTAGTCGCCGCCGGCGCGGGGCCGCGTGCCACTTTTCAGCGTCGAGCCCTGCGGTCGGTAGGCCTCGGCGGTGCCCGTCATGTTGGGCAGATGCGGCTTCTGCCAGTCGCGCGCCGTGTACTCTTCAGCCGAGGGCGGCGTGTCCACGGTGTGATGCAGCCAGCCATACCAGCCCGGCGGCGTCATCGAGCCCTCGCTCTGCCCGGCATAGATCACCCAGCGGCGCTCGAAATGCAGGTTGGGATCGATGCCGGGCTTGCGGTAATAGACGTTGCCGAATTCGTCGGTGCCGACCCGCTCGCCGAAGCGCCACGTGTAGAAGCGCGTTCCATAGGTCTGCCCGCTCCACCAGGTGAGCATCTGCAGGAGATTGGTCTTGAACGACATGGGCCACCGGTCATCAACGCGATCGACGCCGGTTATGTCGTGGCCCGGCCCGTGCGTAAAGGGAGAGCCGCCTTGGCGGTGTCGCACGGGGTCGCTGTGTTCAGGAACATTTCAGGAACATCGTTTATCCACAGGCGTTCCTTATCGGTTGGCATGCTGCGATGTCACAGGGCAGAACTGACATTCTGGTTCGCGACAGCGAGACTCGGCTGCGGGACTCCGGTCCAGGAAAGAGTCAATCCTTGTTGTCGGCGCGGCTGCCGGCGTCCACAGCCAAGATGACTCGGAGAATCCAGCCGCTCGTCATAAACTCAAAGGCTGCGGTTCCTGACAACGTTTCGTTAAGCAAGACTATCAAGCCGTCCCTGATCCTTGCCGAGGTCTATCGAGACCGTGAATGGCTATTGGGCAGAGAGCGGTTGTTGCTGACGAAGGGTGCGGGCCGAAACGAACGGCAAGGTGATGCGCGATGAAGATTGAACGCCTCCTCACGACCGGCTCTGGCGCGCCTTACGATGCCATCCCGTTCCGCACGACGCGGAGCGAAATCCGCAATCCCGACGGCTCGGTGGTCTTCGCGCTCGACAACATCGACGTGCCGGCGGCCTGGAGCCAGGTGGCGGCCGACGTCCTCGCCCAGAAATACTTCCGCAAGGCCGGCGTGCCCGCGCGGCTCAAGCGCGTCGAGGAGAACGACGTCCCCTCCTTCCTGTGGCGCTCGGTGCCCGACGAGGCAGCCCTGGCCGTGCTGCCCGAAGGCGAGCGGTTCGTGTCCGAGCATTCCGCCAAGCAGGTCTTCGATCGCCTGGCCGGCACCTGGACCTATTGGGGTTGGAAGGGAGGCTACTTCGCCACCGAGGCGGACGCGCACGCCTTCCACGACGAACTGCGCTTCATGCTGGCGCGCCAGATGGTGGCGCCGAACTCGCCGCAATGGTTCAACACCGGCCTGCACTGGGCCTATGGCATCGACGGACCCAGCCAGGGCCACCACTATGTCGACTATCGCACGGGAGTGCTGACCGCCTCCGAATCGGCCTACGAGCACCCGCAGCCGCATGCCTGCTTCATTCAGTCGGTCGCCGACGACCTCGTGAACGAGGGCGGCATCATGGACCTGTGGGTCCGCGAGGCGCGCCTCTTCAAATACGGTTCGGGCACCGGCACCAACTTCTCGCGCCTCAGGGGCGAGAACGAGAAGCTGTCGGGTGGCGGGCGCTCGTCCGGCCTCATGAGCTTCCTCAAGATCGGCGATCGCGCGGCCGGCGCCATCAAATCGGGCGGCACCACGCGCCGCGCGGCCAAGATGGTGGTGGTCGATGCCGATCATCC
>CAXTVD010000085.1:0-13869 GCA_964247575.1 uncultured Lichenihabitans sp.
CGCCTCAAGCCCCTCGATTATAGACCCAGTTTCAGCCGAGGCCGGCCCCGAACGGCCAACCAGCATCAGGTGGCGCGCGCCCCGATCGACCAGCCAGCGGGCCGTTTCCAGCCCGAACCCGCCGAAGCCGCCGGTGACGAGGTGCACACCCTCCGGATCGGCCGCGAAAGGCTCCAGGCCGACCGATCCCTCGCGCGGCACGGGCGGAGGCAGGATCACGATCTTCCCGATATGCCCTGAGCGCTGCATGAGTCGGAAGGCTTCAACCGTTTCGCTCGCTGCTATTGTCCGGAAGGGCAGGGGGAAGAGGACCTTCTCCCCGAACAGGCCCATCACATCCTCGAAGAGCGCCTGTCCGGTCGTATCGTCCTTCAGGATCAGCTGATCGAGATCGACGCCGAAATAGGAAAGGTTGCGGCGGAACGGCTTGAGGCCGATATGGGTGTTGGCCACATAGTCGCGCTTGCCGAGCTCCACGAAGCGACCGAACGGTTTGAGGACCGCGATGCTGCGTTCCATCGCTTCGCCGGACAGGCTGTTGAGCACGACGTCGACACCCGCCCCGGTGACGCGTCGGATGTCGTCCACGAATTGGTGCGAGCGCGAATCGAAGACATGCTCCGCCCCGAGCGACACCAGGAGGTCACGGCGTTCCGTCGAGCCCGCTGTGGCGATGATCCGGGCGCCTCGCCACCGCGCGATCTGCATGGCGGCGAGACCCACGCCGCCCGCCCCACCATGGATGAGCACCCACTCGTCCTCGGCCAGGCGCGCGCAACGGATCAGCCCGTAATAGGCGGTCAGGAACGCGACCGGAACCGTGGCCGCGGCCACGGTCGAAACACCGTCCGGGATATGGGCCACGACGCTGGTGGCGACGGTGACATGCGTGGACAAGGCGGCCCGGGCAAAGGCCAGGACGGGGTCGCCGACCTTGAAGGCCGATCCCCCTGGGCCAACCCGGACGATCCGACCCGCGCATTCGAGCCCGAGTGTCGCCCCGGCATAGCCGTCTTCGAGGATCTCTTCGGGCAGAATGGACAGGCCCCACATCACGTCGCGGAAGTTGAGGCCCGCTGCCTCCACGGCGATCTCAACCTCTCCCGCGTCCGGGGCGCGTCGATGCTCGGCGTTCCATTGTAGCCGGTCGAGGCCCCCGCCCTGGTCGCCCTTGACGAGCCGCACGGCGGTCTCGTCGGCCGGAATGGCACTCCGGTCCTCCACGGCGAGCTTGGCGAAGCGGATCACCCGCGTGCTCGCCGCGTCGACCACGATGTCCGTCTCCAGCGTGCCCGACAGCACGACGTCCCGCAGGCGGCGGGCCGCTACGTCGGCCGCCAGACCGGGCACGAGATCAATCAGCTTGACGTCGGCCGTCGGATGCTCGTTGGCCAGGGTCCGGGCGAAGGCCCACATGCCGCTCTCGACCGGATTGCCGTCCTGCGACCGGATACCGCCGGAACACACGATCCAGAGCGTCACCTTCCGGCTTCCAACGGACGCGATGAACGTCTTCAGCGCCAGGCAACGCTCGGCGAGATCGTCGGCCGGCGCTGCATCCGGGTCGGGGCCGGCGAGATAGACGAGCGTGTCCGGCATCTCGACCGATGTCTGGGCCGAGAAGTGATCGGCAGTCACGCTTGTCGCCTTCAGACCGGAGAACCGGAGCATGGTGGCAAGCGGCCCGGCAGCCTCGCCGAGGGCGCCCTCTTCCCCGACCACGAGGGCCTCGCCCTTGAACGAGCGCGCCGCGCGAACCGCGCTCTTTTCGCCGACGCATAGCAGGCCGTAATCGGTTCCCGCCGTCGGGAGGACCGTGATGCCGGTCAGGTCCAGATCCGCCAAAGCGCGGGTCCATCCCAACTCCGACGCGACGAGCGCGTGGCCCGCCATCTCTGCGCCTTCCGATCCGGTCATCGCGGCCTGGAGACCGAAGACTAGGTCCCGGAACACGGAGGATTCCGGCTCGATGGCAACCAGAACCGCGCCCGGTGCCATGACACCGGCCAGGCTGGCCCAGGCGGTCCGGTCGGCCGCGACCCGGTGCAAGGCCTGCGAGGCGATCACGAGGTCAAAGGCAGAAACGGGCAGCTTCTCGAGGCTTCCCTCGAAATGCATGTCGTCCGTGTGCTCGAAGGCGAGGCGTCCCCGCTCCAGGCGTCGCCGGTCCGGCTCAAACACGGTAAGGTCGGCACCCCTCGCCGCAGCGAGACGCGCGGCATGAGCCGTCACCGGGCCGTCGCCGACAAGGAGGATCCGCAGGGCCCGACCGGATGGCCAGCCCTCGCCCAGCCTGTCCAAGGTCGCGGCGAGCAAGGCGGCAGAGCCCTGCGCTGCGACGCCCCCATAGTCGAAGCTGTCGACCGCCGTCGCCGTGACGGGGACGGACAGATCGCCCCGGCCCGCCGCGAGGCCGTCGACGATCGCGCCCGTGCGGGCGGCCAGCAGCAGTTCGGCCGATCGCTCGGGATGGTCGGCGGCCAAGGCGCGCAGGATGTCCTGCGGGTCAGGCAGTTCGGCGCCCGAAACGATGGAATAGGCGTTGTCCGCGCCACGCACGACGAGGCCGCTCTGCTCGAGCGCCGCGACCAGACGGTTGCACCAGGCGGAAAGGCGCTGCGGAATGCGGCCCGCCTCGATCAGGCCGCCGACATCGAGCTTCCCGTCCTCGGCCAGAACCTCGAAGAGACCAAAGGCGGTCGCCGTGGCCCAGCCGTCCATCAGGACATAGTCGCCCGAAGGGGCGGCTTCCCCGTCCGTCACGCCGCCGGTTGCCCGGGCCGCCGCCACGACATCGGCCGCGGCGATGGACGCGCCCTCGGAGGGGGCCAGAGGCTCCGTCGCGAGCGCCAGGGTCGTGACGATCGGGTCGATCGACCGCTCGCCCGAGCGAAAGGCGGACATGGCCTGGAAGCGGACGCGGTGCAGCCGCGCCACCGGGCGGTCTGCCGCATCGACGAGCGTGAAATGGACAACGATCGTCCGCTCGTCGCTCCGGACAACTTCGATATAGGCCCGTGCGACGGGGACGCCGGGGCGATAGAGGGTGATCTCGCTGGCGGCCACAGGGACATAGGGCTTCAGGCGCCCCTTGGCGGCGAGCTCGCGGTAGAGCAAGGCGAGGCCATGGAAGCACGCATCGACCCGCATGGGATCGAGCCCGAACCGGGGATCGCCGGTCCCTTCGGTGAGGTCGACGACAAGGGTTGTGGTATCGGTCCGGACGGCGGTGTCGAGCAGCCGGAAGGCCGGCCCGTAATCGAGGCCCGATGCGATCGCGAGGGGATAGAGGTCCGCGGCCGTCATCGTCGGCCGGCCCACCATCGGGGGACACGCCGGCGCCGGCTCGATCCGGGTTGCCGAGGGGTGCAGGATCTTGGCGACGGCGTGGGTCTGCCACGTCGCCTGCCCAAGCCGGGTGCGGCTCATGATTTCAAGCGTGCCGGTCGACGGCTGCAGGCGGCACCGCACGTCTCGCGACGAGCCGTTCGGCAAGATCATCGGGTTGTGGATTTCAAAATCGGCGACGCTGGCCGTCTCACCGCCGAGCCAGTCGCGGGCCACGGCCAGCGCCATCTCCGCGAAGGCCGAGCCGGGCAGCAGCACGTGACCATCCACGACATGGTCGGCCAGATCGGGGAGCAGGGCCGTGTCGATCTGGCCATGCCACTCCAACTGGTCGCTGGCGTAGCGCGCCCCGATCAGCGGGTGCCAGTCCCGCGCATTCAGGAAGCCGATCGACTCGCTGGTTTCACCCAGCCGGTAGGCCTTCTTCTGCCACGGATAGGCCGGCAGGTCGGCCGGGAAGGCGGCACGCGATCCGAGCAGGACGTCGGTCGCGAGGCGGGCGCCCCTGGCCAGGGCCGCAGCGACCGCCTTGCGGAAGGGATCGACCGCCTCGTCCTTTCGGTCGAGCACCGAAAGCGTCGCTACCTGTGCTTCGCCCGAGGACAAGGTGTCGTTGATGTGCGACAGCAGGATCGGGCTGGGGCCGATCTCGACGAAGACCCGGGCTCCGAGCCGTGCAGCCCCTTCCGCCGCGCGCGAGAACAGCACGGGTTCGCGCACGTTCCGCCACCAGTAGGTCGCATCCAACGATGCCCCTTCTTCCACCTCGCCCGTGACCGTCGACACGAAGGCCGTGTGGCCCGCCCGAGGCGTCAGCGTCGCGAGATCGGCAAGCAGAGGCTTCTTGATCGGGTCGACAAGGGGGCTGTGGAAGGGGTAGGCGATGTCCAGCTTCTGGGTGCGGGCCTTAAGGCCCCGCGCTGCCGCCGCCACGGCGGCGAGCGCTTCGGTCGAGCCCGACAGCGTATAGGCGCGAGGGCTGTTGTAGGCCGCGATGGTGACGCCGGCCGTCCCGCCGACGAGCGCTTCAGCCGCCTCCCGGCCGCCGATCAGCACCGTCATGCCGCCGGCACGAAAGGCCAGTTCCTGGTGCAGGCTGCGATGGAAGATGACGTTCACGGCGGCATCGAGGTCGAGCACGCCGGCGGCTTCCGCCGCGGCGACCTCGCCCACGCTGTGTCCGAAGACGACGTCGGGCGTGAAGCCGAGTTTTTCGAGCGCAAAAGTCGTCGCCGACTGGATGGCATAGATCAGAGGCTGCGCCACGCTCGTCCTGACGAGCCGCTCCGCGACGTCCTCGGCGTTCATGGCGGCGACGAGAGACCACCCTGACAGCGCCTTGAAGGCGGTATCGACGGCGTCGAACCGCTCGCGGAAGGCTGCGCTGACGCGGTAGGCGACCCGACCCATGCCGGCCCACTGGCCGCCATTGCCTGAATAGACGAAGGCCACCGGCGCTTCGCGCGCCACGGCCGTCGCGACAAAGGCACCGGGCGCAGCCTCCGCGCCGCCGGCCGCATAGGCCCGCAGGCTCTCTGACACCGCGGCGGACGGGGTCAGGGGCAGCACGAGCCGCTCCTCCAACCGGTCGCGGCGATGATTGGCCGCAGCCGCGACGGCGCCCAGGTCGTCCCCGTCCCTGCTGTCAATGCGGTCGGCATAGGCCCGGGCCAGGGCGCCCAGCGCCACCCGGCTATGGGCCGAGAGGATCAGGACCGAAGTCGGGGCCTCGGCTTCGGGCTGCGATGCCGGCGGCGGGGCATCGCTGATCACGACATGGGCGTTGGTGCCCCCGAAGCCATAGGAACTGATTCCGGCAAGACGGGCCTCGAGGCCCCGCTCCAGGGTCAGCGGGCCAGAGGCGACCTTCAGGTTCAGCGTCTCGAAGTCGATGTTCGGGTTGAGATCGGGGCAGTGCAGCGTCGCGGGGAGAAGATCGTTCTCCAGGGCAAGGACGGCCTTGATCAGCCCCGCCACGCCGGCGGCCGCTTCCGTATGGCCGATATTGGACTTCAACGAGCCGATCGGCAGCGGTGCCGACCGCTTCTGGCCCAGCATCTCGCCGAGGGCATGGGCCTCGACGGGATCGCCGACCGGTGTTCCCGTGCCATGGGCTTCGACGAAGGCGAGCCGGTTGGGATCGATGCCGCCGTCGCCATAGAGCTGCTTCAGCAATTGCCCCTGACGCTTGGTCGAGGGCAGGGCGATGCCGTTGGTCCGTCCGTCCGAATTCACCCGCGTGTCGACGATCAGCGCACGAACCCGATCCGTCCGCGCGGCACCCGCCGCCATCGCCCGCAGAATGACCACGCCGCCGCCCTCCGCGCGGACGTAGCCATCGGCCGTGGCCGAAAAAGCCTGGCACAAGCCGATGCGGGACAGCATGGAGGCCTGAGAGAAGTTCACGAACTGGAACGGCGTGGTCAGGATGCTCACGCCGCCGACGATGGCCGTCTCGATCCGCCCGGCGCGCAGGGCCTGCACGGCCGCGTCGAGAGCGACCAGAGAGGACGAACAGGCCGTGTCGACCGTGAAGGATGGCCCGTTCAGGTCGTAGACGTAGGAGATCCGGTTCGACAGGATCGATGCGGCGTTGCCGGTGGCGAAGTAGCCATCGGTGGCGGCGACATCGAACATCTTCGAGTTGCCGTGGTCAGTGGTCGAGGCCCCGACGAATACGCCGACTTCAGAGCCCGCCAGAGACGAGGGGCGGATGCCCGCATCTTCGAGGGCTTCCCAGGTCAGCTCCAACAGCAGCCGCTGCTGCGGATCCATCTGTTCGGCCTCGCGCGGCGACAGCCCGAAGGCTGCAGCATCGAAGCTCCAAATGTCGTCGAGCACGCCTGCAGCCCAGGTATAGCTGCGACCGCGCTCGTTTTGCCGGGGGTGTCCGAAGCGTTCGAGCGACCAGCGATCCGTCGGAATGCGGGTCACGGCGCACCGGCCATCCCGCAGCATTTCCCAAAGCTGTCGCGTGGAGTTCGCACCAGGGAGGCGGCACGCCTGTCCAACGATCGCGATCTCTGAAGTGTGTCTCAATGTGCCTCTTTCGCTGGCTCTCAAAGCGAACTCGTCGAAGACCGTCGACCACCCTTACCGCGAAGACACTCCCCCTCGCGCGCATTCGGCCTGCCGACGACTTTTCGTCGCTCCCATGACGCCCGACCCGCGTCTCGTAAGGCGGACCTTGCCTCGAATCGATCCCCAGGGCTGTGACGACGGACCCCCGATCGCCCGTTGCAGCCCTCGCCCGGTCCGAGCCGAACATCGGTCTTGTTAAACGTCGAGCCCTTCGATTGTCCAGTCCCGACGCGTGGGGAGGCGTGGCCCGGTCCCGTCTTGGACGCCCTAGTGCGCGAACTGCTTGTAGACCCCGGCAACCCGCTCCTCATACGCCCCGACCGAGAACTTGGCCGCCTGCTTGCGGCCGCGCTCGATCAGGTCGAGACGGAGGTCGGAGTCCTTGTCCAGCGTCCGGATCGCCTGGGCGATCGAGGCAACGCTGTTCGGGTCGACCAGCAGCGCCGCCCTGCCGGCGATCTCGGGCAGCGATGACACATTCGACGTGATCACCGGCGTGCCCAGGAGCATCGCTTCGAGCACGGGCAAGCCGAAGCCTTCGTAGAGGGACGGGAACACCACGGCCCGGGCGCCCCGGATCAGGCTGACCAGTTGATCGAAGGGGACGTGGTCGACCTGGCGCACGATCCGCTGCGGCGTGATCCGGTCGCCCCGCAGCCGGTAGGAGAGATAGCGCTCGTCCTGCATGCGCTTGAGGTCGCCTTCATACTGCCAGCCGAGTCCGCCGGCGATCACCAGCGGCCGCTTCGAGCCGGACGCCGTGAAGCCGTCGATCAGCCGCGAGATGTTCTTCTTGGGTTCAATCGCGCCCAGGAAGAGAAAGTAGCCGTCCATGTCGAGTTCGAAGATGTGCTGAAGGTCCGCCGCGACCGCATCGTCGCTGCGGGCGATGAGATGAGCCGGCATGCTCACGCTCTGATAGGTATTGGTGATCTTGTTCTCGGGCATGCCGGTCAGGCGGATGATGTCGCGCCGGGAAAACTCCGAGACGGTGACGATATGGTCGGCATTCGCGCAGAGGTCGCGCACCAGATTGTAGAAATACTTCTTGTTGGTCAGGTTGGTGTAGGGCAGCCGCAGCGGGATGATGTCGTGGATCGTGTAGATGTTGGCGGCGCCGCGCACCTTGAGCGGCAGCGGCAAGGTCGCATGGAAGAGCTCGGGCGACCGGTCGAAGCGAAGCACGGCCCGGCGCTTGTGGACGCGGTAGAGCGCCTCCCCGACCAGGAACAGCTTGAAGCTGGCATAGGTCGCGTCGAAGTTGGCCTTGCTCTCGGGGGTGGGATCGACCACCGCGCCAGTGCGCATGATTCGGGTCGGCCGGACATCAGCGAAGCCGCCGAGCGAGCAGCGCCAGCCCACCTCGAGCAACTGGCCCACCGACATGCGCTTGTTCGGAACGTCGTGGAAGCGGATCTCGTTCAGGATCGGGTCGCGCTTGGACAGCGGGAATTCGCTCGCCATGACCTGGTGCGTTCTGTGGCCCAGCTTCCGGGCCAGGGCGCTCAGCGTCCGTGCATAGGTGGCAATGCCGGTTCCGCCTTTTCGAAAGGCGTCGCGTCCGTCATAGAGAATGGTCGCCATCGTGCTGCAGTCACCCCAACCAGGAGCGCGGGGTGACGGCTGCTTCAAGCCCTTGCCCTCCCGCGCGAGCGGGCCCGCGGCCCGTCATGCGGATAACCGGCCCCCTCGCGCCGCGGCAGGACCGCTCGCCTGAGCCGGTGGGACCGGTCGATAGGGCTTTTGACGCAAACGCTGTCGCTTGGGAAGATGGCTCGGGTCGGCGATCCTCCCGATCCGGTGCCGCTGTTGCGAGCACGACGACGATCCGGCTAAGAGTCGTAGACCATGAGGGCCTGTGCCCGATTGAGGTTTGAGGGTGTGGGCCATTGGTGCGAGGCGGAGACGTTCACGACGTCATCGTGGTGTCCGGCCATTGTGTCCTCGGCCGGTGGCTGACCGATCTCATCCGCGAGATCTGTGCGGTCGCGAACGTCGAGCTCCAGGCCGGCGAGGGCGACGACATCTACACCGATCTCGGCCGCACCGGAGAGGCGCCGCGGGTGCTCCTGACGGCGGCACTCAGCCGGCGGCACATCGACCTGCTCGAGGCGGGCAAGGTTCCGGTCCTGGCCGTGCTGGACGATCCGGTCGACAGCGTGCGCTTCACACGGAGCGACAAGAGTGTCGGCCTGCACGACGCCCTCAAGGAGCAGACGCGCATCGTCGCGACGAACTATGCGCTGCTCGACAATCCGCTGGTCACCATCATCGCGCGAAGCTTCTCGGGCTCCGCTCACGACGTGATCGCCGCCGTGGTCGACCGGCTCCGGGCCGAGCCCGAGCCGGCAGGCCTGCAGGCGCTGCTCGAGCGTTTCGGCGGTCCGCTCGATCATCCCTGGACGCTGGAGCAGGCGCTCGCCGCCAGGGTGCCGCACTATCTGCAACTCGATCATCTCGGCGACGCCATGTCGGCGGACGAGGCGACCATCGTGCGACAGGTCGTGTCGCCTCTCGCGCTCGCGGCGGTCTCGCACGAGATCGGCACCGTCATCTGGACCGCCAAGGTCTTCTTCTTCGGCGACCGTCCGAACGAGACGGCGCCCCCCGTCGCCGATGTTACCGGCGCCGCACGGATCATCTTCTACGGGCCATACTTCCACTTGCCACCCGGCACGTGGAAAGCCCGAATCGTCGTCGCCTTCTCGCCGGAGGTGAGCGGCACTCCCTTCAAGCTCGTGGTGTTCTGCGAGCATGACGCCATCGCCAAAGTGATCCTGCGTCCGACGGACGGGGGCGCTTTCGAGGGTTTCTTCACCATGCGGCACGTGGCGCCCGAGCGCCCCATCGAGATCCACTTCAACAGCGAGGAAGGGACCATCGAGGGACATGTCGCCTTCGGTCAGATCACCTTCAGCCGTCTGTCGGGCTAGGCTTCCGTTTCGGCCTCCTGGCGGACATGCTCAAAGGCTGGAGTAGATGCGGGTTGCCAGGTGCAGGTCTGTGAAGACGCGGCCCCGGCCGTTTTTCATGACGAGCGCCTGCGAACAATAGTCGGTCACCACGTCCATGCCGTGCGTTGCGATGATCATCGCGCAGTGGCGTCGCTGCTCGAAGAGTTCGCGCACGCATTTGCCCTGGAAGTGCCGGTCGCCGACGAGGATGACCTCGTCGATCAGGATGCAGTCGAAGTTGATGGCGAGGGACAGCGCGAAGCCGATCCGCATCTTCATGCCGCTGGAGTAGAACCGCATCGGCTCGAAGATCAGCTTGCCCAGTTCGGCGAAGTCGTCGACGTAGTCGAACACCTCCTGGAACGGCGCGTTGTAGACCCGTGAGATGAAGCGGATGTTGTCGTAGCCGGTGAGGTCGCCCTCGAAGCCGCCGGCGAAGGCCAGGGGCCACGACATCCGCAAACCGCGGTAGACTTCGCCCGACGTGGGGCGCTGCAGGCCCGACAGGATCTGGATCAGCGTCGACTTGCCCGCCCCGTTGCGGCCGAGGATCGCGATCCGCTCACCCATGCCGACCTTGAAGGAGATGTTGTCGAGCACCCGCCGACGCCCGTGCTCGGTGTCGAACTCCTTGACGATGTTGAGGGCCGCGATGACCCGTTCGGGCCCGAGGGGCGGTTGAGGACCGGCAAAGGTCGGCAGAGCCCCGTCCTGGGGGGCCAGGGCGGTCGCGGAAGAGGGGCTCATCGTTTGTGATGCTCCTGCGTGTCGAGCAAGACCGCGCTGATGACCCGCCAAAGGGCGAAACATACCCCGAGGGTGACCAGGATGGAGGTCAGCTTGTACGGATAGGCCGGCGCGTCCGGAAGGTCGGGCGTCGTCACCCGTTCGAGGAAGACCCGCTGCCGGGAGGCGTCGATCCTCGCCGTTTCGAGCGACGTCAGGGCGGAGGTGAAAGCCTTTTCGGCAAACTCCTGATCGAGCAGGAGACGCTGGTACTCGGCAATCTGCGGCGCCAGCGAGTCGCTATTGCCGCCCAGAAGCTGCCGCTGCTTGGCGATCTGGGCCTGCAAGGCCGCGATGCGGCTCCGCAGAGTCGGGATTTCAGGGCTCTGCGGCGTGTCGGTCAGCAGTTCGGCCAAGCGGGCGTTGGTTTGGGAGTTCTCGATCGAGAGGCCGCTGATGCCCTCGATCACGCCCTTGGACGACAGGGTCGGATCGAGAACGGTCTGTCGGTTCCGGAAGGTCGTCACGGCATCGAGCGCCTGATAGGCACGCTGCTGGGCCAGTTCGACGTCATGCCGGGCGCTTCGTACGGCATCGTCCTGGGCCCGCGCATTGAGGCCGTTCAGGAACTTCTCGGTGAGTTCCATCAGGGCGTTGGCGAGGTTCTGCGCGTCCGCCGGCTCGAAGGCCTGCGCCGACAAGGTGCTGATCCCGCTCGACTGATCATATTCCAGGGTGATGAATCGCAGGTACTGCTTCTTTAGCGACTCCGAGTTGGGATGGCCGAAGAAGCCCGGGAAACGCCACAGGATGTCAGACCCGGCCTTGCCGAAGATGGCGAGCAGGTCGTGATGGTCGATGAGCTGCTGCATGGCGTCGCGGGAGAGCATGTACTCCTTCGCGATGAAGGCGTCATCGCTGGCGCGAACGACGCCCGAGCCCTGAATGATGGACGCGAACTCGCTCGAAGCCGCGCTGCTCGGGCTTCGGACGACGAACTTGCCCTCTGATACGAAACGCGGAGCCGCCAGCATAAAGAAATAGGCCGCCGAGAGAAGCGTAGGCAGAACCACACAGAGGAGGAACGGCAACCGCTTACGCAAGGTCGCCCGGCTCTGGCCGTGCGCGTCGAGCACCCCGGAAGCCCCGCCGCCGTCGGGCACCAGGCGAACCAGCTTGACCGTCTGAATCTCAACTTCGTCGGCCAGCAAGGTCGTCACCACTCCAGCGTCACGGTTATCCGGCTCTCAGGCCGGAGATGGGCCGGATGCCACATCGTTCGTCTGCGACCCCTGGCCTGGACACAGGGAGAGCGCGCGGCTACCAACCATCCAAGAAGGGTCCGTTATCGGCTGATTAGCGCTGAATTACGGCCAAGTCGACCGGACATCAGGCTTGCACCCGGAGGCTTCGCGCGGGCGCACCGTGTCGTCCGGGTCGCCTGAGCCCTCAAAATGCCCAAGCTTTGCGCGAAGTCCTCTTCTTCGTGTTTCTGCTTCAGGTGTAGGACGCCCGAATGATCTGCATGCCGACGCGAGGCTTCCGATGACCGACGTTCGCCAAGCCGGCCTGAGCGACCTCGCAACGCCGACGGCCCGTAACGCCGTCGCCCATGCGGGCGGGCGCGATCTGCTCGCCCGCCCGCCCGGCTCGCCCCTGGGAAAGATCCTGCGGGTTCCTCGGCTCGGAATCCGGTGGCGACCGATTCTGCAGTTGATGCTGTTTCTCTCGCCGACGCTGCTGACCGCGGGCTATTATGGCCTGATCGCGAGCGATCGCTACTTGTCCACGGCGGAGTTCGTCGTGCGCACGGCCTCCAAGCCGGCGGGAGGCGGCGGTGGGCTGGGCGCGTTCCTCAAGATGGCCGGGCTTGGTCGCTCCGAGGACGACACCTATTCGGTGCAGAATTTTCTGACCTCTCGCGACGCGGTCCGCGCTCTTCAGGTTCAGCTGCCTCTCGCCGACATCTACGGTCGGGCGGGAACGGACCCTCTGTCACGCTATCCCTCCCTGATCTATGGACGGACGACAGAAGATCTTTTCCGCTATTTCAGCCGGATGACGTCCGTGGTCTATAACGCGACGACGGGCATCACGACCCTCGACGTCCAGGCGTTCCGGCCCGACGATGCGCAAGCCATTGCCTCCGCTTTGCTGGATCAGGCCGAGGACCTCGTCAACAAGCTGAACTCGCGCATCCATACCGACGCAGTCCGGGCGGCGGAGGACGAGGTCAAGCGCCAGGAGCAGCGCCTGACCGAGGCGCAAGTCGCGATGACCGCCTTCCAGAACAAGGAGACCATGATCGATCCCGCGTCGAATTCGCTGCTCGTCAATCAACTCGTGGCCAAGCTGCAGTCTGACCTGGCCCAGAGCCAGGCGCGGATTGCCGACATGAAGGCGAGCGCGCCGAACAATCCCAGTCTGATCGCTCTCGAGCGCCAGGCGGAGATCACGCGCGAGCAGATCGCCAAGGAGAATGCCCGGATCGGCTCCACCGACGAGGGACTGGCCGACAAGCTGGGCCAGTACCAGCGACTGCTCCTCGAGCGCGAGTTCGCGACTAAGGCGCTGGGGCTGGCCAACACCTCGCTCGATGGGGCACGGACGGAGGCCCGGCGCAAACAGCTCTACATCGAGCGGATCGTCGAGCCGAACCTCTCCGATCGGGCGACGCTGCCTCTGCGGTTCTGGACGACCCTCACGGTCTTCCTCGTGAACATCCTGGCGCTCTTCATCGGCTGGATGCTGACGTCGGGCGTCCGAGAACACATCAAGGCGACGCGCTAAGGGAGCTTGTCGCGGTTCCTTGCAGGCACTGCGGTCAGGCGTGCGTCAAGCCACGGCGATCCAGGCTGACCTGATCAGTTCAGCACACCGTGGCAATGCTTGTATTTGCGGCCCGAGCCGCAGGGGCAAGGCTCGTTGCGCGAGACCTTCCCCCACGTCGAGGGGGTTTGCGGATCGCGGTGAGCCTGCTCGCCTTCGAGGGCATCCATGATGCTCAAGCCTGCACCGGCCGTCATGACGGGCGCTGCGTAGCTTTCGAGACGGCGGTTGTTCTCGGCCACCAGCATGTCGTCATCGCCCGTCAGCGGGTCGGCGTGGCTGGCGAACATGGGTGGCAGTTCCGGCTGCGGCGGCTCGAAGGCGACCTCCACCCGCATCAACTGACTGGTCGTTGCCTCGCGCAGGCGCGAGCGCAGGCCGTTGTTGAACAGCTCGAAGGCTTCCGACTTGTACTCGTTCAAGGGATCGCGCTGCGCCAACCCGCGCCAGCCGATGACCTGGCGCAGGTGATCGAGCACGACGAGGTGCTCGCGCCACAGGTGATCGAGCATCTGCAGGACGACCTGCTTCTCGATGTAGCGCATGACCTCGGGCCCGTTCCGCCGCGTCCGCTCGGCATAGGCCTCGCTTGCGGCGTTCTGCACCCGCTCGGCCAGGTCCTCCTCGCCGATCCCTTCTTCCCGCGCCCAGTCCGCAACGGGCAGGTCGAGATTGAGGACGTTCTGGAGCGCCGCGTGCAGCCCCTCGACATCCCAGCTCTCCGCATAGGAGTCCGGCGGGACGAATTGCGTCATCAGGTCGTCGATGACGCCCGTCCGCATCTCCCCGATCTGCTCTTCGAGCGAGTCCTGGCCCATCATCTCGCGACGCTGCTCGAACACCACCTTGCGCTGGTCGTTCATCACGTTGTCGTACTTCAGCACGTTCTTGCGCATGTCGAAGTTGCGCGCCTCGACCTTCTGCTGCGCCT
>CAXTVD010000086.1:0-13750 GCA_964247575.1 uncultured Lichenihabitans sp.
ACGACGCCGAAATCATACCAGATCTCGAAGATCAGGCTGCTCGGTGCCTGCGACGGCAGGAAGCCGACCGTCGGCGCCACGGTCGCCATGCCGATGCCATGGCCCGTAAGCAGCCGCAGCGGCTCCCCGACCACGATGTCGGCCCAGACCCGGGCGCTGTCCAGGACGGCCGGCAAGCCGGCCAGACGATCCTGGGTGACGAGGGCCAGCAGCTTGACGATCAGGGCGACCACGAAGGGAACAGCAGGGCCGAGGAGGATGATCGCGGCGATGATCCAGCCGAGCACGCGCCCGACGCGTTCGGGGCGCGCGGTCGCTCCCGCGAAGGCGATCGATCCCAGCGCGAGGGCGGCCAGCGCCGCGGTGGTCCAGGCCGCCATCGCGGCGAGCATCACCGCGATCACGACCACCCCCGCAGCCGTCCAGCGATCGCGGATCGCCATCGCGGCGATCGCCGGCCACACCAGAACGACGAGCGTCACCACCGCCCGTTCGAGGGTCGCATCGCCCGTCTGCAACGCGGTGGGAACCGCGCCCCCGAGGATGATGTAGAGGGTCAGCGCGACCGAGGCGAGGATGCCGATCGGGAACAGATTGAGGTTCGACGTCCGGGTGCGCTCCGGCAGGAAGGCAGCCGTCACCACGACAAGCAGCAGCGTTCCCGCGGTCTTCGCTATCCGCTCGGTGCCCTCCATGCCGACGGGGCTCCAAAGGATCGACAAGGCCGCCCAGGCGATCAGGCCGAAGCCGCAGAGCCCGGTCGCGGAGAACAGGGCGTGGCTGATCCGCCGCACGATCGGGTGGTCGGACAGGAGGAGCCCGGCCACGAGCACGAGGCTGGCGCCCACGGGCAGCAGGATGAACAGGGCCCGCCGCGACACGGCCATGCTGACGGGGACGGCGATGCTGAGCACGGCGAGCCCGATCCGGAGCAGCAGGACGGCCGCATCGGCAGCGGGATCGTCAGGTGTTTGGGTCGCCTGGCTGGTCATGAGGGAGTGAGGTATGGCCGAGACTCTGGCGATGTCGCCCGTGAGAAGTCCGGTCCATCCTAAGGCTCGACCAGCCGGACTTCTGTGCGAGTTTCGCCACAGTCGGTGCGAAAGACCGCCGCCGGGATCAACCCTCGTCGTGCCGGGTATCCCGGCGCGTCGACTTCAGTCCCGACCGGCGGGACTTGGCGTCGAGCCGACGCTTTTTGGAGGCCAGCGTCGGGCGGGTCGGACGGCGGACCGGTTGCACGACGCAGGCGTCCCGAATCACCTCGACGAGCCGCTCCAGCGCCGCCGCGCGGTTGCGCACCTGCGAACGGTGCTCGCCCGCCACGATCACGATCACCCCCCATTGCGTGATCCGCCGGTCGGTTCGCGCCAGCAGGCGGCGGCGAACGTCGTCCGGCAGGGTCGGGGAAGCGGCGATGTCGAAGCGAAGCTCGACGGCCGTGGCCGTCGTGTTCACATGCTGCCCGCCCGGGCCCGAGGCGCGGATGAAGCTTTCGCGGACCTCATCCTCGCCGATCGCGACGCGCGACGAGATCCTGATCAACCCTGCCATGCGCGCGCCCCGGCTCCGCCCCGTCCTATACCCGGACCACTCCGACAACCGAAGCGCTCGCTCAAAAGCCCCGCCCGATCTTGCCGCTTCCTTAAGGATCTGGTGAGGACCCCGGGGCTACGGCTTAGTCATTCCTCCGATGATTGGGTCCGGTCGTGTCCTTGTTCTCTGCCCGCCCGCTGCGGGTTCAGCCTGTTCGTTTTGTTGCCCTCCCGTCCTTCGGACAGCTGGTCCCGAAGGGGAGCTTCGGCCGGGTCAGACTGCCCCCCGCGACAACGTCGGCAGCCGGCCGCGATCGGACGGTTCTCGGAATCCTGGCGATCCTCGTCAGCACGGCCTCCTTTCCCCTGTCCGATTTCGCCGCCCAGTCGCTCATGGTGGACCTGCCGCCCATCGAGATCGCCTGGCTGCGCTACGCCGTGTTCTTCCTGTCCGTGCTGCCGGTACTCGGCAGGGGCCCCGCCGTGCTGCGATCGGGCCGGCCCGGCCTGCAGGTCATGCGCGGCGCCGGAAGCGCCTTGTCGACTCTCGGGGCCATCGTTGCCTTCCACTTCCTGACGGTGCCGACGGCCACGGCTATCGGCTTCGTCGCGCCCGTCATGGTCACCGCTTTGGCGGCCCTGATCCTGCGGGAGGCCGTCGGCCTGCGCCGCTGGGCGGCGGCGCTGGTCGCCCTCGCCGGCGTTCTCGTCATCGTCCAGCCCGGCGGCGACTCGTTCCGCCTGGCGGCGCTGATCCCGCTCGGCGGAGCCGCGGCGAGCGCCGTGGCCGTCGTCTGCACCCGGCTCAATGCCGCCGACGGACCCGGAACCACGGTTCTCTACTCCGCCGGCACCGGCTTGCTCATGCTGACCGTGCTCGTCCTCGCGGACTGGCACACGCCGACGCTGCCCGATCTCGGCGTGGCGCTCATCGTCGGCCTGTTCGGTGCTCTGGGCAGCGCCCTCCAGGTGTTCGCCTACCGGATCGCACCCGCGTCGCTCCTTGCGCCCTTCACCTACACGCAGCTGATCTGGGCCAGCGGCCTCGGCTTCCTGCTGTTCGGCAGCGCTCCCGGCGCCGCGATGGCGGTGGGTGGCGGGCTGATCGCCTTCAGCGCCATCTATACGGCGTGGCGGGAGCGGCAGCGCGGCATCGCCTGAGCATCGGCCGCGGGGTGGACAGACCCCGCCGGCGTGGCGCATGGGACGGCCCATCCCCGGCCGGGAGCGGACAGCTCACCGGCGCCGCCCCGGACAGGCCTTTCGTGTTGAACGTTCTTCGCAAGCTCCAAGCGCCCCCGAACCCGCAGGCCGCCTTCGCGCGGCACCTCAAGGCGGCCGACGCCGCCAACGCCGCCCGCATCTGGCCCGAGGCGCAAGCCGGCTATGCCGGAGCCCTGGCGGTCGACCCGCTCCGCGCCGACCTCTGGGTGCAGTACGGCCATGTCCTCAAGGAGCAGGGCCGCCTCGACGAGGCCGGGGCTGCTTACCGGCAGGCGACGCTGCTCGAACCGACCTCGGCCGAGGCGTTCGAGCATCTCGGGTTCCTCAGCAGGCAGCAGGGTCGCTCCGGGAAGGCGCTGGAGGCATTCACCGCGGCCCTGGCGCTGGATCCCTCACGCGACACCCTTGCCGGGGAAGTCGGTGCGCTCGGGGGCGTGCGGCCGGCACCCCGAACGCCGCCGCTCTTCCGCGATCTCGACGACCTCCCCGTCCGCAGCGCCGACGGCATCGAACGCCCGGCTGCTCTCAAGCCGTCCTGGCTGACCGAGTTGCGCGCCGTGCCGTCGCGGGTGAACCCGGGACGTCCGCGTGACGCCGTCGTCTTCCTGCACCTGCACAAGACGGGGGGACTCACGCTGGACGACGTGCTCGCGCGGAACTTCGCGGCCGCCCGGACCTGCCCCATCAAGGACGATCACCTCCACCTCTACGGCCAGACCGAACTCGACAGCTTCGATTTCTTCTCCGGACACTTCGACTACGGGGCCCTGCGCCTCCTGAAGCGTCCCGCCCGGATCGTGAGCGTGTTCCGCGCGCCGCAGGCGCGGCTGATCTCCTTCTACCGCTTCCATGCGGGGCACGATCTCGGCGGCCGGCATGGCGTCAACGCCTTCGCGCAGATGGCCAACGAGATGAGCGCGGAGGAGTTCTTCGAGGATCCCCGCGTCCGGCAGGCGCCGGAGGTCTTCAATCACTACCTCACCGTGTTCGGGCTCACCTACCACCAGGTCCTCGCCGACCGGCCCGTTACGATGGACCGCGTGTCCCCGGCCGTCATCGACAAGGCCGTGGCCCGGGTCCGCGCCCTCGACGGGATCGGGCTGCTCGAACGCTTCGACGAGAGCGTCGCCCTCGTCTGCGCCACGCTCGGCTTGCAGCCGCCCGGCCGCGTCAAGGCGATCAACCAGACCGACAGCCTCTCGGCGCGGATGAAGGGCGAGCCGCCGCCGCGCGTCACGGTCACGCCGCGCCTTGCGGCGGCCCTGGCCGACCTGACAGGCGTCGACGACCTGATCTATGCTGCCGCCCGGGATGAGTTCGAGCGCCGGTACCGGGCCTTTCAGCCCCTTTCCCCGACCGGCACGGGAGGCGAACCGTGAACTATGCGACCCTGCCCGACGACCTGCCTGCGCCCCTGGACGACGGCGCCTGCGCGCACCTGCCGGGCACCGCCCTGCCCCGGCTCAGCCTGCCGAGCTCGGACGGGAGCTCGATCGAACTCGGAGCGCTCCCGCCCGGGCGCACGATCCTCTACTGCTATCCGATGACGGGAACGCCCGGCCAGGCCCTGCCGGAGGGATGGGACGCCATTCCGGGCGCAAGGGGCTGCACGCCGCAGGCCTGCGGCTTCCGGGACCATGCCGCCGACCTCGCCCGCTACGGGGCGCGCCTGATGGGGCTGAGCACGCAGAGCCCCGCCGCACAGCGCGAACTGGCCGAGCGGCTGCACCTCCCCTACCCCGTCCTCAGCGACGAGCATCTCGCCTTCGCGCGTGCGTTGCACCTGCCCACCTTCCTGGCGGACGGCGTCGAGCGGATCAGGCGCCTGACGCTGGTGATCGACGACGGCGTCATCACGCATGTCTTCTATCCCGTCTTTCCGCCCGACCGCAGCGCCACCGAGGTGCTGGACTGGCTGCGGCAGCCGATCTGAGACCCTCGATCCGGCTCGGGATTGGGCCGGCGCGGACTACGTCTCCACCAGGCCTGTCGTGTTCCCCGAACCCGGCGACTCCGGAGCCCCGTGCGGGAGCCCGAGATAGGCGTCCGATCGCATCTCGATCAGCCGGGATACAGTGCGGTCGAACTCGAAGGCCTCGTGCCCGTCGGGGGCCGCATAGAGGGCAAAGGGCTCGGCCGCGGCCGAGGCGACGAGCTTGACGTGACGATCGTAGAAGGTGTCGACCAGCAGGATGAAGCGCTTGGCGACATTACGCTCGCCGGGCGCGATCGTGCGGACGCCGTCGATCAGCACCGTATGGTAGGCGCGGGCGATGGCCAGGAAGTCCGCGGCGCCGAGCGGCGCGTCGCACAGCGCGCCGAAGGAAAAGCGCGCGACGCCGCCGGCTGCCTCGGGGATTTCGACGACCCGCCCGAGCAGGGGCAGGCTCGCCGGATGCCCCTTCGCCACGCCCGTGAGATCCCGGAAGGTGCGGTCGAGCGCCGCCTGCGCGGCCTCGTCCGCCGGAACATGCCATGGGCTCGCGCCCGACAGTTTGAGCAGCCGGTAATCGGTTCGCGCGTCGAGCCGCACCACCGCCATGCGCTGTTCTAGCAGGGCGATGAAGGGGAGGAACAGCGACCGGTTCAGCCCGTCCTTGTAGAGATTCGACGGCTCCACGTTGGAGGTCGCGACCACCGTGACGCCGTCGGCGAACAGCCGGGTGAACAGCCGGCCGAGAATCATGGCGTCCGTGATGTCGGTCACGGCGAACTCGTCGAAGCAGAGCAGGCGCGCCTCGGCTGCCAACGCTTCCGCGACCGGAGCGATCGGGTCGTCGCCTGCCACCTCGTGCCGCTGCTTGCGCGCGCGCCATGCGTGAATCCGGGCATGGACCTCGCCCATGAAGGCGTGGAAATGCACACGCCGCTTGGCGGGCACCTCCGCCGCCTGGAAGAACAGGTCCATCATCATCGTCTTGCCGCGCCCGACGGAGCCGACGATGTAGAGGCCGCGCAAGGGCTCGGGCCTGGCGCCGAACAGGCGCCTGAGGCCGAGGCCCGTTCCGCGTCGCCCGGTCTGGGCGAGGGCCGCCGCGAGGTCGTCGAGTTGCGCGGCCAGTACGAACTGGGCCGGGTCTCGCTCGAGGTCGCCTGCCGCGATCCGGGCGTCCAGCGCGGCCCGGACCGGGCCTTCCGCCGCCGAGGTGGCACCGGCAACACTCGTGACTGCTAGTCCGGTCAAGGCGAGAGGCTCCGATCGGCCGTCACGGCGAAGCGCTCGGAACAGCTGCCGATCTCCGACGCAGGGCGCGTCGCCACCGGGTCCCATTCGAAGCGGAGCAGCAGGGGACGGCCCCGACCTGTCCGCACGGCGGGGAGGCTCGCCCGGATCACGGTGACGGGCTGGTGCTCCATGGGCCTGCTCCCTTGCGCCATCACCCGATCAGGCCCAGGCGGCCGACCCCGGGCAGTTCGATCGCGGGGCGCCGGACATCGATCCCGGCAACGAGCCCCAGGAGATTGAGCTGCAAGCCCTCGACCCATCCCACCGTCACGCCGAAATAGCCGCCGAGCGTCAGACGAAAGCCCGTCCCGGAGGGCGTCGCGGCCAACCACCGGCCGTCGACCGGAAAATCCTTGCCGATCGCGGTGGGCGGCAGGCTCGCCGTCAGGCCCGGCACGGCCGCCATCACCGTCGCGACAAAGGTGTTAGAGTTGGGGCCCGGCCAGGCATTGTAGTCACCGGTGTGCCGGTACCGGTAGGACGCGATCGCCGCCTTGACCGGGGGGATGGCCGCGGCGGCCGCCGGCCCATCGAGAGCGACCACCTCGCCCGGGGTCTGTCCGAACCACCGGCCGTCCGGCTCGAACCCGTTCACGCGGATCGGCTCGCCCCAGGCTGTGAGGTCATAGCGTTCGTAGGGACCGCCGGCGGGCTTGACCACGATCCAGCTGTGGACGGCGACGATGCCGCGCCAGCTGACCGTGCGGGCCGCATAGATGCGCAGCAGCGCCGGCGCATCCGGCACGGCCGTCGGCAGCAGGCGGGCACTGGACCGGTCCGCCGACCACCAGTTCGTGCTGGCCGACTTCCAATACAGGGCCGCCTTCACCGCCACCGGCACGACGTAGACGAACAGAAAGACAAGGAGCAGCCAGGATAGGAGGCGCAACATGGAGACGCTTGACGTGAGGGATGCCGGATACGAGATCGGCATCGATTATGGCGCTCGTGTGCGGGCCGTCCATCGGGAGACCCGGGCATGCGAAAAAAGGGCGATCTGCCCTCCAAGCTCTGCGCGACCTGCGGACGGCCTTTGGTCTGGCGCCGGAAATGGGCCGCGGTGTGGGACGAGGTCAAATACTGCTCGGACCGCTGCCGTAACGCTCGTCCCTCGACGACCCCGCCGACGACGGACCGCAAGCGACCGTCCTGAACGGGAAAGGCCCGCCGCAAGCGACGGGCCTTTCGTGTTCGTGTCCAAAGGCCACCCGCCGAGCGGGCGATCACTGCCGGTAGTGCTGGATCCGCGTGGTCCTGAGGCCGGCCAGCCCGTGCTGATCGATGGACATCTGCCAGCTCAGGAATTCGTCCACCGTCAGCGTGTAGCGGCTGCACGCCTCTTCGAGCGAAAGAAGGCCGCCCCGTACGGCTGCGACAACCTCCGCCTTGCGACGGATGACCCAGCGCTTGGTCGAGGGCGGTGGCAGGTCGGCGATCGTCAACGGGCTTCCGTCGGGCCCGATGACGTATTTCACGCGCGGTCTCAGCATCTCCACCATGGGCACACCCGCAAACTCGAACTCAACTTGCCTATGAGGCAGACTAGAGTCGGCGGCTTAAAATCTAGATAAATGAATGTGTTGCGATTCGAGGCAAAGATTTCGCTTTTCTTAACAACCGCCCGAAACGGCGTCGCAAAACGATTTTTCTGTGCCTGATCGAGACAGGTGCAAACAGCCTGTTAACCGTGCGGTTCCGGGCACGGACGGAACGGCAGAAATGCCACAATGCTGCCGCGGGATTTTGGGTGCCGACACGAAGGGGTCGGAGACTGCGCCGCCGCTGTCTGTCAGCCCACGATCGTCAGGTCGTCGAGCGTCACCCGGCCGTCGGGGCCGCTGAAGGCGAGAACCTGGGCTTCCCCCTGCGCCTGCGAAAAACCGGTCAGGCGGTGAGAGCCGGTGTCATAGACCGTGATCCGCCCGTCCCGGCTGACAACCAGCCGGCGCGCATCGGGAAAGCAGGCATACCGCATCCCGTTCTGTGCGCCGGTCGAGGACGGATGGCCGAACGCGTTCGGCCACCAGGCGGAGGACCCGGCACCCGCTGCCATCGCGGAGGTCGGTCCGACCGCGTCCCTGCCACGGTCGGCATCGATTGCCAGCAGATCCGCGATCGCGGCGGCGACCCGCGACTTCAACTCGTGGTTGAACATCTCGCCGATCTGCAGCATGCCGCCACGGAGCCACTGGCCCATGCCGCCGAGATCGGGGTGGCTCCACTGCGCACCGGCCCCGTTGCCGCGGGCGAGGCTCTCGGCCAGGGCCTGGACGGCGCTCGGGCTGAGCTTATGACGTGAGGCGATTGCGGCGATCGCGTCCGGCATGACACCCTCCTTGGACGGGCGAGAACGCACCAAAGCGAGCCCGCGCGGAAATCGGATCGGCCGGTCCGCGGTGCTCGCCCCGATCCTACTCGGCGGCGCTCTGCGTCTGCACGCCGAAGCGCCGGACGATATAGTCGTCGACCAGCTGCTTGAACTCGCTGGCGATGTTGGGGCCGCGCAGCGTCAGGGCCTTCTGCCCGTCGATGAAGACGGGGGCGGCCGGGGTCTCGCCCGTGCCGGGCAGCGAGATGCCGATGTCGGCGTGCTTGGACTCGCCGGGGCCGTTGACGATGCAGCCCATCACCGCGACGTTGAGGGTCTCGACGCCAGGATAGACCGTCTTCCAGTTCGGCATCTCGGTATGGATGTAGGACTGGATGTCACGCGCCAGTTCCTGGAACACCGTCGAAGTCGTCCGGCCGCAGCCCGGGCAGGCTGCGACGAGCGGCACGAAGGTGCGGAAGCCCATCGTCTGCAGGATTTCCTGGGCGACCTTGACCTCCAGCGTGCGATCGCCGCCTGGCTCGGGGGTGAGCGACACACGGATGGTGTCGCCGATCCCGTCCTGCAGCAGCACGCCGAGGGCGGCCGAGGAGCAGACGATGCCCTTGGATCCCATGCCCGCCTCGGTCAGGCCGAGATGGATCGCGTAGTCGCTTCGCGAGGCCAGCGTGCGGTAGACCGCGATCAGGTCCTGCACCGCCGACACCTTGGCCGACAGGATGATCTTGTCCCGCGGCAGGCCGATCTCCTCGGCCCGCTCGGCGGAGTAGAGCGCGGATCGGACCAGCGCCTCGCGCGTGACCGCGCGGGCCTCCACGGGCCGCGCGGAGCGCGCATTCTCGTCCATCAGCGTCGTCAGGAGATCCTGGTCGAGCGAGCCCCAGTTGGCCCCGATGCGAACGGCCTTGCCGTAGCGGATCGCGGCTTCCACGATGGAGGAGAACTGCCGGTCCTTCTTGTCCTTGAAGCCCACATTGCCCGGGTTGATCCGGTACTTGTCGAGCGCCTCGGCGCAGGCCGGATGGTCCGCCAACAGCTTGTGGCCGATATAGTGGAAGTCGCCCACCAGCGGGACGTCGACGCGCATCTGCGCGAGACGGTCGCGGATGTGGGGAACGGCCGCGGCGGCTTCGTCGCGGTCGACCGTGATCCGCACGAGTTCCGACCCCGCCCGGGCCAGCGCCGCCACCTGGCGGGCCGTCCCCTCGATGTCGGCCGTATCGGTGTTGGTCATCGACTGGACCACGACCGGCGCGCCGCCGCCAACGGTCACGTTCCCGACCCGGACCGGCACCGTGCGACGGCGAGGCGCAGGGCCGGCCTTGTCGTCAGCGATGAAGTCAGCGTCGATCATGGGTCCAAGCTCCCCGCGAGGGTTTCGCGGGGTGTTCTGTTGGAGAAACGCGACAGGGTCAAGGCGAGGCCGCCCGGGCCCCGCTGCGGACGGGTCCGGGCGGACGGTCCTGCGGGCGGGGTCACGCCGCCTTGGGCAGGGTCGCCATGTCGATGACGAAGCGGTATTTGACGTCGCTCTTCAGCATGCGGGTGTAGGCCGTCTCGATCTCGTCCATGCGGATCATCTCGATGTCCGAGGTGATCCCATGCTCGCCGCAGAAATCGAGCATCTCCTGCGTCTCGGCGATCCCGCCGATGAGCGAGCCGGCGAAGTTGCGCCGCTTGAAGATGAGCCCGAACACGTTCGTCGCCAGCGGCTTGTCGGGCGCGCCGACCTGGCACAGCGTCGCGTCGCGCTTGAGCAGGTTGAGATAGGCGTTGATATCGTGGGGCGCCGAGACCGCATCCAGGATGAAATCAAAGCTGCCGGCGTGCTTGGCCATGGCATCGGCGTCCTTGGAGAGGACCACCTCGTCGGCGCCGAGCTTCCTGGCGTCCTCCGCCTTGTTCGGGGAGGTGGTGAACAGCACGGTGTGGGCGCCCATCGCATGGGCGAATTTCAGGCCCATATGGCCGAGCCCGCCCAGTCCGACGATCCCGACCTTCTGTCCCTTGCCGACCTTCCAATGGCGCAGGGGCGAGTAAGTCGTGATGCCCGCGCAAAGCAAGGGGGCCACGGCCGCGAGATCGAGGTTGGTCGGGACGCGCAGCGTGAAGGCTTCGTCGACCACGACAGCAGCGGAGTAGCCCCCGAAGGTTATGCCCCCCGAGACCTTGTCCTCGCTGTTGTAGGTGAAGGTCTGGCCGCGCTCGCAGTAGTTCTCGAGACCCTCCGCGCAAGAGGGACAGGTGCGGCAGGAATCGACGAGGCATCCGACCCCAGCGAGGTCGCCGACCTTGAACTTGGTCACCTCCGCGCCGACGCGGCTCACGCGTCCGACGATCTCGTGGCCGGGAACACAGGGATAGATGGTGTTCTGCCACTCGTTCCGCGCCTGATGCAGGTCCGAATGGCACACGCCGCAGTAGAGGATCTCGATCTGGACGTCGGACGGCCCGGGTTCCCGGCGCTCGAACCGGAACGGTTGCAGCGTAGCGTCCGCGGTTTGCGAGGCGAAGCCGATACAGGTGAACATGGTTTGTCCTTAAGAAAGTTTGCCGGCGGCAAGGGTCGACAAGGCCTAGACCGCGACGACACGGACGCCGTGCAGCAGAGCTGCCCTCGGCGTCAACGACGCGCGGTCACGAGAGGCTGTCCACTTATTTGGTGCAGGCGCGCCGAAAGGCCATCGGCGTGGGGATCATCGCCTGACGCAGGCGCCCGGGTGAGCCGACCCGGTAAATTGTTGGAGAGCGGACCAATAATCGAGCCGGCGCTCTCGAGAGCGCCGATGCCAAGCCCGGAAGCTTTTGCAAGATGGTGCAGGCCGGGAGGACCAATCCCAATGAGACCTGCACCCGCCGAGTAAGATTCAGCGGGGCGCGAGGATCATCACCATCTGACGGCCCTCCATGGAGGGCTCCGACTCGACCTTGGCGATCGTGGTGGTCTCGGTCTTGACCCGGTCCAGCAGGCGATAGCCGATGTCCTGGTGCGCCATCTCGCGGCCGCGGAAACGCAAGGTCACCTTCACCTTGTCGCCTTCCTCGAAGAAGCGATGCACCGCCTTCATCTTGGTGTCGTAGTCGTGCTCGTCGATGCCCGGACGAAGCTTGATTTCCTTGACCTCGACGACCTTCTGCCGCTTGCGGGCCTCGGCCGACTTCTTCTGCTCGAGGAACCGGAACTTGCCGTAATCCAGGATCTTGCAGACCGGCGGGACGGCATTGGGAACGATCTCGACGAGGTCGAGACCGGCTTCGGCGGCCACCCCTAGCGCTTCAACGATATCGGTTGCGCCCCGATTTCGACCCTCGGCGTCGATCAGCTGGACTTCTCGGACGCGGATGTCGTTGTTGATGCGAGGTCCCTCCTTCTGCGGGACCGGAGCTGCTTTCATTGGCCGGCGAATGGCTTTCTCCTCTGGATCTCTGAAACACCGAGCTCCTCGCAGCAAACGCTGCAAGGCTACGGCCACGCAAAGATGATTGTTCTGCCGGTCGAGTCAAGGGCGAGGAAGGGTGGACCCATGCCGGAACCATCTGATCGTTGAGGGCCAAGGCGGCCTGCCCCGCGCTTCGTCGAAAGGGGGTTTCGGCGGAACCGATCGTCCTTTAAGCTTGGACACGCCGATGCTTCGAGCGCGGCTGCGAGCGGCGAGGCTTGGACCGGGACAATGACGGAAACCGAACGGCGGGGTCAGAGCGGTTTCCGAGACGTCCAGGTGTTCATCGTGGAGGACGAGTCCCTCATCACGATGTTGCTCGAGGACATCCTCGACGATCTCGGTTGCAAGGTGGCAGGATCGGCCTCGACCCTTCGGGAGGCCCTCGAAAAGGCGGAGACGGTGACCGCCGAGGTGGCGATCCTCGACATCAACCTGGGGGGAGACCCGATCTTCCCCGTGGCGGCGCGTCTGCTCGAGCGCGGCATCCCGATCATCTTCGCCAGCGGTTACGGCGCGACGACGCTGCCGGAGGAGTGGCGCGGACGCCCGACCCTTCCCAAGCCGTTCACGACCACGCAGGTGGATCAGGCCCTGGGCGAAGCCATCCAGCGCAGCTGACGGTGAAGCGACCTTTCCATACGCTCGACGTGTTCACGCAAGTCGTGCTGGAAGGCAATCCGCTTGCCGTCGTATCCGACGCCGAGGGGCTGGACGGCGCGCGGATGCAGGCCGTGGCGCGCGAATTCAACCTGTCCGAGACCGTCTTCGTGCTGCCGCCGCGCGATGCCATCAACTCCGCCCGGATCCGCATCTTCACGCCGGCCCGGGAACTGCCCTTCGCGGGTCACCCGACCGTCGGCGCCGCCGTCCTGCTGGCCCAGTTGCGGGCACCGGAGATCCTCGGACGCCAGGATCTGTCGGTGGTGGTGGAGGAGGAGATCGGGCTGGTCGCCTGCACCGTCCGCAAGCGGAACGGTGTGGTGCGCGCCAGCTTCGTCGTTCCGCGCCAGCCCGCCATCGTGGACGAGGCCCGCCCGGCCGCGGCCATCGCGGCGGCCCTCGGTCTCGCCCCCGAAGACATCACGGTCGACGGACACCAGCCCTGCGTCGCCTCCGCCGGGGTGCCGTTCACCTTCGTTCCGGTCGCCGGCCTCGACGCGGCGTTCCGGGCCTGGCCGGATCCGTCGGCCTGGGATGCGGGCTTCGCGGAGGGCGGGGTCTTCATCTACACGCGAGAGGTGGCACTCGCGGGCAGCTCCATTCATGCCCGCATGTTCGCGCCTGGCCTGGGCATCGCGGAGGATCCGGCGACCGGCTCGGCGGTTGCGGCGCTGGCCGCCGTGCTTGCACGCTTCGAGACGTTCGAGGACGGGGATCACACCCTCGTGATCGAGCAGGGGCTCGAGATGGAACGGCCGAGCTTCATCACGCTGGGGCTGGAGATCGAGGGCGGTCGCCTCGCCTCGGCCTCGATCGGAGGCGCCGCCGTCCTGCTGTCGCAGGGAGAGATCGACTGCTGAGCGCGGCGCCCGCGATCGCGACGGTGGACCGGGTCGACTGCCTCTTCGATCCGGTGCCCTGGCCTTTCGCCCTGGCCCAGCGCGCGGCCATCGACGCGCATTGGGAGGCGACGGTGCACCGCCAGCCGATGCTGTTCGACGGCCGCGTCCTGCTTCAGACCCGGGGGGCGGTCGAGCGCGCGGCGGATGGGACGTCGGTATTCCGCGGCGCCTACACGGAGGTCGCTTTCCGGGCCTTCCTGGCCTGGCGCGACTTCGGCCATCCGATGCCGGGTTTCCGCAACGGCTTTGCCATGGCGGCGCTGCAGGCGGCCGACGGCGCCTTCGTTCTGGGCGAGATGGGCGGTCATACCGCCAATGCCGGCCGGGTCTATTTTCCATCGGGGACGCCGGACCGGAGTGACCTCGTCGGGGACCGCGTCGACATCGAGGGCAGCGTCACGCGCGAACTCGTCGAGGAGACCGGCCTCGAT
>CAXTVD010000087.1:0-13743 GCA_964247575.1 uncultured Lichenihabitans sp.
CGCGGAAGGAGCCGGCCTGCTGGAGTATCTTGTCGACGAGCGTGGTCTTGCCGTGGTCGACGTGGGCGATGATGGCGATGTTACGAAGGTTCATGGAGCGATCTTGACGGTGAAGCGGCGATCCGCGGGGTGACCCGAGGGTCCAAACCCGATATGGGCCGGTTCTTTCGCAGTTGCGAGATGTCCTATCCGACGGGGCGGAATTTGCAACCGTTGCGGGGCGCGATCCAGCCCTGCGGCGTCAGGCATGAACCTGTTCGGTTCCCCGGACACCGATGAAGTGGATCACGAGCGCCGCTGCGGCCAGTCCGCCTCCCAACAGGCAGACCGCAGTCCAGCCGCCATGGCGCCAGGCCAGGGTCCCGGCGGCCGATCCCAGGGCACCGCCGAGGAATAGGCCGCCGACGAACACCGTGTTGACGCGGTTGCCGGCCTCCGGTCGGAGGGCGAAGATGGTGTGCTGGTTCGAGATCATGCCGCCCTGCACGCCGATGTCGAGCAGCAGCACGCCCACGACCAGGGCCGGCAGGCCGAGCGATCCGGCCATGACGCCCCAGGAGACCAGCACCAGCGCCGCCCCGATCACGACGCCGGCCCTGGGCCCGCGCCGGTCGGCCCCCCGCCCGATGAGCGGGGCGGCGAGCACCCCCGCCGCGCCCAGCAGGCCGAACAGGCCGGCGATATCGGCCCCAAGGCCGTAGGGCGGCTGCTCCAGCTTGAGGGCCAGGATCGTCCAGAAGACGCTGAACGACGCGAATAGCGCAGTCTGGGCCGCCGTGCAGCGGCGCAGCGCGGGTTCCTCGCGCAGCAGCGAGAACAGGGAGGCGAGCAGGGCAGGGTAGGACAGGCGCGACCGCGGCTCGCGGCGCGGCAGCATGCCGGCCAGGACGGCCGCGGTTCCGACGACGGCGACGATGCTCAGGCCGAAGACGGCCCGCCAGCCGAAGTGGTGGCCGATGAAGCCGGCCACGGTTCGGCCCAGCAGGATGCCGCAAAGCAGCCCGCTCATCACCGTCCCGATGACCGCGCCGCGCCTGCCCGGATCGGCGAGGTCGGCGGCAAAGGGGATGATCTGCTGGGCAACGGTCGCCGTGATGCCGATCAGGACCGAGGCCGCGAGCAGGGCCGCCGGGTTTGGCGCCAAGGCCGCCGCCAGGAGCGCGAGGCAGAGAGCCCCGAGCTGCGCAAGGATCAGGGTGCGCCGCTGGACCCTGTCGCCCAGGGGGACCAGAAGGAAGATGCCCGTCGCATAGCCGAGCTGTGTCGCCGTCGGCACGAAGCCGATCGCGCCCGAACCGCCGAAATCGCGACCGAGGATCCCGAGCAGCGGCTGGTTGTAGTAGATGTTGGCCACGGCAACGCCACAGGCTGCCGCCATGGCGAGCGTCACGCCGCGCGACAAGCCGTCCGGTCGGGGCAGGCCCGCCGTCTCGTGATTTGCACTCATGCTCGGGTCGGGCCCTCGTATCGGGTCAGTGTGCGTCGGCCCCGCCACCCCGTCGCGCCGGCCTGCTCATCAGCGGGGTCGCCAGGACCAGCAGCAGGAACAGACCGGTCATCGCAAGGAACACGTCGGCCAACGACATGACAAGAGCCTCGTTGCGGACCATCAGGCCGAGCTGCTTGGTGGCCGCAAGACCGGCGTCGGACCCCATTCCGGCAAAGACGTCCGTCAGGTTCGACAGGGTTCGCTCGGCCTGCTCGTTGCCCCAGGTGACACTCTCGTGCAGGCGCTGCAGGTGGAGATCCCAGCGGTCGTTGATCAGCGTGTTGATCATCGCGAGGCCCACGGCGCCGCCGAAATTGCGCGTCAGGTTGAACAGCCCGGACGCGTTCTTGAGCTTTTGCGGGGGCACCGTCCCGAGCGCGACGTTGTTGATGGGCACCATCGCCGTCATCAGCGAGAAGCCCCGCAGCATCTGGGGCACGAGTAGTTCCCAGAAGTCCCAGTCCTTGGTGATGTTCGAGGCGAGATAGGTGCCGATCGCAAATCCGGTGAAGCCGACCCCGATCATGATGCGCGGGTCGATCTTGGTCATCAGCTTGCCGACGATCGGGGCCGCAATAAACATGCAGAGTCCGGAGACGAACATCGTCTCGCCGATCTGCAGCGAGGAGTAGCCGCGCACGCGCGCGAGGTAGACCGGGTAGACGTAGGTCAGGCCATAGAGCCCGACGCCCATCACGAAGGAGAAGACCGATCCCATCGCGAGATTGCGGTTCGAGAAGACGGTCAAATCGACGATCGGCTGCGGCGCCGTGAAAGCGCGCCAGAAGAACAGCAGGCCGCCGGCGATCGAGGCGTAGAAGCACACCACGATGATGTTCTCGTCGAACCAGTTCTTCTGCGGCCCTTCCTCCAGCACATATTCCAGGGCGCCGAGAAACACCGCCATGCCGATCAGGCCGAACCAGTCGAACTTCGGCAGCAGGGAGAAATCGGGCTTGTCGAAGTCGATGAAGAAGTAGGCCACCAGCGTGACCACGATTCCGGGGCCGACATTCACCAGGAACAGCCAGTGCCACGAAAACAGATCGGTGAGATAGCCACCGACCGTCGGACCGATGGTGGGGGCCAGCGTCGCCACCAACCCGATCAGCGGCGCGATGATGGGCTGTTTCTCGCGCGGAAAGATCGCATAGGACGAGGCGAAGACGGTCGGGATCATGGCCCCGCCGATGAAGCCCTGCAGGGCGCGCCAGACGATCATCTGGTTGATGTCCGACGCCGTCGAGCACATGAAGCTCATCAGGGTGAAGCCGGCGCAGGAAAAGGCGAAGAGGTAGCGCGTCGAGAAGGCACGCGACAGGATCCCGGAAAGCGGGATCATGATGACTTCGGCGATGAGATAGCTGGTCTGCACCCAGGCGACCTCCTCCGAGCTCGCCGACAGCCCGGCCTGGATCTCCGAGAGGGAGGCCGAGACGATCTGGATGTCCAGGATCGCCATGAACATCCCGAAGACCATGGCGATGAAGGTAAAGAGCCGGCGCTTGTCGATGGTGCCGGCCGCGGGTGCGGCGGGGCGCGCCGCCGGAGCCGCACCCACAGGCGCCGCCGAGACGCTCAGGTCCGCGCTCGCCATGACCGGTCAGTCCTGCTGGGTGTGATGCGGGCGCACCGCCGAGGCGATGGCATCGAGGCCCAGCGCGCTGACGAGGGAGGGCGGCGGGGTCGTCTCGTCCCGGGTGTGGACCTCGACCTCGACCGACAGGCCCGGCCGCAGCAGGCCTTCCTCGGCCACCTCGGAGGGAATTGCGATCCGGACAGGCAGGCGCTGCACGATCTTGGTGAAGTTGCCCGTGGCGTTCTCGGGCGGCAGCATGGAGAACTCCGCGCCCGAGGCGGGCGCGATGCTCTCGACGTGACCCTCGATGGCGCGCGAGGAGAAGGCATCCGGCTTGATGCTCACGACCTGCCCCGGCTTCAGCCGATCGACCTGCGTCTCCTTGAAATTGGCTTCGACGTAGACGCTGCCGAGCGGCACCAGCGACAGGAGGCGCGTGCCGGTCTGCACATAGGCGCCGGGCTGGACGGCCTTGTGCCCGACGACGCCGTCGAAGGGCGCCTTGATCGCCGTGAAGGACAGGTCGTGGCGGGCCTTGTCGAGCGTGGTCTCGAGTTCGCCGCGCACCTTCTGCGCCTCGAGCTTCTGGGCCTGCAGGACCCCGGTGGCCGTTTCGGCCGACGTCACGGCCGCGATGGCGCTGGCCACGGTGGCCGCGCTGCGATCGCGGTCGGCCAGCGCCTGATCGAGCCGCTGCTGGGTGCCGAAGCTGCTCTGCATGAGCTTGTCGGCCCGCTCGTATTCCGCGGCGGTCCGGAGCGCCTCGGCCTTCGCCGCGGCAAGCTGCGCCTTGGCCTGGTCGACCATGGCACCCTGGGCCTCGACCTGGCGGGCGATGCGCGCGATCGTGGCGTCCTGCGTCTCGATGCGGGCCTGAGCGGCATCGACCGCGATCTTGTAGTCGCCGTCGTCGATGGTCGCGAGCAACTGCCCCTTGGTGACGTGCATGTTGTCGACGATCGGAACGGCCGTGACATAGCCCCCGACCTTGGCCGCGATGGTCGACATGTCCGCCTTCACGTAGGCGTCGTCGGTCGACACGAGGAAGCGTCCCTCGACGAACCAGCGGTAGCCCTCGTAGCCTCCACCGCCGAGGGCCGCGAGGACGATGACCGGCAGGATGAAGCCGCGCCGCTTCTTCTTGGGAGGCAGGACCTCCCCGTTCATGACGGCGGCGCTGCGGCCCGCTCCCGCCTGCACGGCGAGCGGCGAGGAGGTCGGCGCGGTAGGAGCCGGTTCGGCCACCCTGGCCGCGCTAAGATCGTGTTCCGCCATGCCTGCGCTCCGAGGAGGACAATCAGTCAATCGTTTCCGACCGAACGGTTCGGTCAATGCGGATTGACATACGCCGCGACGATTCGTATTTCAAGTCTGACCGAACGGTTCGGTCAGCTCACGTGAGGCGTCGTCTTGCATACCGTCGCGTCCCTGAAGGAAGTGTTTGCCGGCGGCGATGTTGCGCCTGCTGACGACAGCCTGAAGCGAAGGCAGATCCTCGACGGGGCGCGGGACGTGTTCCTGGCGGGCGGCTTCGACGGCGCCAGCATGAACGAGATCGCGCGGGTGGCGGGCGTTTCGAAGGGCACGCTCTATGTCTACTTCGCCAGCAAGGAAGCTCTGTTCGAGGTGCTGATCCGCGAGGAGAAGCGCGAGCAGGCCGAGCAGACCTGCCAGGCTGACCATGCAAATCACGATGTCGAAGCCGTGCTGCGGCAGATCGGCGAGCGGTTGCTGGAGCGGATGTTCCGGCCGGCCTCCATTGCCCATCTGCGCATCGTGGCGGCGGTGGCCCCGAAGTTTCCGAGCATTGGCCGGGCTTTCTACGAGGCGGGCCCGCTGCTCGGACGGACGCGTCTGAGCGACTATCTCCGGGCGCAGGTCGAGGCCGGTATTCTCGAGGTGGACGACACCGAACGCGCCGCGACGGCCTTCCTCGACCTCTGCAAGTCGCAGCACATGCTGCCGGTTTTGCTCTGCGTGCGCGAGCCGCCCGATCTGCCGGAAATCGCGGCCCATGTGGCCGCCGTGACCGCGATCTTCCTTCGCGCCTTTCCGATTAAGGCCCGGTGAAACGTCAGGCCCGGCGCCTGAGCACCATCGGCATGCCACCCCGCGGCCGCAGCGAAATGCGCTGGACCGGCATGACGTCCTGTCCCGCCAGGAGTTCCAACCGGTAGGAGCGGACGATCGTGGCGAGCACGCTGACGGCCTCCTGCAAGGCGAAGGACGCGCCGATGCACACGCGCGGGCCCGCGCCGAAGGGCAGATAGGCGAACTTGTCGATGCTCCGCCTGGCGCCCGGCAGGAAGCGCTCGGGCCGGAAGCGGTCCGGCTCCTCCCAGAGCAGCTTGTGGCGATGCAGCACCCAAGGCGAGATCACGACCTGCGTGCCGGCCTTGATCAAGCGGTCGCCGATCCGGTCGGCGTTCCGGGCCTGCCGGCTTATGGTGGCTGCAGGCGGGTAGAGCCGCAGCGCCTCATCGCTCCCGGCGCGGGTCTCGACGAGGCTGTCGAGGGTGCCCGGCACGATCCGGCCCTCGGGCAGCAACCGGTCGACCTCCCGCTCCACCCGTTCGCGCGAGCGGGGATCGAGCGACAGCAGATACAGCGCCCAGGTCAGTGTGTTGGACGTCGTTTCGTGGCCGGCGGCGATGAAGGTGACGATGTTGGCCTTGACCTCGACTTCGTCGAGACTCTCGCCGGTCTCCGGATCGGTGGCTTGCAACAGCAAGGTCAGCAGATCGCGCGGCACCTTCTCCGGGTGCCTGTCCATCTGCGCCCGGCGGCGTGCGATCATGCTCTCGACCGCCTCCTCGAAGAAGCGGAGCGCCGGGCGAGCCCGGATGCGACCGATGCGGGGAATGAAGGAGGGTGCGTCCAGCACGTCGAGCGGATCGAGCTTGCCGATCGCGTCGAGGTAGCGGGTGACCATGGAGGCGAACTCGTCCGTCGTCCGGGTCAGGCCATCGGAGAAGATCGTGCGCGCGAGGATGCGCAGGGTGACGCGGGCCATGTCGGTCGAGAGGTCGACCGTCCGCCCGTCGCGCTGCCGGTCCCACCGCTCGACGAGGTCGCGCGAGACATCGGCCATCGCGGTGAGGAAGCCCTGGACGATGCGCGGCGAGAACAAGGGCGCGAGCGCACGGCGCTGGCTGCGCCACATGTCGCCGTCCGCGAGCAGGAGACCGCTGCCGAGCCCCGGCTGCAGCACGCGCTTCTGCAGATCGTCCTTGCCGTAATTGGCCGCGTTCTCCACCAGGACGTGACGGATCATGGCGGGGTCGCTGATGACCGTGATGCGGCCGAGCACGCTGCTGCCGCTGACGACCGGTTGCTCGAAATGGAACTTCGTCCAGGTCGCGACAGGATTGTCGCGCAGGGCCCGCAGCAGCGCGAGGGTGCCGAGGGGCCTCTCGAGCGGCGTCGGGCCGGGCGCCAGCGGCGCATCGAGCCAATCGGCCGAAGGGGACTGTTCGAGGGTCACTTGCAAAGCCGTCACTCGCTCAAGGTACGCTGCGCTCAGATATAGGCAGATGAGCGCAGGCCCGTGTGCGGCATAAATGTGAGGTGATTCGCCTGGCGAGGCGCCGAAAGCCGGTTTGCGTTGCTCCCGGTGCGCGGATGATTAATCCCGTCTACTCAACGTCGTCAGTGGATGGCGTTGGACAACCGCAGTGTCGTGCGCTGAACCGAAATAAGGAGAACGCTCGTCGTCCATGTCTTCACGCTTGAATCGGCGTGATCGGCCTTTGACGCTGCGTAACGACGCAGCGCGTCCGAATGACTGAATCGTTTGCGCTGGACGAGTTTGCGCATCTTACTGCGCTGCGCCAAATCGGAGCAGACACTTGCCTCCAGTCGAAGCACGGCATTCTTGAGGTTTCGCTCCAAGGCCCTCGCCTTCAGCTCTGTTGCTATTTGACGGAGAGCACTGCTTCGCAATCCGCGCGATCCACCGTCGCTTTCCGGCCAGACCTGCTTGGCAACTTCAAAATGAGACGAAACGAACATTACAGCCCTCTGAGCTTTGAGCGGCAAAACACAACGACGATTACTGTGTCCAGAACGGCTGCATATGCGTCTCTGAGTTGTATTGGGACACAATATGTCGGTCAATGCCGCGGACCGCCTTTGGTTCGGGCTTGAGCCGGACGGCTGGGGCTTGCTTCGCTCTCGCAATGCGCCCGCGCGATCGAGGCTTGCGCCCGGCGAGGCAACAGACGTAGGACTAAGTCAACCGTCGGGGTGTCCGGGCGTCGAGCCGGGCTGAGACTTCTCGCGAGCCGAGAAAAACCCGTTGAACCTGAACCGGATCATGCCGGCGGAGGGAACGCGGAATGTCGAGGCTCAGCCTTTCGCCGTCGCTACGGGTCCGTCGCTCGTTGAGGGAGCGTGCTCCGCGTCCAGCGGCTCTGGCGCGCGTGCCCGTCGCGGCTCTTGCGACCGGCACCGGGCTCCTGCTGCTCTGGGAGATCGGTGTCCGCGTCTTCCGCGTGCCGCCGTTTCTGCTTCCGGCCCCGAGCCTGATCGTCGCGACCCTGGTCCAGCGTTGGCCGGTGATCCTGCCCGACGCTCTCGTCACGTTCGGCGAGATGGTCGGCGGTCTCCTTCTGGGCTCGCTCGCGGGGGCCGCGGCCGCCCTTGCCATGGCAGGGTCGCGGCACGCGGAACGGGCTGTCGGCCCGCTGCTGGTCGTGGCCCAGGCGCTTCCGGTCTTCGCCATCGCGCCGCTCCTGGTCGTGTGGCTTGGCTTCGGGCTGTCCTCCAAGCTCACCATGGCAGCCCTGGTGATCTTCTTCCCCGTGACGACCACTTTCTTCGAGGGGCTCCGGCGCACCGACGACGGCCTGATCGACCTGGCACGCCTGAACAGGGCCAGCCGCACCCAGGCCCTGTTCCTGATCCGGGTCCCCGCCGCGCTGCCGGCCCTCGGCGCCGGGCTGCGCGTGGCCGCCGCAAGCGCGCCCATCGGGGCGATCGTCGGCGAATGGGTCGGGGCCTCGTCCGGTCTCGGGCTTCTCATGCTGCATGCCAATGCCCGCATGCAGACCGACATGGTTTTCGCCGGGCTCACCGTGCTCGTCGTCTTCTCGGTCGCCCTCTGGGCCGCGGTGGGTTCGCTGACCCGCCGCCTTGTGCCTTGGGCGCCCGACACCCTTTCCCCGACCCGTTTGCAAGGAGACTGATGTGATCCGACGATTGTCCCTGGCCGCGGCCGTGCTGGCCGGTTTTGCGGCCGCCATCGCGCCGGCCTGCGCCGACGAGAAGCTCACGGTCGTGCTCGACTGGTTCGTCAACCCCGATCACGCGGCGCTCGTGATCGCCAAGGAGGGCGGCTATTTCAAGAAGGCCGGTCTCGACGTGACCTTCGTGGAGCCGGCCGACCCGGCCGCCCCGCCCCGGCTCGTCGCCGCGGGGCAGGGCGATATCGCGCTGACCTACCAGCCGACCTTCTACCTCGAAGTCGCCGACGGCATGAACCTGCAGAGGATCGGGGCAGCGATCGACACCCCTCTCAACACGCTGGTCGTGCTCGACAGCAGCCCGATCCGGTCGATCGCGGACCTCAAGGGCAAGACCATCGGCTACTCCATCGCCGGTTACGAGCAGGCACTGCTCGCCAGCCTGCTCGCCACGGCCCATCTGACCCTCGACGACGTCAAGCTGGTCGACGTCAACTTCGCCCTGACGCAATCGCTCGTCGCCGGGCAGGTCGATGCGGTGATCGGGGCCTATCGCAATTTCGAGCTGACCGAGATGAAGCTGGCCGGCCATCCCGGCCGCGCCTTCTACCCCGAGGATCTCGGCTTTCCGCCCTATGACGAACTGATCTACGTGACCACGCCGGACAAGGCGAAGGCGGCGAGTACGCGCGCCTCCCTGGATGCCACGGAACAGGCGACGCTGTTCATCCTCAACCACCCGCAGGAGGCCTGGACGATGTTCATCAAGGCCTATCCCAAGCTCGACGACGACCTCAACCGGCAGGCCTGGATCGATACGGTGCCGCGTCTCGATCCTGATCCGGCGGCTGTGGATGCCGGCCGCTACACGCGGTTTGGCGAGTTCATGAAGGCCAAGGACCTCATCAAGACGCTGGAGCCGATCGAGCGCTACATCGGTTCGCGATAGGTTTTCGCCTCCCGCACGCATCCGGCGGACGGATGGCGAGTTGGGGAGGGGATCGTGGGATCGTCGACCCCTCCGATCCGGTGGAGGTACGGCGGATGAGTCACGCTCTGGTTCTCGGTGGCGGTGGCCCGGTCGGGGTAGCCTGGGAGATCGGGGTGCTCGCCGGTCTGTCCGAAGCGGGTTTCGACCTGTCGGCTGCCGACCGGGTCATCGGGACCTCCGCCGGCGCGATCGTCGGAGCCCAGATCGCCACGGGGCGGTCGGCGTCCGACCTCTATGCCGACCACCTCGACCTCGTTCATCGCGGAACGGTCGAGGCGGAGGCGGGCCGGGTTCCCACGGCGGATCTCGGCGCGCTGATGGCCCTGTTCATGCGCCGCCCGCCCGGACAAATGTCCTCGCCCGCTCTGCTCAGCGAGATGGGACGCTTCGCGCTGGAGACGGGGACGATCGGCGAGGAGGATTTCGTCGCAGGGGTGAGCCGCCTGATCCTCACGGGCCAGCCCTGGCCGTCCCGCTTCGCCTGTACGGCCATCGAGGCCGCAACGGGCACGTTCAAGCTCTGGAATGCGGCTTCGGGCGCCGACCTCGACAGGGCCGTCGCGTCGAGTTGCGCGGTTCCCGGGCTGTACCCGCCGATCACCATCGACGGGCGGCGTTACATGGACGGCGGCATGCGCTCGGCGACCAATGCGGACGTGGCGGCCGGTGCCGATGCCGTCCTGGTGCTTGCCGTGACGGTGCGGCCCGCCGAGTTCTACATGGCAGCCGGCGCCCGTCAGGAGGTCGCCACCCTGAGGGAGCAGGGGAGCCGAAGCGAGCTGATCCTGCCGGACGAGGCGGCCCTCGACGCTTTCGGGCCCAATCTCATGGACTGGTCCCGCCATGCGGCGGTCTCCGCAGCCGGCCTGGCGCAGGGCCGACGCGAAGCGGAGCGTCTGGCATTCTGGCCTCTGTCCTAAGCCAGCGCGTAGACCTCGACGGGCTCGCCTACGCCGCGCAGCGGAAAGCTGCCGATATGGGCAAGCCCGTCCGACGTGCCGGCCATGGCGACGAAGGTGCCGGAGAACAGGGCGTTGCGCCCCACCTCCTTGGTGAGGGTCTCCAGCCGGGAGGCCACGTTCACCGCCGGCCCGATCACCGTGAAGTCCAGGCGCGCGCGCGAGCCGATATTGCCGTACATCACGTCGCCGACATGGACGCCGATGCCGTAGCCCAACGGGTCCGAGCCGACGGCCACCCGCCTCTCGTTGAGGGCCGCCATGGCGGCTCGGGCGTCGAGGACCGCTCTGATCGCCCGCTGAAAGGCGCCCGCCTCGTTCAGCGGGAACACGGCCAGGAGGCCGTCGCCCATGAACTTCAGGATCTCGCCGCCCTGGTCCTCGATGGGTTGCGACATGGCATCGAAGTAGTCGTTGAGAAGGGTAATCACATCGTCCCGGGGCCAGAGTTCCGAGATCGAGGTAAAGCCACGCATGTCGCAGATCAGGATGACGGCGCTGACCGTTGTGCCGCTGCCGCGGGTGGTCGCCCCCGCGAGGATCTGTTCGCTCGCATGCGGGCCGACATAGGTTTCCAGAAAGGTGCGGGCCATCCGGTTCTTCAGCCGGATCTCGGTGACCAGCGCCAGGGCCGGCAGGAGATCCGTGATCAGAGCGAGATCTTCCGTCGTGAAACCGCCGGGCCGGTCGGCCGCAAAGCTGATGACGTGCCGCTTTCCCATGGTGAACTGCAGCGGCCACACGACATAGTCGGTCATGCCCGCCTGCCGCAGATCCGCAAAGACGGCGTAGGCGTCCTCGGTATCGTTCATCTCGCCATCGAGGCGCTGCCGGATCTCCTCCGACCCGTCATGGATCGCCTTGATCGGACTGTTGAGGTAGCGCTCGCTCGTCAGCGAGTCGTAGCCCGTCCGCATCAGTTGGGCTTGCACCATGCCCGGTCGCCACACGAAGCCGGCGCCGGCCCAGAGTGGATGGTGGATACGCAGCATCAGGATGGCGCGGCCGATCGGCACGCCGCGCTCACGCAGGCGACGGCAGAACTCGACGAAGATGTTGTCGAGGAAGCGCTCCTGGCGCGTCTCGTTCACGAGCCAGTCGAGCACCGAGGTTCGCGCCAGCGGCCACGACCCGTCGGTGGACTGGCCGGCGATGTCCGTCATCACGTTCATGTGTCAGCCTTCACACTTCGAGAAGGACACCGGCCGCGACGTGGACGGGCTACCCCGCCGCGATCTCCGTGCCGTCCTGGCTCCAGCGGGTGTGGAACGAGCCGTCCTTGTCCAGCCGACGATAGGTGTGCGCGCCGAAGTAGTCGCGCAAGCCCTGCAGCAGGTTGGCCGGGCCCCGGCCGCGCCGCAGGCCGTCATAATAGCTGAGCGAGGACGAGAAGGCCGGGATCGCCACCCCGTGCTCGACCGCGAGGCCCACCACCTTGCGCCAGGCGGGCTCCGCTTTCAGCACCGCATCGCGGAAATAGGGTTGGAGGACGAGGCTCGGGACGGTCCTGTCCGCCGCATAGGCCTCCTTGATCCGGTCGAGGAAGCGGGCGCGGATGATGCAGCCGCCGCGCCAGATGGTGGCGACCTCGCCCAGATGAAGGTTCCAGCCATACTCCTTCGAGGCGGCGGTCATCTGCTCGAAGCCCTGCGCATAGGCGATGATCTTGGAGGCGTAGAGGGCGTCGCGGATGGCATCGATCTCCGCCTGGTCCGGCTTGCGGGTGCCGGCGGCCTTGTGCGGCAGGCTCTTCTCGGCTTCGAGCCGCAGCTTGCGCTGGCTCGACACGGCACGGGCGAAAACGGCTTCCGTGATCCCGGTGAGCGGCACGCCGAGGTCGAGCGCGTTGGCGGCGGTCCAGCGGCCCGTACCCTTCTGCTCGGCCTCGTCGACGATGCTGTCGACGAGCGGCTTGCCGGTTCCGGCATCCGTCTTGTGCAGAACCGCGGCCGTGATGTCGATCAGGTAGGAATCGAGGTCGCTCGACTTCCACTGCTCGAAGATGTCGCCGATGGCGGACGCGTCGAGGCCATAGACCGTCTTGAACAGGTCGTAGGCCTCGGTGATGAGCTGCATGTCGGCATATTCGATGCCGTTGTGCACCATCTTCACGTAGTGCCCCGCGCCACCCGCGCCGATGAAGGTGCAGCAGGGTGCCCCTTCGACCTGGGCCGCCATCTTGGTGACCATCGGCTCGATCCGGCCATAGGCCTCGCGCTCGCCGCCCGGCATCATGCTGGGGCCTTCGAGCGCGCCCTCCTCGCCGCCCGACACCCCCATGCCGATGTAGCGCAGGCCCTTGGCCTTCATGGCCTCGAAGCGCCGGTTGGTGTCGGTGAACAGCGAATTGCCGCCATCGATGATGATGTCGCCCGTCTCGAGAAGCGGAACGAGCTCGTCGATGACGTCGTCGACCGGCTTGCCGGCCTTGACCATGATGATCATGGCCCGCGGCTTGGACAGCGCGCCGACGAAATCCTTCAGCGACTTGGTCGGCGTGAAACGGCCCTCGTGGCCATGCTGCGCCATGAGGGTGTCGGTCCGCTCGCCGTTGCGGTTGAACAGCGCGACCCCGAAGCCCTTGCGGGCCGCATTGCGCGCAAGATTCGCGCCCATCACGGCGAGGCCGAAGACGCCGATGTCACAAAGCTGGGTCACCTGATCTCTCCCGTGTGGGACGGCTGGGGACGCATCCGCGCCGTGTCTGTCGGCCCATCCTGCGACAGGCCCCGGCAAGTCTCAATGGGCCAGCGGTCCTGCCGCGAGGTCGGATGGCGGTGCGGCCCAAACGAAAATGCCGCCACGCATCGGATGCGGGCGGCATTGGAAGGCTGGCTGGACGCGATCCGTTCAGGACGCCGCAGCGGCTCCGAGGTAACGCACCTTGGCGGCGAGCCGGGCGATCTTCCGGGCAGCGGTGTTCTTGTGGAGGATCCCCTTCTGGGCAGCCTTCATGATCGTCGACTCGGTCTGCCGGACCACATCGGCGGCCACCCCGGCGTCGCCGGCCACGATCGACTCCTCGGCCTTCCGGATCTGCGTGCGCATCTTGCTTCGCCGGGCACGATTGACCTTGGTGCGACGCTCGATTTTGCGGACGGCCTTCTTCGCCGAGGATGTATTCGCCATTCTGTTCGCCTTGGACGATCGTGATGCGTTCGCCACAAGGGGAGCGCAATGGAAAAGGGATGACGGGCCCGCCCGGGCCCGAAGTGAGGCGCTTATAATCGCATCCGCGGGCCGACGTCAACGCGCCCTTGCGGGTCGTCGAACCCGCGGGCGGGCTGGTCGCGAGGCGACCCGCTCACCCTTGTGTCCGGGCCGGCTCAGCCCGCCTGCCGGGACGAGCCGGACTGGCTGCGCTGCTCCACCTTGTCCGCCCCCGTCCAGCCGGCCAGCACCTTGTCGAGCGTGAGCGGATAATCGCGGATACGGACACCCGTGGCGTTGTAGACCGCATTGGCGACCGCCGCTCCGGCCCCGCAGATGCCGAGTTCGCCGACGCCCTTGCTCTTCATCGGGCTGGAATGCTCGTCGAATTC
>CAXTVD010000088.1:0-13716 GCA_964247575.1 uncultured Lichenihabitans sp.
GGCGCGGGTGACGGCCATCGATGGGAGCCCCGCAATGCCATGTGCAAACATTGGCAGCCCCCGAGCCACCATTCTAGTCGTTTCAGGAAAGGTTGAAAATACACAGACGACGACGGCTTCGGGTACGCCGCCCATCATTTCACCACTTGGCCGCCGCGGGAAAGCCGTGCCATGCTGCGGAGCCAAACAGAGCGGCCGGCGATGTTGCGTGGGCCCACGGAGAGTCGAAGGATGACGGTGAAGACTGGGCTGCTGTCGACCTTGCTCGGTGCCGGCCTCGCCACCCTGCTGGCGGCCTCCGCCGTCGCCGCCGACGTCAAGCCGGCGCTGATCTACGACATGGGCGGCAAGTTCGATAAATCGTTCAACGAGGGGGCGTTTCACGGGGCCGAGCGGTTCAAGCAGGAGACCGGAATCGACTTCCGGGACTTCGAGATCACGAACGACGCCCAGCGCGAACAGGCGATGCGCAAGTTCGCGCGCGACGGCTTCAACCCCATCCTCGCCATCGGCTTCAGCCAGGCGGATGCCATGGCCAAGGTCGCCGGCGAGTTCCCCAACGTGCACTTCGCCATCGTGGACTCGGTCGTCGACAAGCCGAATGTCCAGTCCATCGTCTTCAAGGAGCAGGAGGGCTCCTTTCTCGTCGGCCTGCTGGCGGCCCGGGCCTCGAAAAGCGGCAAGGTCGGCTTCGTGGGCGGCATGGACATCCCGTTGATCCGCCGCTTCGCCTGCGGCTACGTCCAGGGCGTCAAATATGCCAATCCCCAGGCCGAGGTGTTCCAGAACATGACGGGCACGACGGGCGATGCCTGGAAGGACCCGGTCAAGGGGGGCGAACTCGCCAAGTCGCAGATCGACCGGGGCGCCGACGTGGTCTATCACGCGGCGGGCGGCACCGGCATCGGCGTGCTGCGGGCAGCGGCGGATGCGGGCAAGCTCGGCATCGGCGTGGATTCGGATCAGGACGGCCTGTTCCCCGGCAAGGTGCTGACCTCCATGCTCAAGAAGGTCGACAACGCCACCTTCAAGACCTTCTCGGACGCTAGGGCCGGCACGTGGAAGCCGGGCCCCTCCGTGCTCGGCCTCAAGGAGGACGGCGTCGCCTACGCCACGGACGACTTCAACAAGAGCCTCATCACCCCGGCCATGAAGAGCGCGGCAGACCAGGCACGGGCGGACATCATCGCGGGCAAGATCGAGGTTCACGACTACATGGCCGATAGCAAGTGCCCGATGTGAGGCGTTGGGCCGGGTTGTCGGCGGGTCGAGACGGCCGCCTGCAGGCGCAGCGGATCGGTGGGAGCCGCGCCGTTGAAGGTCCGGTCGGTCGCCTCGCTCAGCTCCTTGCGGTGAGGCGGCGAGCGCCGGAATGACGGCTCCTCCGCCAGCCATCGAGCTCGTCGGCATCAGCAAGAGCTTCGGCGCCGTCCAGGCGAACCGCGCCGTCGATCTTCTTGTGAACGCCGGCTCTATCCACGGCATCGTCGGGGAGAACGGCGCGGGCAAGTCAACCCTCATGTCGATCCTGTACGGCTTCTACGAGGCCGACAGTGGCGAGATCCGGATTGCGGGACAGCCTGTCCGCATCGCCTCGTCCAGGGATGCGATCGAGCACGGCATCGGGATGGTGCACCAGCACTTCATGCTGGTCGACACGCTGTCGGTGCTGGACAACGTCATGCTGGGCGCAGAGGGCGGCGCGCTGGTTGCGCCCGGCGCCGCCATCGTGCGGCGGACGCTCGCCGGCCTCGCCCGCGACTATGGGCTCGCGGTCGACCCCGACGCCCTCGTGGGCGACCTTGCCGTCGGCCTCCGGCAACGGGTCGAGATCCTGAAGGCGCTGGTGCGGGGCGCCCGCATCCTGATCCTCGATGAGCCGACCGCCGTGCTGACGCCGGCCGAAGCCGACCAGCTCTTCGCCATGCTGGCGACCCTCCGCGCCGAGGGCAAGACCGTCATTCTCATCACCCACAAGCTGCGCGAGATTATGCACATCACCGACCGGGTCTCGGTGATGCGGCGCGGCCAGATGGTGCTCACCACCGACACGGCCTCGACGTCCCCTGCCGACCTCGCCGACGCCATGGTCGGCCGACGCGTTGTGCTCACGGTGGAGAAGGACCCGCCCCGGCCCGGCCCCCCGCGGCTCGAACTGCGCGACCTCGTGGTGCTCGACGCGAACGGCGTGCCGGTGGTGGACCGGGTGTCCTTCGTGCTGAAGGCTGGCGAGATCACGGGTCTGGCCGGGGTCGCCGGCAACGGCCAGTCGGAGCTTCTGGAAGCGATCGCAGGCATCCGGCCGATCGCGTCGGGGACGATCCTCATCGACGGGCGTGAAGTGGCTCCGGAACTACGCAATCCCAAGGCCATGCGCCGCCTCGGCCTCTGCCACATTCCCGAAGACCGGCATCGCATGGGGCTCGTGACCTCCTTCGAGGCGAGCGAGAGCGCCATCCTCGGCTTCCACGGCGATCCCGGCTACGGGCGACGGCCCTGGCTGTCCCGGGCGAAGGTGATCGGCGATCTCGCGCGCAAGATGGCCACCTATGACATCCGCCCCCCCGCGCCGCGTCTCAAGACCGCGAACTTCTCCGGCGGCAACCAGCAGAAGATCGTGCTCGCCCGCGAAATGGAGCGCGACCCCAAGATCGTGCTGGCGGGGCAGCCGACCCGGGGCGTCGATATCGGCGCCATCGAATTCATCCACCGCCGGCTCGTGGCGCTGCGCGACGAAGGCAAGGCGGTGCTGGTCATGTCCGTCGAGCTCGACGAGATCATGGCCCTGTCCGACACGATCCTCGTCATCTGCGGCGGGCGTCTGACCGGGCAGCGCCGCCCGCCGCCGGATGCGGCGCGGGACGAGGGCTTCGTGCGCGAACTCGGCCTGCTGATGGCCGGCGTCGGCGAACAGGCTGCGGCGTGACGATGCCCCCTCTCAAGGGCGCCGGGGCGCCGCTCTCCCCACACGCACGCGTCCGGCGGACATGAGCGCGCCGCTCGTTCTCCCCCGCTGGGCCGACCTCACCCTCGTGCCGCTGCTCAGCGTCGTCACCGCCTTCATCGTGGCGGCCCTGGTGATGGTGGCGATCGGCGTCGACCCGCGCTCGGCGACGATGAGCATCCTGCGCGGCAGTCTCGGCTCGGCCGAGGGACTCGGTTTTACGCTCTACTACGCGACCGACTTCATCTTCACCGGGCTTGCCGTCGCGCTCGCCTTCCAGGCGGGTCTGTTCAACATCGGCGCCGAGGGGCAGGCCTATATTGGGGGCCTCGGCGCCGCGCTCGTCTGCCTGCACGGGGGCGCCCTGCCCGCCTGGCTCCTGATCCCGCTCGGCATCGCCGGCGCGGCGGTCTTCGGCGGGCTCTGGGCCTATCTGCCCGGTCTGCTCCAGGCCAAGCGGGGCAGCCACATCGTCATCACGACCATCATGTTCAACTGGATCGCGACGACCTTGATGGCGTACCTGCTCGTCAATGTGCTGCGCGAGCCCTCCGCGATGCAGCCGGGCAGCGCCCGCTTCCCGGCGGCCTCCATCGTTCCCTCGATCGCGAGCATCCTGGCGCATCTGGGGATCGTCACGGCCGAGACGCCGCTCAACCTGTCGTTCGTCCTGGCCCTGGTCGGCGCCGCGCTGGTCTGGGTGCTGGTCTGGCGCACCCGCCTCGGCTTCGAGATCCGCACGGTGGGCGCCAACCCGGTCGCGGCCGTCTACGGAGGCATCGCGCCCGCCCGCATCATCGTCCTGACGATGACCCTGTCGGGCGCGCTCGCCGCCGGCGTCGCCGTCAACGAGATCATGGGCGTGCAGAACCGGCTGCTGCTCGAGTTCACCGCGGGCTACGGCTTCGTCGGCATCGCGGTCGCCCTCATGGGACGGGCTCATCCGCTCGGCGTCGTGCTGGCCGCCATCCTCTTCGGCATGCTGTACCAGGGGGGCGCCGAACTCGCCTTCGACGAGCCCAAGATCACCCGCGACATGATCGTGGTCATTCAGGGGTTCGTCGTGCTTTTCGCCGGAGCCCTGGAAGGCCTGTTCCGCCGGCCGCTCGCGCTCGGTTTTGCCGCCTTCCTCCGGCCCCGCGCCGCGCCACTGGCCAAGCCAGCCGAATGACGGCGCCGCGGCCGCGCGACGGATCGCCCTGATGGCCGACGACACCTCCCTGACGATCGCCCTCATCCTGTCGTCCAGCGTGCGCCTGTCCGTGCCGCTGATCTTCGCCTGCCTGGCGGGCCTCTGGTCGGAGCGGTCGGGCGTCGTCGACATCAGCCTCGAGGGCAAGATGCTGGTCGCCGCCTTCGCGGCGGCCACCGTCGCGTCGGCGACCGGCAGCGCCTGGGCCGGGCTCGTTGCGGGCATCTCGGCCTCGCTGCTGTTCGGTCTCGTGCACGGCTTTGCCGCCATCGACCAGCGCGGCAACCAGATCGTCTCGGGCGCCGCCATCAACCTGATCGCCGCCGGACTGACCGCGCTGCTCGGCAATGCCTGGTTCGGCGAGGGCGGCCGTACCCCGCAGCTCGACGTGCCGAGTTCCCGCTTCCCTCCCCTGGTCTGGCCGGGCGCGGAGGCGATCGGCCACGTCCCCGTGCTCGGTCCCTTCTACAAGCAACTCCTGTCCGGTCACGACGTGCTGACCTATCTCGCCTTCCTCGCCGTGCCGCTGACCAGCGCGGTGCTCTACCGGACGCGCTTCGGCCTGCGCCTGCGGGCGACGGGCGAGAACCCGGCGGCGGTCGATACGGCGGGCATCTCGGTGCGGCGGCTGCGCTATGCCGGCGTGGTCATCTGCGGGGTCCTGTGCGGCTTTGCGGGCACCTACCTGTCGGTCTCCCAGGCGGCCGGCTTCCTGCCGCAGATGACGGCCGGCAAGGGCTTCATCGCCCTGGCGGCGCTGGTCTTCGCCAAGTGGCGCCCCGGGCCGGCGCTGATGACCTGCCTCCTGTTCGGATTTCTCGATGCCGCCGCCATCCGGCTGCAGGGTGTCGTCGTGCCCGGCCTCGGGGAGGTTCCGGTGCAGGCGATCCAGGCCCTGCCCTACCTGCTCACCGTGATTCTGCTGGCGGGCTTCGTCGGGCGCGCCATCCCGCCGCGCGCCTCGGGAATCCCTTACGTGAAGGAGCGATGATGAGCGAGCTCGACCAACTCTTCGGCGCGGCCCTGGCCGCTCAGGCACGGGCCTACGTCCCCTATTCAGGCTTCCCCGTCGGGGCCGCCATCCTGGGCGAATCCGGCCGCGTCCACGCCGGCTGCAACGTCGAGAACGCGGCCTATCCGGTGGGCTCCTGCGCCGAGGCCTCGGCCATCTCCGCCATGATCCATGCCGGCGACCGCTCCATCAAGGCCATTCTCGTGATCGGCAACGGCGAGGAGCTCGTGACGCCGTGCGGGGGGTGCCGGCAGCGCATCCGCGAATTCGCCGCGCCGGACACCCCGATCCACATCGCAGGACCGGGCGGCCTGCGCGAAAGCTTCACCCTGGCGGCCCTGCTGCCGCACTCCTTCGGCCCGTCCCACCTCGCAGTCGCCTCGCCGGGAGATCCGAGTCGATGACGAGCGACACCGAGCAGGCGCTCCGCGTCCTGCGAAGCCGGGGGATCGACGAGGTGGTCGATCTCGCCATCGTCCTGGGTACCGGCCTCGGCTCGATCACCGACAGCATGGAAGAGACCGTGGCGGTTCCCTATGCGGAGCTGCCCGGTTTTCCGCGGAGCACCGTCTCCGGACACGAGGGCGAACTGGTCGTCGGCCTTCTCGAGAAGAGCACCGTGGCGGTCCTGCGCGGGCGGGCCCACTACTACGAGAACGGTCATGCCGCGGCGATGGACCCGCCCCTGCGGACGCTGGCGGCGCTCGGCTGTGCCAGCGTCATCCTGACCAATTCGGCCGGCTCGATGCATCCCGACTGGTATCCCGGCAGCCTGGCCGTGATCAGCGACCACATCAACCTGTCGGGCATCAATCCGCTGATCGGCGCGGTGGGCGACGACCGTTTCGTGTCGCTCGCCGACGCCTATGACGCGCGGCTGCGCGCCCGGCTCAAGCGCGCCGGGACCGCGGCGAGCGTCGCCAACCTCCGGGAAGGCGTCTACATGTGGTTCTCCGGTCCCTCCTTCGAGACGCCGGCGGAGATCAGGATGGCCAAGCTCCTCGGCGCCGACCTCGTGGGGATGTCCACGGTTCCCGAAGTCATCCTCGCCCGACGGCTCGGGCTGCGGGTGGCCGCGATCTCGGTGGTGACCAACTTCGCGACCGGGCTGGCCGGGGGCAACCCCAGCCATGGCGAGACCAAGGGCGTGGCCCTGTCGGGTTCGGTCGCGCTCAAGCGCCTCCTGCGCGCCTTCGTGCGGACCCACGAGGCGGCGGCCTGAAAGGTGCGCCGAAGGCGGCCCGGGGCGGGGCCGCCGGTCGGACGCGCGCATGATGCAACCATGGAAGGGATCACGCCATGTTGCCGCAGGAGATCATCCGCAGGAAGCGGGACGGCGAGGCGCTCGAACGCGTCGACATCGAAGCCTTCGTGGGCGGCCTGACCACCGGCGCCGTGACGGGCGAACAGGCAGCCGCCTTCGCCATGGCCGTGTTCATCCGCGGCATGAGCGCGGCCGAGACGGTCGCGCTTACCGAGGCCATGACGACGTCCGGGCGGACGCTGGAGTGGAGCAGCTCCGACCTTCCCGGGCCGGTCCTCGACAAGCACTCGACCGGGGGGGTCGGCGATAATGTGAGCCTGATCCTGGCGCCACTCGTGGCGGCCTGCGGCGCCTTTGTGCCGATGATCTCGGGCCGGGGCCTCGGCCATAGCGGGGGCACGCTCGACAAGCTCGACAGCATTCCGGGCTACCGCACCGCGCCGGACCTGCCGCTGTTCCGATCCGTCGTGCGGGACGTCGGCTGCGCCATCATCGGCCAGACGGCCGACCTCGCCCCGGCCGACAAGCTGCTCTACGCCGTGCGGGACGTGACGGCGACGGTGGAATCGATCCCGCTGATCACCGCCTCCATCCTGTCCAAGAAGCGGGCCGCGGGCCTGCAGGGCCTCGTCATGGACGTCAAGACCGGCTCGGGCGCCTTCATGACGACCCTGGACCGGGCGCGGGACCTCGCCCACAGCATCGTGGACGTGGCCGGTGGCGCCGGGCTGTCGGCCTCGGCCCTCGTGACCGACATGAACGAGAGCCTGGCGAGCGCCGCCGGCAATGCGCTCGAAGTGCGCAATGCGGTAGACTTTCTCACGGGAGCGCAGCGCGACCGGCGCCTGTCCGAGGTCGTCATGGCCCTGGCCTCCGCGATGCTGGTCACCGGCGGGCTCGCCGCCGACCAGGCGGAAGCGACGCGGCGCGTGGAAGCGGCCCTGTCGAGCGGCGAGGCCGCTGCCCGTTTCGGCCGCATGGTGGCCGCGCTCGGCGGCCCGACCGATCTCGTCGAGCGGCCCGAGACGCGCCTGCTCGACGCGCCGGTCTGGCGGGAAGTGACGACGGACCGGCCGGGCTTCGTCCGGTCGATCGACGCCCGCGCGCTCGGCCTGGCGGTCGTCGCCCTCGGCGGGGGGCGGACGAGGCCGGGCGACAGCATCGATCCGCGCGTGGGCTTCAGCCGGCTCGCCAGCGTCGGAGCGGCGGCGGAGCAGCCGCTCGGCCTCGTCCATGCCGCGACCGAGGAGCAGGCGGAGGCGGCAGCCGACGCCCTGCGTCGCGCCTCTCGCATCGGGGAGGCCCCCCCGCCTGCCGCCCCCGTCGTCATCGAATCCGTGAGCGCCCGTCACCCATGACATCCGACCGTCCGTGCCTGCTCGTCGCCCTCGCCCCGACCGACGATCCCGGCCCCTGGGTCGATGCCTTGCGCGAGCACCTGCCCGGCCTTGCCGTGGCGACCCTCGACGACGCGCCGCTCCCGGACAGCGTGCGCTACGTCGCGGCCTGGAAGCACCCCAGCGGCAGTCTCGCGCGCTTCACGTCCCTAAGGGCGGTGTTCTCGCTCGGCGCCGGCGTCGACCACCTGGTGGCCGATCCCGACCTGCCCGCCACCGTCCCGCTGGTGCGCCTGATCGATCCCGACCTCACGAACCGGATGAGCGAGTGGGTTGTGCTGCACGTGCTGCTGCACCATCGCCAGCAGCGGCTCTACGACTACCAGCAATACGAGAAGATCTGGGCGGACGACGCCCACCAGCCTGCCGCGCGCGACGTGCGCGTCGGCGTGATGGGGCTCGGCGTGCTGGGCCAGGACGCGGCGCGCAAGCTGTCCGTCATGGGCTTCGACGTGGCGGGCTGGAGCCTCTCCCCCAAGCGGATGGAGGGCATCAGGACCTTCGCCGGCGAGGCCGAGCGCGACGCGTTTCTCGGGTGGACGCAGATCCTGGTCGTGCTGCTGCCGCTCACCCCGGCCACGCGCGGCGTGCTCGACGCCGCTCTGTTTCGCCGGCTCGCCCGCGATGGCCATGCCGGTCCGATCCTCATCAATGCGGGACGGGGCGGCCTGCAGGACGAAGCCGACATCCTCGCCGCGCTGGAGGACGGCACGCTCCGGGCCGCGACCCTGGACGTGTTCGAGCACGAGCCGCTGCCTGCCGCCTCGCCGCTCTGGCGGCATCCCGCGGTGACGATCACGCCCCACAACGCCGCCGCCTCGACCCCGCAGACCGTCGCCCGCTTCATCGCCGGCCAGGTCGCCCTGGTTGACGCAGGATTGGCGCCCGATCACGTCGTCGACCGCACGGCGCTCTACTGAGGACGGATGCCCGATCGCCTGGGGGTCACGGCCGCCGCCACGCCCGGTCGGCCGGGCCGGAGGTGTCCCTCGTACGCCGGCGCGACCGCCACCCGTGCAGTCCCCTGTTGTCAAAACCCGCCGCGTTGCGTATCAGCCTGTGGCGGACGTCGAACCGATCGAGGCCGACCCGTTCGCCGCAATAGCTCAGCTGGTAGAGCACCTCATTCGTAATGAGGGGGTCGGGGGTTCGAATCCCTCTTGCGGCACCAGAAATCACTCGCAAATTTCCACTTTTTGCTTCCCAGCCGTCGCCGCTGGGAAGCAGAGCGATGCATCGCCCCACCTCCAGCACCGCCAGCCGGATGCAGTGATGGCGGCATGGTCGTCTCGTTCGCCCAGATGATCCGGGCCAAGACTCTCGAACCGCGATCGTGCTTCAGGCCTGCATTCCCGGTCGTGCGAGGATGGCTGGAGCCGACCCGATGAGGCGATCGAACTCCTGCTCCGGAACACCATAGCTGCCGGCTGCAAGATCCAGGAGCTTAAGGCGGTTCAAGATCCGAACGTGATCCTGGCTCGACTGGATCATGCCGTCCGATTGCAGGTCCGCCATAGCCGAAACGACGCTCTCCGTCGTAGCCCCAAGCATGATGCAAAGGCTCCTTGCCGTAATGGGGAGATCTTCAGGGTCGAGGCGGTCCTGATACATGAGAAGCCAGCGTGCCAGGCGGACGTTCAAAGCATCCTTGCTGTTGGACAGAGCCGTAGAGCCGGTCTGGACTGCAAAGGCATCGACATACCGCATGAGGAGCTGCGAAAGCGTCACACGCCGGTCCATGGCGGCCTTTAGTTCGACCTTCGGCAGCGCATAGGCGAGACCCGGCGCCTGCACCACATGGGTATGCGGGACCTGATCCATGCCGAGCAGGACCTGAGCCGGGCCGGCGCCCTCGCGCCCGTACAAGCCGACTTCAAACGTGCGACCCGCAGCGGTCACGGCGAGCACAGACGCAAGGCCACGGATCGGAAACCAGACGTTGTCGACCGGCCGATTGGGCAGGACCAAAACGTCGCCGAACTTCCACTCGACGAGCGAGAGAAGCGGTTGCAGAGGCTCCAGATCCTCGTCCGAGAGCGCTGCGAGAAGACGGTTCTGGGTCGGGCTCGGACTCGGCTTCTGAAGCATTGGCCACCCGCTATTTGCAAGGCGGGAGACTATGGCCTCTCAGCCGGCTACGCCGATGAACTGCAGCCGATACAATTGACCGAGCACGTTCGACATAGGAAGTCAACTCCAAATCACTCGGCCAGCGCCACGATCAGTTTTCGTTTCTTGGATCATAACAAATGACACTGAACTCCTGAGTAACCACGGTCATCGAAGACACTCGGACTCTTACGCAGGGTGACGCAATCCGGACATCAAACATTTAACCCGACGTCGATCACAGTAGCCCTCGAAAAGTCAGGCCAGGTGTTTTGAGCGAGGCAATGACATATCCCGTCCCGGACAATGAAATTGCGCGTCTGGAAGCGCTTCATGAACTGGAGCTGCTCGGCTCTCCACGAGAAGCGGAGTACGATGATGTCGTCCGGCTTGCGTGCGACATGTTTGGCGTCCCGATCGCTCTCGTTTCTCTCCTCGACCAGCATCAGCAATGGTTCAAGGCGTCCGCCGGGATCGACGTCTGCTCCACGGAACGGGAGGTCGCGTTCTGCAACTACCCTGTCGCGTCAGGGGCAATGCTCGTCATCCCGGACGCGGCCGCGGATAAGCGGTTCGCGTCGAACAAGCTGGTCACGGCGGCTCCGTTCATCCGTTTCTATGCCGGGGCACCCCTGTCCATCGAGCCCGGCGTTCACCTCGGCGCCTTGTGCATCATCGACAGCAAGCCTCGTGTGTTCACGGACGAGCAGGCGCACCGGCTCACGCTGCTGGCCGGGGTCGTGACGGCCTTGATCCGTGAGCGTCGGAGCAGCCGCAGGCTCGCACAGACGACAGCCGAGCTGGCACGGTTGAAAAAACTGTTCGATCGCGGATCGGAGCTGACCCGGATGGGCGCGTGGGAATGGATCCCGGGCAAGGAGCACGTCACCTGGACAGACGGGATGTACGACATCCACGAGATGCCAAGGGGTATCCCGATCACCCCGGAAGCGGCTCAACGGCTGTATCCCGAAAAGACGCGGAAAGAAGTAGAAGCCTTGTTCAAGGCCGACACGGAAACATTTGGCCCCTATACCTTCGAGGGTCCAATGGCGACCGCCAAGGGCGGCAAGAGGTGGGTCCGCATCGTCGGGGACGTCGAGATGAAGGACGGCGTCGTCGTTCGCCGGTTCGGGGTCAAGCAGGACATCACGACGGAGAAGGCAACATGGGATCGCATGCGGTTCCTGGCGGAATGCGACCCCCTCACGGGCCTCTTCAACCGAGGCGTGTTCGAGAAGCGCCTGCGCAGAGCCGGAAAGAGCGGAGACAAGGGCGCGACGGAGCTGGCGCTTTTCCTCGTCGATCTCGACGGCTTCAAACACCTCAATGACACCTTCGGGCATACCGTGGGCGACGAATGCCTCAAGCAGATGGCGCGCCGCCTGCGCCGGATCCGGCATGGGGTCGAGATGGTCTCACGCCTCGGCGGCGACGAGTTCGCCCTGCTGTTCGATCTCGCCAAGGCGCCCGCCTCCCCGGAGGTGCTCGCCGAGTTGGTGCTTTCGGAACTCCGGCTGCCGATCCGGTACAAGACCCAATCCTTCCAGCTCAGCGCGTCCGTTGGCGTTGCGATCACCTCGCGTGAGGACGATCAAGACGACCAGTTCTTCACGCGAGCCGACCTGGCCCTGTACGCGGCCAAAGCCGCGGGACGCAATACCTTTCGGGTGTTCAGTCCGGAGATGAAGGTCAGCGCGGAAGCGCGATACAATACGATCCGGAATATCACGAGCGCCTTGAACGAGAACCAGCTCGAGCTGTTCTACCAGCCGAAGATTGCGCTCTGCACCGACACGCTAGCCGGGTTCGAGGCCCTGCTCCGCTGGCGGCGGCCGGACGGGCAGGTCGTCGCGGCGGGCGCGTTCATGGCAGCCCTGGAGGATCCGGAACTGTCGGATCGGATCGGCGACTGGGTGATCGAGGAGGCCCTGTGTCAGGCCCGGGCGTGGCACCGGGACGGGCACGACTTCGGGCACATCGCCATCAACCTGAGCTCCGGCCAGTTCCGTGACCCGCACTTCGCGGAACGGCTGTTGAGACAGATCTCGGATTATGGCTTGCGCCCGAAGATGATCGAGGTCGAGGTGACCGAGGGTGTCTTCCTGAGCCAGGAAACCGAGAGCGTGAAGCTCATCTTGCAGAGGCTCAAGTCGGCCGGCGTTCGCATTGCCCTCGACGACTTCGGGACCGGTTACGCATCCTTGACCCATCTCAGGACCTACCCGGTCGACATCATCAAGATCGACCGTTCCTTTGTGCAGCATTTCCTGACCTCGCCTCAGGATCACGCCATTCTGCAATCGACCTTGTTCCTTGCGCGCCACCTGCGCCTCGACGTCGTGGCCGAGGGCATCGAGGAAACGGAGCAATGCGAGTTCCTGAAGGCGCTCGGGTGCGGCTACGGCCAGGGCTACCTGTATTCCAAAGCCGTTAGCGCCGATGAAGCTGTCGAATGGTGCTTCCCTCACTCTCGGGCCACTCCCGCAGCGGTGTCGAGAGACGCAATCAAGGCCGTGGCCTGAGCGGGCGCCCGCGGGATGCTGTGAGTCCATCGAGGCGGAAGACGGGGTGTCCGACCTGGTGATTGGTCGGTCGGTTTTGCGCATGGTCCTGCTGATCTCCGCGCCGAGATGCAAGGAGAGATGAACAGTCGAAGGATGGTGGACGTTGACCATCCGCCCGGCCCGGCCCGGTCCGGGGCTGGCGATAGCTCGCTGCCAACGTGCATGCGATTGGCCAGACCCGTAAGGTGGTCCGAATGCGCCAACTCGTAAAGCCGTCGGTTCGCTTCGTTTCGGGCCGTGACGTCGCGCATTGTCCCGACGGCTGACACAGGCTGCCGGTTCTCGTCGAAGAACCTTGACCTCTCGGGCCGCGTCGCGGACGGCATCGACAATCCGGGCCACTCCCGGGGATCAAGGTCGCCGGGTCGAGGCGGGAAGAGAAGCGACCGCCCGAAGTCCGCCGAGATCGGACCGGTCCAGCGACAGCGTGCCGCCGTAAAGCTCAGCGAGTTCGCGTGTGATCGGCAGCCCGAACCCGTATCCCGGCATGCTCTCATCGATGCGTTTGCCGGCCTTCAAGACCTCGCTCAACTGCCCGTCGGGAAGCCCCGGTCCATCATCCTCGACGCTCACCTTGACCATCCTGTTGTCCGGTGTGGCCGTGACCCGGACGCGGCTGCGCGCCCACTTGCAGGCGTTGTCGATCAGGTTTCCGAGCATCTCGTCGAGGTCCTGGGCCTCGCAGGCCACCTCGATGGCAGGGTCGGCGTCGACCTCGAAGGCGATCTGCTTGTCGGCGTTGAGCTTGGCGAAGACGGCGGCATGGTCGGCGAGCGCAGGGCCGAGCGCCGTCCTGCTGCGCGAGGAGCCTCCGAGGGCCGCGGCCCGGGCGCGGGACAGGTGATGGCGGATGCGCCGGTCCATCGTCGCGACGAGCGGGCGCAGTTTACCCTGCGGATCGAGACCCGGCTCCTCCAGAGCCAAGGCGAGCGTGGCGAGCGGCGTCTTCAGACCGTGGCCCAGGTTGGCGACGTGCCGACGCGCCCGTTCCAGGTTGGCCGCGTTCTGGTCGAGAAGCGTGTTCAGCTCAGTGACCAGGGGTCGGACCTCGCTCGGCTGCGGCCCCGTAATCCGCTGCGCCCTTCCGGTCCGAACCAGAACGAGGTCGTCCCGAAGGACGGCGAGGGGCCTGAGTCCAACGCGGACCTGGAGCAGGACGCCGCCGATCAGTCCGGCCGCCAGGAGGAGGAGCATGAGGAACAGCGGCGTCAACGCCTCATGCAGGGGGCCC
>CAXTVD010000089.1:0-12840 GCA_964247575.1 uncultured Lichenihabitans sp.
GCACAGGGCGGATGGCTGCAGGTCGGCCTCTGCCCGCAGGGCGGCCAGCATGGGTGCGGCGAGCCGGGCGTCGGAGTCCCACAGCAGGCCGATGTGCCAAGGCCGCGTCACGCCCTTCATCGTCGGCGTGAAGCTGTGCATCGAGACGATGGCCGGCACGACTCCCGTGGCGATCATCCCGTCGATCACCCGGTCGATCTCGTCGCGATAAGGCTGCCAATAGTGCCGCAGCCGGTGGCTGATTTCGGCCTCGTCGATCCGCGCATTGCCGGGCACGATGGCCCCGTCGGAGAGGCGCATGACCAGCGTCGGGTCGCCGGCGCCACGGTTCGGATCGATGAGAAGGCGCGAGAAGGTGGTCAGGATCGCCGGTGCGCCGAGTTCGGCGGCCAGGCGCCGGGTCGCGGTCGCGGCGCCGATGTCATAGGCGATGTGTCGCTCGAACTCGGTCGCTGGAAGGCCCAGCCGACCATACTGTTCGGGCACCGCGTTCGAGGCGTGATCACACAGGAGCAGCACGCCGCTGTCCAGTCGCCCCTCCAGCCGCTCGAAGGAGCCGCCGTCCTCGATCATCGCTCGTTCCTGTCCCGTGTCGGGCCAAACATAGTCATGGCCGGCGCGATCTGCCATAAGCCGCCCCGGCGAAGCGCTTTGGCGCCGTCATTCCGCGCGTGCCAGCCGCCGTTCCGCCAAGGTCTTCTCCCCATGTCCGCTCCGGCCGTCGACGACCGCGCTTCGGCGACCGCTCCGTTCGTCGCTCTGGTCGTGGGTGCGCTCGCGATGGGCGTCTCGCCTATCTTCGTCCGCCTCGCCGGCGTGGGGCCGTTCTCCAGCGCGTTCTGGCGGGTGGCGCTGGCGCTGCCCGCGCTGTGGCTCTGGGTGCGCCTCGAAGAGCGCGGCCTCCGTCCGGCCTCGGCCCGCTTCGCCCGTCCGACGGTGATCGCGGGGATCCTGTTCGGCGGCGACCTTTTCTTCTGGCATCTCGCTCTTGCCCACACGACCGTCGCCAACGCCACCTTCTTCGCCACCACCGCACCGCTGTGGGTCGTCATCTTCGGCTGGCTCCTGCTCGGGCGGCGCGTGTCCCGTTTCGTCGTGGGCGGCCTAGCGCTCTGCCTCCTGGGCGGCGCCGCGATCGTCGCGCAGAGCATATCGGTCGATCTGTCCCGCGTGCCCGGCGACGCCGCCGGCGTCGCGACCAGCGTCATGTTCGGCCTGTATTTTCTCGCGGTCGGCAGCGCCCGCACCCGGGCTGGAGCCGCGCGTGTGACCTTCGAGATGAGCCTCGTCGCCGCGGTGATCCTGCTGGCCGTGGCGCTTGCGCTGGAAGGCGACATCCGCCCGCCGACGTTCCATGCCTGGAGCATCCTTGTTGCCCTGGCGCTTGTTAGCCACGCCGGCGGGCAGGGTCTCCTGTCGGTGGCGCTGGGGCGGCTGCCTGCCGTCTTTTCCTCGCTGGTCATCTTCATCGAGGCCATCGCAGCGGCGCTCTTTGCCTGGGCCATCCTGGGCGAAGCGGTCACCGCGGTGCAGGGGCTCGGCGGTGCCCTCATCCTGATCGGCATCTGGATCGCGCGGCCGCGCCGCAGCACGGATGCGGTATGACGACGGCCGCCATCGTCTTGCCGGAAGGCGCGTGTTCAAGGAAACCGATCTCGGTTAAGACATCACCATGAATCGCCTCCCGCTCCGCCTGGCCGCCAGTGCCCTCGCCTTTCTGCTGCCTGGCCTGGCGAAGGCCGACTTCCGCCTTTGCAACAACACCGGCAGCCGCGTGTCCGTCGCGCTCGCCTATACCGACGGCACGGCCTGGACGAGCGAAGGCTGGTGGAACCTCAAGTCGAACGTCTGCGAGACGCTGCTGCGGGGCCCCCTCGCGGCGGAGTACTATTACCCCTACGGCATGGACGAGAGCGGCGGCGAGTGGGAGGGCAAGGCCTATATGTGCACGCGCGACCACGAGTTTCGCATCGACGGCCGCCAGAACTGCTTCGTGCGCGGCTTCGACCGGACGGGTTTCTTCGAGATCGATACCGGACGGGACTCGAAAAACTGGACCGTTCAGTTGACCGATCCGGTCACGCCGGGCGCTCCCAAGCCCTGAGCGGTCGCAGGACGTTCCCCGGTCGGTCGGCAAGTCAAACACTTCGAATGATGAGCCTGGAGGAGGCAGAATGAGACGCCATCGCCGCGTGAAGATCCTCGCCACACTGGGCCCGGCGTCCTCCGACCGAACCATGCTCGCCAAGCTGTTCGAGGCGGGGGCGGACATCTTCCGCATCAACATGAGCCACGCCACGCACGATGCCATGCGCGAGCGCATCCGCATGATCCGGTCGCTGGAGGCCGATTACGGCCGCCCCATCGGGATCCTCGTGGACCTCCAGGGTCCGAAGCTGCGGGTCGGAGAGTTCAAGGACGGCGTTGTCGAGCTCGTCAAGGGCGCGACCTTCGTCCTCGACAGCGACCCCACCCCGGGGACCATCGACCGGGTGCAGCTGCCCCATCCGGAGATCTTGCGGGCGCTGCGGCCGGGTCACAACATGCTCATCGACGACGGCAAGGTGAAGCTGCACGTCCTCGAAGCCTCTCCCGACCGCTCGGTCTGCATGGTGGACATTGCCGGCAAGGTGTCGAACCGCAAGGGCGTGAGCCTGCCCGACACCGAGATCGCGACCTCGGCCATGACGGCCAAGGACCGCTCGGACCTCGACGCGGCCTTGAACGAGGGCGTCGACTGGGTCGCCGTCTCCTTCGTTCAGCGGGCCGACGACGTGGCCGAGGTCAAGAAGATCGCTCGCGGACGCGCGCTGGTGCTGGCCAAGATCGAGAAGCCGCAGGCGATCACGCGCCTCGACGAGATCATCGAGATGTCCGACGCGCTGATGGTGGCGCGCGGCGATCTCGGCGTCGAGATGCCGCTCGAAAAGGTGCCGGGCCTGCAGAAGCGGATCACGCGGACGGCGCGCAAGATGGGCAAGCCGGTCGTCGTGGCGACCCAGATGCTGGAATCCATGATCTCTGCACCGGTGCCGACCCGCGCCGAGGTCTCGGACGTCGCGACGGCCGTCTTCGAGGGGGCGGATGCCGTGATGCTCTCGGCCGAGAGCGCCTCGGGACAGTTCCCGGTCGAGGCGGTGGCGATGATGAACCGGATCGCCGAAGAAGTGGAACGCGATCCGCTCTACTACACGATCAGCACGGCGCAACGCACGCCGCCCGAAGCCACCGGCGCTGATGCGATCGCCTTCGCGACCCGCAACTCCGCCGAGACGCTTGATCTCAAGGCCATCGCGGCCTGGACCGCATCGGGCGCGACGGGCATGCGCATCGCCCGCGAACGGCCGCGGACGCCCATCTTGGCCCTGACGCCGCATATCGATGCGGCCCGGCGGCTGTCCATCGTCTGGGGCGTGCACGCCATCGTGATTGACGACGCGCGCGACATCGACGACATGGCCCAGCGGGCCTGCGCAACCTGCCTGCAGGAGGGGTTCGCCGGCAGCGGGGAGCGGATCGTCGTGGTGGCCGGGCTGCCCTTCGGCTCGCCTGGCGCGACCAACACCATGCAGCTCGCCTACGTGTGAGGCGCCTCGACCGGCCGTGCATGCAGCCGGTCGGCGACCGACAGGACCGCGGCCACGACGCTGTCGGGATCGGACCAGTGCGGTGAGTGGCCGACCCCGGGCAACACGGTCATGGTCGCGCCCCGGATGGCGCGGAAACTGGCGTCGCTGTGGACCGACTTGAAGACGATCCCGTCGTGATCGCCGGTCACGATGGCGGTCGGCACGCTGATCTCCCCCATGCGGGGGGCCTGGCCGCGCACGAAGTCGAGCAGATGCGACACGTCCTGCGCATTGGCCGTGAACTCGTCCGGGCGCAGCACGAGCCTGACCCCCGTGCGGGCGGCGAAATCGGGCGGCGGGGCCTGGGGCGCGAATACCGATTGCACGCCCGCCTCGAGCGCGAGAAGCCCGATGGGCATCGTCAGCAGGTGATTGAAGAAGGGCCCGAACACGGGCGAAGCGGCCGGCGCGTAGTACCAGGCAATGCCGCCCGGCCAGGGATGGGTCACCGGTGAGACGAGCACCAGGCCGTCCGTGAAGTCGCGTTGATCCAGGGCGAAGCTGGCGGCCAGCGCGCCCGACCAGGAATGGCCGAGGATGATGGCGTGGGTGACTCCGAGGCCCTCCAGGCCCTGGCGGATCAGGACGGCCTGCCGGGCCGGGGACGCGTCCTCCACACCGTCCGGCCGGTCGCTCCAACCATGCCCCGGGCGGTCGGGCGCGAGGACCCGAAAGCCGAGCGCTGCAAGGCGGTCGCCGAGCGGCAGCATCACGTCGGCCTGGTTGCCGGTCGCGCCATGCAGGAGAACGACCGTGCCACGGGCCGCGCCGGCCGGCTTCCGCTCGGTCACGTGCAGGCGGCCACCATCGATCGCGACGAAGCGTCCCTCCGGCGGATAGGAGGCTTCGATCCACCGCGTCTCGAGGGCCGAGAACCCGACCAGCCCGAGCAGGGCCGTTCCGACGAGGACGCCCGCGACGACCAGGACCGACCGGATCACGGCGTGGGGGCGTGACCAGCCGTCAAAGCGCCTGCCCATCCACCGCTGGGGTGAGTTCGTCGATCAGCGTCTTGATGTCGGATTGCTGGGGGTTCACCTGCGCGGCCTTGCGCAGGACCGTCAGCGCCGCCTTGTCGTTGCCGTTGCGATGGAGAATGAAGCCCATGCCGCTCAGGGCGCCGAAATGGCGGGGCTCGAGCGCGAGGACATGGGCGATGTCGGCCATGGATCCCCCATCGTCGTCTTCCAGGTACCGGACTGTGGCCCGCTTGTTCCAGGCCTCCGCCCAGCCCGGTTTCAGCGCGATGATCTTGTCGAGCAGCAGGCTGGCCGTCTTGTCGTCCTTGGCTTCCAGGGCCTGCGCCGCGCGCTGCATCAGCAGATCGGCGGTGGGAGAGCCCGATTGCAGCCAGAGATGGTCAATCGCCGTCGTGATCGCAGCGGCTTCGGTCGCGTCCTGCGCGCCGGCGAGCCGCGCGAACAGGTCATCGAGCCGCTGCCGGTGCCGGCTCGCGGCGGACGAAGGCGGCTCTGCCTTTCCGGACTCGGCAGGAGGCCTGTCTGTTGCCGCGCCATTCCCCGCCTGGGGCAGGGCAGGCCCGTTCGGACCGAACGCCTTGGTTCCCTCGGGGAGCGTGATGGTCGAGCCGTCGGGAAGGGTCAGCGTCGGGTGCGCGGAGGAGTCGCCGGCGTGTGCCCCGACGCATGTCACGACACCGATCACGAGAGCGGAAACCAGACGAATGTGCATCACCCACCCTAGAGCGGGTCGACCACCACGTCAAAGGCGGGACGGCGCGTCACCGTGCCTCCCGCCGCTCGGGTCAGCCCTGGCGCGCCTTGTAGCGCTTCTGCACCTTGTTGATGATGTAGACGCGGCCCTTGCGACGGACCAGCTGGTTGTCCCGGTGACGCAGCCGGAGCGACTTCAGCGAATTGCGAACTTTCATGACCGTCCCGATCGAGTATGCGGGGTGGGCCCGCCGATGCTGGGGGTGCCATGCCCCATCGTCGCGGAGAAATCAACCCGCGCTGGCGTTCAGCCCCCGTGAACCATGGCGCGAAGGCCGCCCCGGTCCCAACGCCTGCTAAGGGATTCATGGGGACCGTGAACACAAGACCTTAACCCGAAGCTCCTAGCCGTTGACGAGGCAGGTAGGAGTGTGCAGGCATGGCAGGTCGTCGCTTCGGCGGGATCATCAGGCAGTTCGGTCACGATCGTCGCGGCAATGTCGCGACCATCTTCGCCCTCTCCGCGGTTCCTGCCATTCTTCTGGTCGGTGCATCGGTCGACTACACGCGGTCGGTCACCCGAAAGACCAGCCTTCAGCAGGCGACCGACGCGACGGTGCTGTCCGTCGCCCACGACCTGACCCTGAATGTGTCGACCACCACGATGAACGCTAATGCGAAGAATTACTTTGCGGCGGCGGTGGACGATCCGAACGCCTGGATCTACTCGGGACCGACGGTCTCGCCGGACAACACGCAGGTCTGCCTGACCGGCCGCACGACGGTTCCCACCATGATCATGTCAGCCGCCTCCGGCATGGGCATGGGGTCCACGAAATCCGTGACGGTCGTGGCGACCAGCTGCGCCAAGATCAACAACATCTCCTACGAGGTCGCGATGGTCCTCGACAATTCCGGCTCCATGGCGGAGTCGACGAGCGGGACCACCAAGATCGCTTCGCTGCAGACCGCGGCGACGCAGATGGTTGCCACCCTGAATCCGTCCGGGGTACCGCCGAAGGCGAGCTTCGCCCTCGTGCCCTTCAGCCTCGCGGTCAATGTGGGATCGCAGTATCGCGGGGCGTCCTGGATCGACAACAGCGGCCAGTCGTCCATCGCGGGGCAGAACTACCTTCTTCCGCAGGGCCTGCCGTCGGGCGCCTTCCTGCCGACGAGCCGTTTCGCGCTGTTCGACGCGATGGGGCAGAGCTGGGGCGGGTGCGTCGAGGAGCGCCCGGGGAGTTATCTCTACTCCGACGCGCCCGCGACGTCGGGGGACAGCCTTTACGAGCCCTACCTGGCCCCGGACGAGGCGTCCTTGACAGCCAATGCCAGCCTCGAGAGCAGCTACAAATATTCGCTCGCCAACGATTACCTCAGCGACAAGTCCACGACGAGCGCCTGCGCCAAGAGCGGCCTCTACGCCGCTGCCGACGCCTCGGGCAGCAAGACGCCGGTCTACAACAATGTCTTGAATCCGAGCCTGCCGCGCGGCGACACCCAGACCATGGTCTGCAAATACAGCGGAACCGCCAAGTCCGGTGCGGTGAACTTCCACGCCTACGACTACAGCGGATCGAACTCCGGCTTCAAGACCGGTCCGAACCTGCTCTGCGACAGCCAGGCGATCACGACGCTCACCAACAACAATACGACCCTGAACACCGCGATCAACGCCATGTACGCCAAGGGCAGCACCAACCTGTTCAGCGGCGTGATGTGGGGCTGGCACAGCATCTCGCCGAACGGACCCTTCAACACGCAGACGACCGCGACGGGCGCCATCGGACCGCAGAACGCCAAGGCCTATTCGTTGCAGACCAACGTCAAGGTCATGATCCTGATGACCGATGGCTTCAACAGCTGGAACACCACCTACGGCTATGGCACCAGCCAGCCCTACGGCAAGAACCAGAGCACCTATTCCCCGTTCGGCTATTTCGAGAACAGCCGCCTGGGGACGACCACCAGTTCCAACTGGCGGTCGGTGATGGACGCCGCGACGCTGCAGGCCTGCTCCAATGCCAAGGCGGCGGGCGTCCAGATCTACACGGTCGGGTTCAGCATCCCGAGCGACCCGATCGATCAGGCGGGGCTCAATCTGCTGCAGAGCTGCGCGACGCAGCCGAGCATGGCCTATATCGCCCAGGACGGGAACGGCTTGATCTCGACCTTTGCCTCGATCGCGCAGGCCATGTCCGGGCTTCGGCTGGTCAACTGATCCGCCAGAGCCCATGACCCTCCTTGCCCTCCTCCATCGATGGGGTGTCAATACCGCACTGGTGGCCGGGATGCTGATGATGCCTGCGGTCGTCGCGGTCGGTTATTGGGCGGACGACCTGGGGGACCGGTCCAACGGCGGCCTCGTCCTGCACGGAACGATCAGCGACCTGTCGCTGGGCGCGCCTGACCTCAGACGGACACTGCCGGACTGATGCACCCGCCATGGCGGGTCGGTGAACCCGCACCGAGTCCCGCGCGTTGCACCAGCCTGTCGAGTGACGGGAAGGAACAGGCAATGACGGGATTGGCAGGACGACGGGGCGTGATGGTGGTGGCCGTCGCTCTCACGGCATTGATGTCGGCGGGGGTCGCCGGCGCGCAGGTCGGCACGGTCAAGCCGAACGCCGCGTCCAACAACAACGTCCAGGGTGCCGGCTCGGGAAGCGGCGGCGGCAGCCCCAACACCGTCGTCGACCCCTCCAACGGTGGCGTCGCCGGAACAGGTCTGGGCAAGACGACGGCCGATCCGCACGGTCCCGGCGCGGGAACGGGCAATAGCGTCAAGGGTCCGGCCGGCCAGGGCATCAGCAACAGCACGGATACCGGTCAGTAGACCGCGCACGGACCTCAGAAGTCGTCGGTGGTCGCCGCCGTCGCGTTCTTGTCCTCGTGCCGCAGGATCAACGGGACCTGGGACAGCGCAAAGATCAGGGTGATCGGCATCGTGCCGAACACCTTGAAGCCGGCCCAGAAGACGTCGGACTGGGTGCGCCACACCACCTCGTTGAGGGCCGCAAGAAAGAAGAAGAACAGGCCCCACCGGAAGGTCAGCTTGGTCCAGCCCGGCCGGTCGAGATGCAGCGCCGTATCGAGAACGACCGGCAGCAGCGGCTTGCGGAACACCAGGCCGCCGAGCAGGGCCGTTCCGAAGATGCAGTTGACGATGGTCGGCTTGACCTTGATGAACGTCGGATTGTCGAAATAGAAGGTCAGCGCGCCGAAGATCAGCACGGCCGCGGCCGTCACGAGCGGCATGATCGGCAGGCGGCGGGTCAGCGCGTAGCTGATGCCGAGCGTGACGACGACGCCGACCATGAGGCTGGCCGTCGCCACGTACAGCCCATATCGGGCCGAGGCGACGAAGAAGACCGCAAGCGGCCCGAATTCAAGCGCCAGCTTGACCACGGGATTGATCGTCCGGCGACCGGCCGGGGCGGGCGTCGCGGCGGTTTTGGGCATCGGTCTGTCGGTCATCGGTCCGTTTCGCCTGCAGGAGTTCTGCTCGCCCGTCCGCATCCGGCGGATCGGGCACCCTCATTCATCATCGAAGCCGGCAATCGCCCGCGCGAAGTCCCGCGCGGCGAAGCTCTCCAGATCGTCGACGCCCTCGCCGACGCCGATGAAGTGGATCGGCAGCTTGAAGCGCTCGGCGATGGCGACAAGGATACCCCCGCGCGCGGTGCCGTCGAGCTTGGTCATGATGAGCCCGGTCACGCCGGCGACCCGGGAGAAGATCTCGACCTGGCTCAGCGCGTTCTGCCCGACGGTCGCATCGAGGACGAGAAGGACGGCATGCGGCGCTTCCGCATCGAGCTTGCGCAGGACGCGGATGACCTTGGCGAGCTCGTCCATCAGTTCCGTGCGGTTCTGCAGCCGGCCGGCCGTGTCGATGAGCAGGACGTCGGTGCCGGCCGCCGCAGCCTGCTTGAAGGCGTCGAAGGCGAGACCCGCGGCGTCGGAGCCTTGAGGACGGGTGACGACGGGCACGCCGGCCCGGTCGCCCCAGACGCGCAGCTGCTCGATGGCGGCGGCGCGGAACGTGTCGCCGGCCGCCAGCATGACCGAGTGTCCCGAAGCCATGAACTTGGCGGCGAGCTTGCCGATGGTCGTGGTCTTGCCCGAACCGTTGACCCCGATCATCAGAATGGAAAAGGGCTTCTTCGACCCATCGACCTCGAGGGGCACGGCCAGCGGCGTCAGGACCGCCTCGACCTCCTCAGCCAGGATGGCCCGGACATCGTCGGGATCGATTGTCTTGTCGTAGCGACCACGGCCGACGGCCTCGGTGATGCGCGCGGCCGTCGCCACGCCGAGGTCCGCTCGGATCAGGATGTCGTCGAGATCGTCCAGGGTCGCCGCATCGAGCTTGCGCTTGGCGAACAGGTCGACGATGCCCTGTCCGATGGATGACGAGGACCGGGACAGCCCCTGCTTGAGACGACGCCACCAGCTTGCGCGAGGCGCGGCAGGCCCGACGTCGGCCGATTCTTCGCGTTCGAGATCAAGCTCGAATTCGGGCTCGGGCTCGGGCGGGACCTCCTCGTCCAAGAGAGGCGCCTCGAGATCGCCTTCGCTGAACTGGAGCGTCTCGCCGACCGAGGGCGAGGGCTCCGGCACCGGCTCGGCCAGTTCAGCCGCCAGGGCCGCGCCCTCGGGCTCGTCCGTGATGATGGCCGGCTCCGAGCGGTCAAGCTCGGCAGCCGGCCTCTCATCGACCGGCGCGGCCCCACCCCCGAACAGACGACGCAGGAAACCTGGCTTCTTGGCGGCGGGCTGGGGCGGATCGGCGTCGTCGGGCGTCATGGGCGAGGTGCGAACTTTCGGCAGGTCGGCGACGGGGTTGATAGAGGCCGGCCGGTCCTCGATAGACGCTCCGCCATGACGCAGGAAGACCTGATCGCAACGCTGCTCTACCGGGACGGACTCATCCTGGTCCTTAACAAGCCCGCGGGCCTGCCGGTGCATAGAGGCCCCAAAGGCGGCGACAATCTGGAGGCCGGCTTCGATGCGCTCCGCTTCGGACTGCCGCGCCCGCCCGCCCTCGCTCATCGGCTCGATCGCGACACGTCCGGCTGCCTGGTGCTCGGCCGCCATCGCAAGGCGCTGGCCAAACTGGGCCTCCTCTTCAAGCAGGGCAAGATCGCCAAGACCTATTGGGCTGTCGTCGAGGGCCGCCCGGCGACGGAGGAGGGCCTGATCGACCTGCCGCTCGGGCGCCTCGATGCCGATCGCGGGTGGTGGATGAAGGTCGACCCGCTTGGGGCGCCCGCGGCCACGCGGTGGCGCCTCATGGGAACCGCGGGGGAGCGGAGCTGGCTCGCCTTGTTCCCGCTCACCGGGCGGACGCACCAGCTACGTGTCCATTGCGCCGCGATGGGCTGGCCCATCGTGGGCGACCCGGTCTACGGGACGGCGTCGCCCACCCGCCCGCTGCACCTGCATGCCCGCGCCGTCTCCATTCCGCTGGCGGCGAACAAGCCGCCGATCGCGGTCGAAGCCCCGGTCCCGCCGCATATGGCGGAGCTGCTGGAGGCTTGCGGCTGGCGCGAGGCCGCCGCCTGACCCCCGCTACCCCGTCTGCCCTAAAGGAGGCTGCTTGCGGCCGGTCGGATCATTCGTGCTATATGCCGCCGGCCCGTTCGGGGTCGCGCCCCTCGCGGCGCCCCTTCCGAGCGGACACGCACGACGGCGTACAGCACGATCCGCCGTCGAGCGATCGTCGAGCAGCGACGACGGGAAACGTCAGGACCGTCGTCGAGGACGCTGGTGAGGTTCGGGGCCGCCTGGTCGCCCGAGCCTCGACCGGGCTGATGGCCAAACGGGGTCGCGCGTGACAATCAAGGAACCTGTAAGCATGGAACAGGCGCCCGCCGTTCCATCCAGACTTGCCTTCGGCATCGAGCGCCTTGGCCTGCTGCCGCTTCGGCATCGGATGCTGTCCGTGCTGCTCGTGATCCTGCTTGCCGTGCTGGCGGGGGTCGGCGTCACGCGTCTGAAGGTGGACGATTCGCTCAGCCAGCTGTTCCGATCCAACACGCCCGAGTTCAAGCAGTACGAGGACGTGACGGCGCGCTTCCCGTCGAACGAGTTCGATGCGCTCGTCGTGATCGAAGGCAAGTCCCTGCTGACCCGCCCGACCGTCGAGAAGCTGCGCGACCTCGTCACCGACCTGCAGCTCGTCGACGGGACGAAGGCGCTCATCTCGATGTTCTCGGCGCGCGAGAAGCCCGAGGGCGGCCGGGTGCCGTCCGCCCTGTTTCCCGAGGAACTGCCGGACGGCGCCGCCTACGACCAGCTGATCGCGCGGGTCAAGTCCAACGAGATCATCCGCGGCAAGCTGCTCTCGGAGGACGGAACGCTGGCCCTGGTGGTGCTCGCGCTTGATCCCAAGGTTGTCGGCGACAGCAAGCTGAACGATGTCGTGGCCAACATCCGCAAGGTGATGGCGGACGACCTCGCGGGAACCGACGTCACGGCCCAGCTGTCCGGCGTGCCGGTCATGCAGCTCGAGATCCGCAATGCGGTCGAGCGCGACCGGCTGGTCTACAACGCGGCCGGTTTCGCGGCCGGGTGCCTCATCGCAATCCTGTTCTTCCGCCGCGTGTCCTTCATGATCGTCGCGGCGGGACCCCCGCTCATGGCGATCCTGTTCGCGCTGGGCTGCCTCGGCTGGCTCGATTTCCGGCTGAACATGTTCCTGAACATCATGACCCCGCTCATCATGGTGATCAGCTTCTCCGACAGCATGCAGCTCACCTTCGCCGCCCGCGACCGGCTCATCGCGGGGGAGGACAAGCTGTCGGCCTTCCGCAACGCGGTCGTTGTGGTGGGCCCCGCCTGCGTGCTCACGCACATGACCGCGGCGCTGTCCTTTGTCGCGCTGCAATTCACCGACTCCGACCTGATCCGCACCTTCGGCGAGGCCGGCCTGATCTCGACGATCATCGCGCTCGTCGCCGTGCTCACGCTTGTGCCGCTGTTCGGCGTGCTGTTCGTGCGCAAGGAGCAGGCCTTCGCGGTCCGGATGAAGGGCGCGGATACCGGGGTCGATGCGCTGCGGCGTTTCTGCTCTTACATCGCGACGCGGATGGTCTCGCGGCCGGGGCTCTACAGCCTCATCAGCATCGCGGTCGTCGTCGGCCTCGGTCTCATCTATGCCGACCTGCAGCCGCGCTATCGGCTGGCCGACCAGGTGCCCGACAAGCAGCAGGCCGTGGCCGCCAGCGGCCAGCTCGACGCCAAGCTGACGGGGGCCAACCCGATCGACATCCTTGTCGAGTTCCCGCAAGGCGCCTCCCTCTACGATCAGCGGACGCTCGACGTGATCGCCGGCGTCCACGCGACGATGGAGAAGACGGCGGGCCTCGGCAACGTGTGGTCCTTGGAGACGCTGCGGCGCTGGCTGGCCGAGAAGGAAGGCAAGTCGGATATCGAGACCCTGAAGGAGTATGTCGACCTCCTGCCGGCCCACCTGGTCCACCGCTTCATCGACCAGGCGCAGGATGCGGTGGCGGTCTCGGGCCGCATCCCGGACC
>CAXTVD010000089.1:12850-13381 GCA_964247575.1 uncultured Lichenihabitans sp.
CGACGCGAGCAAGCTGCTGCCGGTCATCGACGACCTCAACAAGGAGCTCGACGGGATCCGCGCGGCCAATCCAGGCTACACGATCGCGGTGACGGGCCTCTCGGCAATCGCCGCGCGCAACAGCGCCGGCATGATCAGCAAGCTCAATCTCGGGCTGACGGTCGAATTCCTGTTCGTCGCGGCCTTCATCGGGTTCGCGTTCCGCTCGTTCGCGGTGTTCCTGGCGAGCATTCTGCCCGGCATCTTCCCGGTCGTGGTCTCGGGCGCGCTGCTCTGGATCACCGGGGAGGGTCTGCAGTTCGTGAGCGTGGTCGCGCTTACCGTATCGTTCGGACTCGGGCTCAGCGCGACGATCCACTTCCTCAATCGGCTGCGCCTCGAGGAGCGGCCCGGCGAGGATCCCTCGGTGGGGGTGATGCGGGCGACCATCCTGGTCGGTCGGGCGCTGATCCTGACCTCGGTGGTGCTGGCGTGCGGGTTGGCGGTAAGGGTCTTCCCGGACCTCCGGCCGCTGCGCCGGTTCGAGGGGGT
>CAXTVD010000090.1:0-7625 GCA_964247575.1 uncultured Lichenihabitans sp.
GCCTTCCAGTACGAGAACCCGCATTTTCCCGACCTCGATGACACGGCGGTGGTCGTGATGGCCATGGACCGCTGGCGCAAGGCGCATGGGGACGCGCGCTACGACGACGCCATCACGCGGGCGCGAGAGTGGGTCGTCGGCTTGCAGAGCCGCGACGGAGGCTGGGGCGCCTTCGATGCCGACAATGACAAGTACTACCTGAATGCCATCCCCTTCGCCGATCATGGCGCCTTGCTCGATCCGCCCACCGCGGACGTCACCGCTCGCTGCGTCTCGATGCTGGCGCAACTCGGCGACCGGCCCGCGCCGGGCAACGCCATCGGCCGCGGGCTCGACTACCTCGTGCGCAACCAGGACAGGGAAGGTAGTTGGTACGGGCGTTGGGGCCTGAACTACATCTACGGGACCTGGTCGGTTCTGTGTGCGCTGAATGCCGTCGGGATGGACCCCGGCGAGACCCCGGTCCGCCGCGCCGTCGAGTGGCTCAAGGCCATCCAGAACCCCGATGGCGGCTGGGGCGAGGACGACCGCGGCTACGACGTCAAGTACAAGGGCTACCAGGCCGCTCCCAGCACGGTCTCGCAGACCTCCTGGGCGCTGCTCGGCCTGATGGCGGCCGGCGAAGCCGAAAGCCCCGGCGTGGCGCGGGGAATCGATTATCTCAAGCGGACGCAGGGGAGCGATGGGCTTTGGCCGGAGGAGATCTACACGGCGACAGGGTTCCCGCGGGTCTTCTATCTCCGCTATCACGGCTATCCCAAGTTCTTCCCCCTCTGGGCCATGGCGCGCTATCGCAACCTCCAGGTGAGCAACACGAAGGCCGTCCTGGTGGGGATGTGACGGCATGAGCCTTCCCCAACCGGTCCTGGCCGCCACCGGCCTGCATGCCGAGGCCCGCATCGCGGCGGGACCTGGAGTTGTGACGGTCGCAGGCGGCGGCGACCAGGCCCGCCTGGCCCTGCTCGTCCAGGGTGCCCTGGGGCGTGGTGCCCGCGCGGTGATCAGCTTTGGGATCGCGGGAGGGCTGGCGCCTGGCCTGCGACCAGGCACCGTTGTCATCGGCGGCACGATCATCGACGGCAGCCGCCGCTTCGCGTCCGATGCGATGTGGATCGGGCGCCTCGTCGACAGGCTTCCGCGCGCCGTCGTCGGCGATCTGGCGGGCACTGACGGGATCGTGACGGGAGCCGAGGGCAAGCGCGCGCTGCGCGGTGCCACAGGGGCGCTGGCCGTCGACATGGAGTCTCATATCGTGGCGCGGCTCGCGGCCCAGCACGGGGTGCCTTTCGTTGCCCTGCGGGTTGTCGCCGACCCGGCCGAGCGCTCGCTGCCGCACGCGGCGACGGTGGGCATGCGGCCGGACGGCACGACGGACGCCGCGGCGGTGCTCCGTTCGCTGACCCGGCGTCCAGGCGACGTTACCGCGCTGATCCGGACGGCGCTGGATGCCCGGGCGGCCTTCAGCGCGCTCCGCCATTGTCGCCGCCTGCTCTCGTCCGATTTCGGCTTCGACGCGGCGGACGGGATCCTGCCGCCCGAGACCGCCCGGGTATGGGACGGTACGACGGGCGCAATCGAGGCCACCCTGTTTGCGCGGGCGCCGGCGGAGATCAACCCAGAGCGTCTCTAGCCTTTCCGAGCGAGGCTCGACCACCGCCCCCCCAAATGAAAAAGCCCGGCACGGGTCACGTGCCGGGCTTTTTCATGTCTTCGGATCGCGGCTACTCGGCAGCTTGAAGCGGAAGACGCTCCTCCTCCGCCTGGATCTCGGTCAGGCGGTTCTCGACATGCCGCGAGAACATGTATTCGGCCGGGCGCTGCTTATCGAGCGGGATGTCCGGGCTCATCGGACCCGAGGTCCGCACCCCCTTGATGGCGAGCTTCAGCATCTTCCAGGGACTGGTCACGGCGTCGGCGACGGCGGTCGCCTCGAACCCGCTATGGACCATGCAGTCGGCGCACTTCTCGTAGTTGCCGGTGCCGTAGTTGCCCCAGTTGGTGTCCTCCATCAACTCCTTGTAGGTCTTGGCGTAGCCTTCGCCGAGCAGGTAGCAGGGCTTCTGCCAGCCGAACACCGTGTAAGCGGGGTTGCCCCAGGGCGTGCAATGATAGGTCTGGTTGCCCGCCAGGAAGTCGAGGAACAGGCTGGACTGGTAGAAGGGCCAGGCCTTGGCGCCCTTGCCGCGCTTGAAGATGCCGCGGAACAGTTCCTTGGTCTTGGCGCGGTTGAGGAAGTGTTGCTGGTCGGGCGCGCGCTCATAGGCGTAGCCGGGCGAGACGGTGATCCCGTCGATGCCGAGCGCGGTGACGTCGTCGAAGAAGGCCGCTGCCCGCTCGGGGCTCGCATCGTTGAACAGCGTCGTGTTGATGGTCACACGGAAGCCCGCCGCCTTGGCGGCCTTGATGGCGTTGACGGCCTTCTCGTAGACACCCGTCCGGCACACCGATTTGTCGTGCATCTCGCGATCGCCGTCGAGGTGCACGGACCAGTTGAAGAACTTGTTGGGCTTGTAGTCGCCCATCTTCTTTTCCAGAAGAAGCGCGTTGGTGCAGATCGTCACGAACTTCTTGCGATCGAGCACGCCCTGGACGATCTGCGGCAGCTCCTTGTGGATCAGAGGCTCACCGCCCGCCACCACCATCATGGGTGCCCCGCACTCGTCGAAGGCACGCAGCGAGTCTTCGACCGAAATGCGCTGGTCGAGGATCTTGTCGGGATAATCGATCTTGCCGCAGCCCGCGCAGGCCAGATTGCACCGGAACAGCGGTTCCAGCATCATCACGAGGGGATAGCGTTTGCGCCCGCTCAGATGCTGGCGGAGCACGTAAGCGCCCATGCGCACGGTCTGATGTAGCGAGATACCCAAGTTCAGCTCCATGACTGCCCCGTTTTGCAACGGGACCTTCGCCATCCATCTATCAGGCCAGTTGGCTGGCCAATTGCGCCGGCAGCCGGAAGGAGACCGTCTCCTCGATCCCCGGCAGCGTCGACAGTTCGATCGGTCCGACGCGCCGGAGCGCGTCGATCACATCGTCCACCAGCACCTCCGGCGCCGACGCCCCGGCGGTGACGCCGACCACCTCCACCCCCTCGAGCCAGCGGGCATCGAGTTCGGTGCCGTCGGCGATGAGGTAGCTCGGCACGTTGGCTTCGGACCCGATCTCCCGCAACCTGTTCGAGTTCGAGCTGTTGTTGGCCCCCACGACCAGGATGACATCCGCCACCCGGCTGAGTTCTCGCACCGCGGTCTGCCGGTTCTGCGTGGCATAGCAGATGTCGCGGACGTCAGGTCCGACGATGTTGGAGAACTTTGCGTGCAGCGCGGCGATGATGCCGCGCGTGTCGTCGACGCTCAGGGTCGTCTGCGTGATATAGGCCACGGAGGCATCGGCCTGCAGATCGAGCGCTTCCACGTCCGCGATGTTCTGGACGAGGTGCACGGGCCCCTCGATCTGGCCCATCGTTCCCTCAACCTCGGGATGGCCGGCATGGCCGACCAGGATCACCGTGCGGCCCTGGGCGAGATAGCGCCGACCTTGCATGTGGACCTTGGCGACGAGCGGGCAGGTCGCGTCGAGCACCGGCAGCCCTCGACGGGCCGCGTCCTGCTCGACCGAACGGGACACGCCATGCGCGCTGAAGATAGTGACGGCGCCGGGCGGAATCTCGGACACGTCCTTGACGAAGCGCGCGCCCTTGGCCTTCAGCATCTCGACCACGTGACGATTGTGAACGATCTCGTGGCGGACATAGACTGGAGCACCATGCTGTGCGAGAGCGCGTTCGACGATCTCCACCGCACGAACGACGCCCGCGCAGAACCCGCGCGGCTGCGCCAGGACGACCTTCATTCATGCCCCCGATTGCACGATCCCTGAGGATCGGACCCGGATGGATTGACGGCCTGCCAAAACCCGCCAACTCAAGAGTTCAAAATTTGGTAGAAAAAAACGAACTCCTCGGCAACCCGGCCGCGAGCTTTGCCGGAACCCTGTTGCATTGTGGTTACCCTTCACGCCCCGCAAAGCCCGGGGGGAGAGCAGCTGGTCGGCGCGCAGAAACCTTCGGTTAACAGTTAGGGTTAAGCTCCTTTTAAACTGTCTTGCCCATGCTGCCTGCTTGTCGTTCCACGGCAGGTTCGGGCTTCCGAGACCTCGCCCTTTCACAGAGGATCTCCATCATGGGCAGCACCAGAGCCCTGCTTCTCGCCGGAGCCGTGGCGCTCGGCGCCGCCGGAGCCGCCAAGGCCGCCGACCTTCCGCTTCCCCCGCCGCCGCCCGAATATATCCCTGCCCCAGAACCCGTCTTCGGCGGCTGGTATCTGCGCGGGGACGTCGGCGTCGGCATCGCGTCGAGCCCCGATATCCGCTCGAGCTTCTTCGACACGAGCTATGCGCCCCTGGACGCCGGCACCCTCGCCTCGGCCGTTCCGGGTTTTGCCCGGGTCAACCAGCACATCGGCGACTCGGCCTTCGTCGACGTCGGTATCGGCTACCAGTACAACAACTGGCTGCGCTTCGACGTGACGGGTGAGTACCGGACGGACCAGGGGCTCAGCACGCTCGAGAGCTACACCATCCACGGCGCAGATTTCGGCGGCAACGGCGACTACACCGGCTACGACCAATACCACGGCAACGTCCAGAGTTCGGTGTTCCTGGCCAACGCCTATATCGACCTCGGCACCTGGTACGGCCTCACGCCCTTCATCGGCGCCGGCGTGGGCGCGGCCTACAACCAGGTGCGCGGCCTGACCGACCTCGGCGTCGGCGGGCCCACCATCCTGGCCACGGCGGGCGACGGCAGCTCCTATTCGGTGGCCTCGGGCGTCGGCAATGGCGGGTTCGGCTATGCCCGCGACTCCGGCCAGTTCAACCTCGCCTACGCCGCCATGGCCGGCCTGTCCTATGCCGTCACGCCGAACATGAAGGTCGAACTCGGCTATCGCTATCTCAACATGGGCGATGTGAAGTCGAACTTCATCAACTGCGTGAACTCGACCGGCTGTGTTGTCGAGAAGCACCGCTACGATCTATCGTCCCAGGACATCCGGCTCGGCCTGCGCTGGATGATCGGCGACTACAGCCCGGCCCTGCCCCCGCCCCCGCCGGAGCAGCCGATCATCCGCAAATACTGATCCACGCCCGCGCGAGGACGATCGGCACGCGGGGCTTCGGCCCCGCGTTCTGCTTTGAGGGCGACAGTTACGCGCCCGGGCATGGTCAACCAAAGCTTACTTAAATCCATTCTTAAGTATAAGCGCGGATAGTTGTTCTCGAGAAGCCGATCCCGCCGGGATCCTTGAGGACGTCGATGATGCGGGCCATTGCAACCTGTGGGCTGGCGCTCGTGACACTGTGCGGCGGGTTCGCCGGCCAGCTCCGGGCCGCCGACCTTTCTCCCGCCTACCCCGCTCCACCCCTCTACAGCGAGCCCGATCCGCAGTTCGAGTTCGGCACGGGATGGTATCTGCGCGGGGATGTCGGCTACTCGGATTCGTCGACCGTCCAGCCCTTTGGGGACTTGCCCAAGCTGACCTCGTCGACCGACTGGACGGGCGACATCGGCGCCGGCTATCGCTGGAACAACTGGTTCCGGACCGACCTCAGCGTCAATTTCGACGGCTACCAGCACCTCAGCAGCAATACCGACAACGTCACCTGCGCCTATACCCTGACGCCCCAGGTCACCAGCGCCGGAGCGCCGAACGGCTATTTCTGGACGCCGGGCCAGGGAACCTGCGAAGGCCGCAACCAAGCCTCGCTGCTCAAGACGGACGTCATGGTCGGGGGCTATGTCGACCTCGGCACCTGGTACGGCCTTACCCCTTACGTCGGTGCGGGCGTCGGCTTCGCGCGACTGGATACGTGGTCGAGCACCAACTACTACAAATCGTCCGACGGCACGCCCTACAAGGCCGATCTGTCGCCTCTCGGCGGCTTTCCGCTGATCTGGCGGGACGTCAACGGCAATGCCCTCAATCCGACCGTGCCGACGACCGGCTACCCGGTCGCCTTCAGCCAGCAGAACTGGTCGGCCAGCGCGCATCGCACCCAGTACAACTTCGCCTGGTCGCTGATGGCCGGCGTCGCCTATGCCGTCGACGATCACATGACCATCGACCTCGGCTACCGCTATCTGAACCTGGGCGATTACAGGGACGGAAACGGACGCGACAAGACCCTCGACGCGCAGCAGGTCCGCCTCGGCGTCCGCTACGCCATCGACTGAGGCCCTCCCCGCCGGGGTTGACCGGCCGCGGCGATCGGGTCTAGGCCTTGCGGCGGGACACCTCTCCCCAACGAGAGGCGCCCATCTGTGAGGATGGACCATTGATGACAGTGAACAAGCCCGTCGCACGGCCGGCCAATCCGTGCTTTTCGTCCGGCCCCTGCGCCAAGCGCCCGGGATGGAGCCTGCAGGCGCTCGGCGACGCGGCCCTCGGCCGGTCGCATCGCGCCAAGCCCGGCAAGGCCAAGCTGCAAGCCGCCATCGACCTGACCCGCGAGGTGCTGCAAGTTCCGGCCGACTACCGCATCGGCATCGTGCCGGCGTCCGACACCGGCGCGGTGGAGATGGCGATGTGGTCGCTGCTGGGGCAACGGCCGGTCGACATGCTGGCCTGGGAGAGCTTCGGCGAGGGCTGGGTCACCGATGCCGCCAAGCAGCTCAAGCTCAAGGATGCGCGGATCCTGAAGGCGGGCTACGGCGCGCTCGTCGACCTCGCGACCATCGATTTCGACCATGACGTGGTCTTCACCTGGAACGGCACGACCTCCGGCGTCCGGGTGCCGAACGGCGACTTCATTCCCACCGATCGCCAGGGCCTGACGATCTGCGACGCCACCTCGGCGGCGTTCGCGCAGGACCTGCCCTGGGACAAGCTCGATGTCGTCACCTTCTCCTGGCAGAAGGTGCTGGGCGGGGAAGCCGCGCATGGCATGCTGATCCTGTCGCCGCGCGCCGTCGACCGATTGCAGAGCTATGCGCCGGCCTGGCCGCTGCCGAAGATCTTCCGCCTCACCTCCGGCGGCAAGCTGATCGAGGGCCTCTTCAAGGGCGAGACGATCAACACGCCCTCGATGCTCTGCGTCGAGGACTATCTCGACGCCCTCGGCTGGGCCAAGGCGATCGGCGGCCTGCCCGCGCTGCTCGACCGGGCCGACCGTAACGCCAAGGTGATCGCGGACTGGGTTGCCCGCACGCCCTGGATCGACCACCTCGCCACCGACCCGGCGACGCGCTCCAATACCTCCGTCTGCCTGAAGGTCGTGGACCCCGCCGTGACCGCCCTGCCCGCGGACGCGCAGGCCGGCTTCGCCAAGACCCTCGCCGACCGGCTCGACAAGGAAGGCGTCGCCTTCGACATCGGCGCCTACCGCGATGCCCCTCCCGGGCTGCGGATCTGGTGCGGCGCGACCGTCGACAGCGCCGACGTGGAGGCGCTGACGGCCTGGCTCGACTGGGCTTATGCGGACGCGTCGGCCGCCCTGCCCAAGGCGGCCTGACCCCCGCCGCTCCGCCCTTCTCCCCTCCTTCGGAGCGAAGGGCGCCTCAGGCTGACATCTTTATCCCTCGCGCGGTTCGCGCGCCATCTTCTCCCGCTCGGCAAGAGGAGGGAGAG
>CAXTVD010000090.1:7635-13224 GCA_964247575.1 uncultured Lichenihabitans sp.
GGAGAGGCCGATCTCTTCTCCCGCATTGGACACGCCCCCATGGCACCCCGCGTTCTCATCTCCGATTCCCTATCCCCCGCCGCCGTCGCCATCTTCAAGGACCGCGGCGTCGAGGTCGACGTGAAGCCCGGCCTCGACAAGGATGAACTCGCTTCCATCATCGGCGACTATGACGGCCTCGCCATCCGCTCCGCCACGAAGGTGACGGCCAAGCTCCTGGAACAGGCCGCACGGCTCAAGGTCGTCGGCCGCGCCGGCATCGGCGTCGACAATGTCGACATTCCCGCCGCCACCGCGCGCGGCGTGATCGTCATGAACACGCCATTCGGCAACTCGATCACCACCGCCGAGCACGCCATAGCCCTCATGTTCGCGCTGGCCCGGCAACTGCCGGCTGCTGACCAGTCGACCCAGGCCGGCAAGTGGGAGAAGAACCGCTTCATGGGCGTCGAGATCACCGGCAAGGTGCTCGGCATCATCGGATGCGGCAACATCGGCTCGATCGTCGCCGAGCGGGCCGTCGGCCTTCGCATGCGGGTGATCGCCTTCGATCCCTTCCTGTCGCCCGAGCGCGCCATGGATCTCGGCGTCGAGAAGGTGGACCTCGACGACCTGCTCGCCCGCGCCGACGTCATCACGCTGCACACGCCGATGACGCCGCAGACCAGGAACATCCTGTCGGCCGCCAACATCGCCAAGACCAAGAAGGGCGTCCGCATCGTCAACTGCGCTCGCGGCGGCCTGATCGACGAGGCGGCGCTGCGCGAGGCACTCGACAGCGGCCATGTCGCAGGCGCCGCGATCGACGTCTTCGCCGTGGAGCCGGCAAAGGAGAACCCGCTGTTCGGCCACCCCAACGTGATCTGCACGCCCCATCTCGGCGCCTCGACCAACGAGGCGCAGGAGAACGTGGCCCTGCAGGTGGCCGAGCAGATGTCGGACTATCTGATCCGCGGCGCCATCTCGAACGCCATCAACTTTCCTTCGATCACGGCGGAAGAGGCGCCCCGCCTCAGGCCGATGATCGAGCTCGCCGACCGCCTCGGCTCCTTTGCCGGGCAGTTGACGACGGGCCATATCCGGCAGATCCGCATCACCTATGAAGGCGCCGTAGCCCATCTCAAGATCAAGGCGTTGACCTCGGCGGCCCTGGCCGGGCTGCTGCGTCCCGCCCTGAGCTCGATCAACGTCGTCTCCGCCCCCTCGATCGCCAAGGAGCGCGGGATCGCCGTGGAGGAGACCACGCGCGAGGCCGACGGCGACTACGAGTCGCTGATCACCCTGACGGTGATGACGGACGACCAGGAGCGGGCCATCGCCGGCACGGTGTTTACGGACGGCAAGCCCCGCATCACCGCGATCAAGAACATCAAGGTGGATGCGGAGTTCGGCTCGTCCATGCTCTATGTGACCAACGAGGACAAGCCGGGCTTCATCGGCCGCTTCGCCACGACACTGGGCGATGCGGGCGTGAACATCGCGACGTTCGCCCTAGGCCGCGACCGGCCGGGCGGATCGGCCATCGCGCTGGTCGAGGTCGATGGCGACGTGCCCCCGGCGGCCATGGACCGGATCAAGACCATCGCAGGCGTGAAGGCGGCGAACCTGCTGCGCTTCTAGCCCCGTCGCGTCTGCGGCCGGCTCGCGCCTCGCCGCGTTCGGCCGGGAGTCCGTCTCAGAGACCAGGCGGGCTCACCGCCCCGGGGCGGCCGATCGCGCACGAAAAGGACGATCCGTGGCTGCAAGCATGACGGATTGTCGAGCAGCGTGGACGGAATGATCCCGAGCCGAGGCCCTGCGGCATCGCCAGAGTCGAAGCGGCCGGTTCGAGCGGCGGCCTCTGGCAAGGCCGTCGACGCCGCTGCGGTCACGTCCCAGCGCCGCGCGAGGCGAGCTTGGTGCCCGTGCGGTCCATGCGATCTGGCATGGCCCTTGCGAACGTTGCCTCGAGTTCGCCGCTAGGGTTCCGGCATGCCACGCATGCGCTGGTCCGAGAGCGGCCTCCGTCCGGGGGAGAAATCCCGGCGGATACACGGCGGGACAAAAGCCCGGGAGACCTCAGAAGCCAAGGGATTGGCGACTCAGGTCATGCCATCCCTCGATGCGGAAGGGATCGGCATGTATTGCTTCAAATCTAGGCTGGCAGGACTGTTCATCGGCGTCGCGGTGGCGGCGTCGCTCTCCAGCGCCGCACTGGCGGCGCCCAAGAAAAGCTTCAAGGTCGCATGGTCGATCTATGTCGGCTGGATGCCCTGGGGCTATGCGGCGGACAATGGCATCGTCAAGAAGTGGGCCGACAAATACGGCCTCGACATCAGCGTGACCCAGTTCAACGACTATGCGGAGTCGATCAACCAATATACCGCCGGAGCGTTTGACGCCCTGACGGTGACCAACATGGACGCGCTTTCGGTCCCGTGCGCCGGCGGGGTCGACACCACCGCCGTGATCGTGGGCGACTTCTCCAACGGCAACGACGCCGTCATCCTCAAGGACAAGGCGGCGCGCGCCGACATCAAGGGGCAGAAGGTCAACCTCGTCCAGTTCTCGGTGTCGGACTACCTGCTCGCCCGGGCGCTCGACAGCGTGAAAATGACCGAGCGCGACCTCACGGAGGTCAATACCTCCGACGCCGACATGGTCGCCGCTTACAAGACGCCCGATGTGACCGCCGTCGTCACCTGGAACCCCCTCGTGTCGGAGATCCTTGGCATTCCCGGGGCGCACAAGGTCTTCGACTCGTCGAAGATCCCGGGCGAGATCATGGACCTGATGGTCGCGAACACGGCGACGCTCAAGGACAATCCCGATTTCGGCAAGGCGCTCGTCGGCATCTGGTACGAGACGATGGCCCTGATGGCCGGCGATACGGACAGCGCCAAGGCGGCCCGCAGCGCCATGGGCAAGGCCTCCGGCACCGACCTAGCCGGCTTTGATGGCCAGCTCGCCACGACGCGTCTCTTCGCCCAGGCGCCCGACGCCGTCAGCTTCACCCGCTCGGCCGACATCGGCGCCACCATGGACCATGTCCGCGCCTTTCTGTTCGAGAAGCACCTCCTGGGCAATAACGCGGCCTCGGCGGACACGGTCGGCATCGAGCTCGCCGACGGAAAAGTGCTGGGCGACAAGAGCAATGTGAAGCTGCGCTTCACGGATGCCCTCATGGCCATGGCGGCACAGGGCAAGCTGTAGCGCTTATCGAGGCGCGGCCGAGCCGATGCGCCTGATCAATCTCAGGCCGGAACGCGGCACGCGCCTCGTGCTGGCGGCGCTGCCGTTCGGCCTGACGCTCCTGGCCTATGCGCTGGCCTCGGCGGCGCGGCTCGCCGTCAATCCGACCGATAAACTGCTGCCCGGCTTCGGCACGCTGGCGCAGGCTATCGGCAGGCTCGCGCTCGCCGCCGACCCGCGGACCGGTGAGATCCTGTTCTGGGAGGACACCCTGGCCAGCCTCGAACGCATCGGCGCGGCGCTCACCATCGCCACCGCCGTGGCCCTCGTGCTCGGCCTGCTCATGGGCATGCTGCCCTATCTGCGGGCGCTGCTCGCATCCTTCGTGGGCGCGCTCTCGATGGTGCCGCCGCTGGCGCTGCTGCCCATCCTGTTCATCGCGCTCGGCCTCGGCGAAGCCGCGAAGATCACGCTGATCGTCATCGGCGTGACCCCGGTGATGGTGCGCGATCTTGCGGCTCGGGTGGGCGAGTTGCCGCGCGAGCAGATCGTCAAGGCCGAGACGCTTGGCGCCTCGAGCTGGCAGATGGCCATCCGCATCGTCCTGCCGCAGGTGATGCCGCGCCTGATCGATGCGCTGCGGCTGGCGCTCGGACCGGCCTGGCTGTTCCTCATCGCCGCCGAGGCCATCGCGGCGGAAGCGGGCCTCGGCTACCGCATCTTCCTCGTGCGTCGCTATCTCGCGATGGACGTGATCCTGCCCTACGTCATCTGGGTCACCATCCTGGCCGCGCTGACGGACATTCTCCTCGCCCGCCTGCGGCGCACCTTCTTTCCCTGGTTCGGGCTGGAGGGTGGTTCGTGACGGGCATCGTGGTGGACGACGTCTGGAAGGAATACGGGGACCAGATCGTGCTGGAACGCGTCTGCCTCGCCATCGCGCCGCGCGCTTTCGTGGCGCTGGTCGGCCCTTCGGGCTGCGGCAAATCGACTTTCCTGCGCATGCTCCTGGGCGACGAGCGGCCGAGCCGCGGCCGCATCCTGGTCGACGGGGTCCCGCTGGCCGAAGAGCCCGGACCGGACCGCGGCATCGTCTTCCAGCGCTATTCGGTCTTTCCCCACCTCACCGTGCTGGGAAACGTCCTCTTGCCGCGCGAACTGGAGCGCGCGCCCGCCACGGCCCGCCTCTTCGGCGCGGCCCGCCGACGCGCCGAGGAGGAGGCACGCGACCTCCTTGCCGAGGTCGGCCTCGCCGGCAGCGAGGACAAGTATCCCGCCGCCTTGTCGGGGGGCATGCAGCAGCGGCTCGCCCTCGCCCAGGCGGTGATCCGCCGGCCGAAGATCCTGCTGCTCGATGAGCCGTTTGGCGCCCTCGACCCCGGCATCCGTGCCGACATTCATGCCCTCACCCGCCGGCTCTGGCATGAAGGCGACCTCACCGTGGTGATGGTCACGCATGATCTGCGCGAAGCCTTTTCCCTGGCCACGCGCGTCGTCGCCTTCGAGCGGCGACGCGACCGCCCGGAGGAGCGCGAGCGATATGGCGCCACGGTGACGCGCGACCTCGAGGTGTGGCCCAAGCGCGTCGCGGGTCAGCCCGCCCCACTGCCGGCGGACCGTGGACCCTCCCAGCCATCCAGCGGTGTTGTCGCCCGGCCCCGGCCAGGCGCCGGACGACCCGAGCCGCTTACGGCACCCCGAGCTCAAACCCTCATCACCCGGAGCCCCGCATGAGCACCGACGCCACCGAGGCCGCCATCGCGGCCAATCAGCGCCGCTACGAGGATCTGAAGCGAGAAGGGCAGGCCCATACCCCGAAGACCCTGCCCTCGCCGAGCCCCCGGCCGGCCCCGCCGTTGCCGAGCGCAGTCGTTCTTCACCGCGAGACCATTCCGGGCGGCTGGCCCTGGTCGACGACGGTGCGGCGCGGCGAGGCGCTGCGGATCGCGACATCGGAGGGGCCGGCCGCCGTCGCCCTCGTCGCCTGGTCGCTCGCCGATCCCTCCGAGCGTCTGAACTACGCCGATACCGTCAAGATCCAGTGGACGGCGGCGCTCGGCAAGGGCCGCGTGCTCTTCTCCGACATGGGCCGGGTCTTGTTGTCCGTCATCGAGGATTCGTGCGGCGCGCATGACGCGATCGCCGGCGGCTCGACACCGGCGAGCGTCGCCAAGGGCGGCGGGAACGCCCCCCGGCGAAACACGCGCGACAACTTTCGTCTCCTGGCCGGCAAGCACGGGCTGTCGCAGCGCGACGTGCCGGCCTGCGTGAGTTTTTTCGCGCCCGTTCGCACCGATGCCGCGGGCCGCCTCGTCTGGGACGGGGACCGCCGCCAGGCCGGCGACTACGTCGAGCTCCGCGCCGAGATGGACCTGATCGTCGGACTGTCGAACTGCCCGCATCCGCTCGACCCCAACC
>CAXTVD010000091.1:0-6969 GCA_964247575.1 uncultured Lichenihabitans sp.
AGCGGGCGCTCCTCGATAAGCGCGCCGGCCGATTGGTCCGCCGCATCGGCCGCTTCAAGCAGGAACATCCGGAGATCGACGTGCTGCTCGACGCGGCGCGCTCCGCCACCGAGATGGACCGCGACGGCATCGACGCCTTCATCGTCTGGGGCACGGGCGACTTCCCCGGCTACATCTCGGTCCGGCTCTTCGAGGAACATGCCTTCCCGGTCTGCTCGCCGCGCCTGCTGGAGGGCGAGCATCCGCTACGCGAGCCCGCCGACATCGAGCACCACACGCTGCTGCACCTCGAATGGGACTGGCACCATGGAGCGTGGCCGGATTGGGAGACCTGGCTGAAAACCGCGGGGGTCACGGAAGTCGACGTGTCACGCGGCATCTGGTTCAACCAGATGTCCATCGCGCTCGAAGCGGCCATTCAGGGTCAGGGCGTGGCCTTGAGCACGCGCGCCTTGGCGGCCGACGAGATCCGGATCGGACACCTCGTCGCGCCGTTCGCGACGAGCGTCGAAACCCCTTTCGGCTACTACCTCGTCTGCCGGTCCGAGATCATGCGGAATGCCAAGTTCATGGCGCTCCGCCAGTGGCTCATCGACGAGGCGGCCCGTTCGGCGATCTAGATGCGCGGTCGCGCGGGTGCGGCTCAGGCCCGCAACGCGCTCCGTCTCAGCGGTTGGGCCTGGGGCGCCGCGCGCCACGTCTCAATCAGCTTCAACGTCTCGAACTGGTCGAGCGCGCGCCCGAACAGGTAGCCTTGGCCGAACGGACACCCCATTCGTGCCAGCATCGCGGCCTGGTCCGCCGTCTCGATCCCCTCGGCAATCACGGTCATGCCGAGTTCATGGCCGAGTTGGAGGATCGCGCTTACGATTTTCCGGCCCGCCACGCCCTTCAGCAGCGAGAGGGTGAAAGAGCGGTCCATCTTGAGGATCGAGACGGGCAGCAGGTTGAGATAATGAAGGGACGAGTAGCCGGTGCCGAAATCGTCGATCGCGATCTTAAACCCCTGATCGCGGCAGAGTTGCAGCGTCGCGGCGCAGCGCTCCGCATCGGCCATCAGAATGCTTTCGGTGACTTCGCGCCGAACGTCCTCCGGATCGACGCCCCCGTCGCAAAGGATCGAAACGCTTCTGGCGGCGAAAGCATCCTGCATCAGGTCGCTGCCCGACACGTTCACGCTCAGGAAGAGCGGATCGGTTTCGGGATTGAGCAGCCCCGCCGTCTTGAGAGCCGGAAAGCTGGACGCCACCTTCTGCAAGCAACAGGTGGTGAGATCCGCGATCACCCCGCTTGCCTCCGCCTGGGCAATGAACTCGCCGGGCTGGAGCATGCCACGCTGCGGATGCTGCCACCGCATCAGCGCCTCGAAGCCCGACAGACGGCCGCTCGGAAGGGCGACGATGGGCTGGAAGTGGACTTCGAACTCATACCGTCGGAGTCCGTTGCGCAGCTCGTGCTCGAAGGACAGAAAACCGCGGGCCGCCTTGACGTGCCCCGTCCACAGGGAGCGGACAGGCTGAGACGACGGCTGACGCAAGGTGCCCTGTGCTTTGCCGTAACGATCGAGCAGGGCACTCATGCAGAACCGCAGCAGCGGATCGACGGTTTCGATCCTCTCGGAGATCTGTTCGCGTGTGATGACCAGGAGCTCGCACGGGCTCGTCGTCACGGCGGAGGACTGGCGTGGCGTCTCCCCCGCCCAGGCGAGTTCGCCGAACAGATCGTCCGACCGTCGTACGGCGAACGTCCGGCTGCTTCCGCCGACCGCAGCCTGGAGCTCGACAGTGCCGCTGAGAATGAGATAGGCCACGTCTGCGACGTCCCCCTCTCCCTACAGCTTCGTCCCGGCCTCTAGCGACAAGCGTTCGGGGAGGGAGACCATACCTGGCGGACCGATCTGCGGCTGCGGTTATTAGCCTAGTATAGCGTTAGAGTTAATCACTCGTTTCCCGGCCGCGCGATCCGGTAGCTTGTCGCACCGCTCCATTGGTCAAGCGGGCCTGAAAGCGGCCGTGACGAAGATGAAGACCAGGCCGATATTGGTCAGCTGGTGAAGGAACTGGTCCGTTCCGAACAGCCACCAGTACAGGTCCTGCCCGGGATCGACACGGGCCCGCCTGCTCACGATCGCCTTGCCGCGATCAAGGACGGCATGAATGACCAGTTCGAGCGGCGCGACCCACCATACCGCGGGGGCAAAGGCCAGAGCGATAAGGAGTGTGAGCGAGGCATGCGCCCCTGCATGCAGGAGGAGCGGCCCAAGCCAAGCGTGCTCGGCGGCCTTGCCCTTGGCCATGGCGGCCGTCTGCAGCAGAAAGTCGGCGAGAAGATGCTTGGTCGTCATCACGACCATCAGCACCGTCACGGTGCCGAGTGGAACAAGCATGTGCATTCCCGGCCCACCCCGTCCCCGCAGCGCGATCGAGTTTCGCCGTGAGCCGTTAAAATTCGACCGACCGGACGGGACGAAGAACGGAAGCTGCGGCTCGCCGCGGACCGGAAGACGTCACGCCGTACCGATATAGTCGAGGATCGACTGCTTCTCGGTCTCCATCTCCTCCAGCCGATGCTTCACGACGTCGCCGATGGAGATCATGCCGGTCAGCCGCCCATCCTCCACGACGGGCATGTGTCGGAACCGGCCGTTGGTCATCCGGCTCATCGCTTCGTGAACCGTCATGTCGCGTCGCGCGGTCACCACCTTGGCCGTCATATGCTTGGATACGGCGTCCTGCAGGGCTGCCTCGCCCTTCTGCGCCAGGGCCCGGATCACGTCGCGCTCCGACATCATGCCGAGAACCTCGCCGTCCGCGCTCACGATCACGAGCGCACCGATCCGTTTCTCCCCAAGCACGGCCACGACCTCGCCGAGAGTCCGATGCGGCGCGGACGTCACGACGGTGGCTCCCTTGGTATCGAGAATTGCAGACAGGTTCATGATGACCTCCCTCGAGCGACGTCCCGCTTCTTCGAGCGGATGCTGCTGTCGCAAAGGGAAGGATGCGCCGGTCTGGGCAACGGCACAAGTCCGCGATGGGCCGGACGTCCTAGCCCGGCTCGCCGAGGTCGCGGGAGGCCGGTGCGTTCCGATCGAAGAGCGGGAAGGCGAGAAGGCCCATCAGAAAGCCGCCGATATGAGCCTGCCATGCGATCGGCGCGTCGGATAGCCCGAAGGGCACGGCCGCGGCGCCCGTGACGATATTGGTCAGGAACCAGACGCCGATGAAGGCCAGCGCACGCCGGTCCCCGAAGACCGCGATCAGCGGAAGGCGTGGCGCCGAAGCCGACGGCCCACTGCTCCCGGCGGCCGTTCCGTCCGGCTCCCGTGCGGGGGGACGGAACATGAAGCGCAGCGCGGCACCCATGCAGGCGGAGACCGCGGCCGACGCGCCGATCAGCGGCTGCAGGCTGGTGGGTTCGACGCCGTAATGGGTCACGGCTCCGATCAGGGCCCCGGCCGTCATGAATATCGCGAACCGCAGCGGGCCGAGACGACGCGCGACGGGCGTCCCGAAGGCCACCAGCCAGATCGAGTTCAGGCCGAGATGGGTCCACCCGCCGTGCAGCAGCGCATAGGACAGGACCGTCCAGGGCTGCAGGCTGCCGTCTCCGAGAAAGAAGCGGGCGACCTCGAACTCCTGGCGCCGCGCGGGATCCGCAAGGCTCGTCGTCGTCCATTGCGCCGCCCCTCCGGCCGGATCGAAGGCGTAGGTCAAGCGCCCCGGCACGAAGGCGAAGCGGGCGAGCAGCTCCGCATCCCACTGGTCCGGCAGCACGTCCCGGAGGACCTGCAATCCCGCCATCACTGCGACAAGCACGATGATGCACCACGGGATGTTGAAGATCGGCTGTCGCGATGAGGGGGAGGTCACGCGGTGTCTTAGCTGATGCGACGGCCTGGCGGAACCCGTCCGGGCCGCTGGGCTGGCACCTGCCGTGCTGCCTCTGTCCGTAACGCTGCAGGATGTGCCGAAGACCGGCCGGATCGGGACAGACCTGCGTCATAGAGGGCGACGGAGACACCGAAAATGAAACACGCGGTCACACGCGAGTTGCACGCCTACTGGAGCCGGCTTCGCAAGATGCGGGCGGCCCCGGAGCGTCAGGACATCGATCCGGCCGCGATCCGGACGCTTCTCTCCGACACGTTCATTCTGGAGGTCGGCGGACGGCCATCGGACCCGGACTATACGCTGCGCCTGTCAGGCACCCGCCTAAACGCGCTCTTTCTCAGCGAACTCAAGGGGCGGTCGCTGCTCGCGCTCTGGTCCCCCGCGGATCGCGACGCGATCGCGGACATGCTGAGCGCCGTGGTGGATGATTGTTCCCCGGTCGTGGCCGGCCTTCGCGCGGCACCCGCGGGGCATCGGCCGATCGACCTCGAGATGATCCTGCTGCCGCTGAAGCATCATGGCCAAACCCATGCCCGGGTCCTGGGGGCCCTCGCGCCGATCGAGGTTCCCTCGTGGCTCGGCTTGTTGCCGATCGAGTCCCTGTCGCTGTCGAGCTTTCGCCTGCTCGGACTGGAGCCGTCGCGCGCCGTCCTCCCCGAGGCGGATCGCATCGTGCCGCGCCTTGACGCACCCCGTCGATATGGTCGGTTCCTGGTCCATGAAGGCGGGCGGTAGTGGCGTCGCCTGACCCTCGGGCCGCCAGTTCGGTCAGGGCGCGGCGGTTTTCATCGACCGATGTAAGGCAGCCTTAACGGCTTCCTGCCACGGTGTGAGGATGAGAGCCGAACCCGTCTATCAGTCCGTCGCGAGCGGTCTCGTGGAGCTCCCTCCCGAGGGACGGGCGACCGACCGCCGCCGCCACCAGCGCGTGAAGGTCAGTCTTCTCGGCCGCTACATGCTGGCCGATCGCCAGGAATATCCCTGCCAGGTCACGGACATGTCCCCGGGCGGCGCGTCGCTGATTGCGCCGGTGAGCGGGGCCAAGGGCGAGCGGGTCGTCTGCTATCTCGATCATCTCGGCCGTGTCGAAGGGCTGATTGCCCGCACGATGACCACCGGTTTCGCGATCCAGATGACCGTGCCGCTGATCAAGCGGGAAAAGCTCGCCGACCAGCTGACCTGGCTTGCCAACCGGCACGACCTGGGCATGCCGGAAGATCGGCGGCACGAACGGATCATCCCCAAGATCATCCGATCGACGCTGCTCGGCCCGGACGGCACGGTCACTCCGGTGAAGCTGATCGACGTCTCGATCTCCGGCGCGGCCATGACCGGCGAATACCGCCCCCCGGTCGGATCGGCGGTGACAATCGGGCGAACCCCGGCGCGCGTAGTCCGGATTTCGGCGACCGGCGTTGCGGTCGAGTTCGTCCGCATGCTGCCCGCCGATCAGTTCGACGAGAACGTCGAGCTTTAGCCTGCGGACGGTGCAACTAGGAGATCAGGCCTCTTCCTCGAGATCGTAGTCCAGGATCGCCATCTGGAACGTGAACGACTTTCCCTTCGGATCGTCGGCTGAGACGACGCCGAGAAACTCGCTTCCGAGGTTCAGTTCCACCGAGTCGGTCTTCTTGGCCCGGGGCACGATCTTGTACTTCTCGTTGCCGAAGAGCAGCCGCAGATACTCCTCGATGGCCGGCCGCGCGACGGGGATCTTCATCTCGAAGCTGAACGAGCGGTCACCGTCCTCGTCGTCGACCATCACCTTCGCGATTTTCCGCTCGCCGAGCGACACGTCCGCCGTGTCCTCCGCTTCGCCGGGCGCAACCCGAAGTCCATCATTGCCGAGCGTCTGACGGAGATACTCCTGAAGACGCCGCACTTCCCCTTTGGTCAAAACCTTCTCCAATTCTCGAAGCGCCCCGGTGCGGCCGACCGGAGCGTCTAGGGCGCCACCGGCTCGAGGCGCGACAGACGCTGATCCATCGATCGGGCGGGCTCCGCACAGCCGGCTTCCCCGACGACCCGCGCCGGCACGCCCGCCACGGTGGTCTTGGGCGGAACCGGATGCAGAACCACCGAACCCGCCGCGATCCGCGAGCAATGTCCGACCTCGATGTTGCCCAACACCTTGGCGCCGGCGCCGATCAGCACGCCATGCCGGATCTTCGGGTGCCTGTCGCCCACTTCCTTGCCGGTCCCGCCGAGCGTCACGTCCTGAAGCATCGACACGTCGTCGCCGATCACGGCGGTCATCCCCACCACCAGACCCGTCGCATGATCAAGGAAGATCCCCTTGCCGATCACGGCCGCGGGATGGATGTCGGTCTGGAACACCGCGGAGGAGCGGCTCTGAACATACAACGCCAGATCCTTCCGGCCGGCGCGCCAGAGCGCATGAGCCATGCGATGCGTCTGAATGGCGTGAAAGCCTTTGAAGTAGAGAAGCGGCTGGATCAGCTTCGTGCAGGCAGGATCGCGATCGGTGACCGCCAGCATGTCCGCCACGAAGGCTTCATGGAGAGCAGGGTCGCGATCGACGAGATCGGCGAAGACGGGGCGCAGCAGGGCCGCCGGGACATCCGGGTGATCGAGCCGCGACACGATGCGGTGGATGACCGATCCCGCGAGGCTCACCTGGCTCAGAACCGTCGCAAGGACCAACCCGGTCAGTTCCGGCTCCGTCCGGATAATGCCCTCGGCCTCCTGGCGGATGCGGCTGAAAAGCGGGTCGGCCCCCGACAGTCCGATGATGTTGGCAGCAAGTCCCTGCACGTCGAAGGCTCCTCGAAGCAACCCGTCAGCGATCCCGCCGTCGGGCTGACAGATACGGTATTGTAGCACGGGAACAAGACCCTGTCGGGGTCCTCTGCCCTCACTCCGTCCGGGGCAGCGCGGCGAGAAAGGCGAGGACCCCCTGCTTATAGACCTTGTCTCCGACCGCGAGATTGTGGTCGCGGTCTGGAATGTCCAGGGCCTGCCCCCTTGCGAACAGGGCGGCCAGCCCGTGCGGATCACCGGCAATGCGATCCTTCGTCCCCACGGCGACCAAAGCGGGGCAGGCGATGGCGCGGAC
>CAXTVD010000091.1:6979-13213 GCA_964247575.1 uncultured Lichenihabitans sp.
GCCGGGACCCGCGAATGCAGGCGGCCAGCGCGACCCGGTCGGCCCCGTTGGCGTCCGCGAGACGGCGGAACATGCGCTGCGTGGGGTCGCTCAGCGCCTCGAGGTCGGGCGCGTCCATGGCGTCGGCGATCGCGTCGGGCAGGCCCGCCCCGTGGACGAGGTGCTCGCCGAGACCGCCGAGCACGATCGCGCGGACGCGGTCGGGGTGGGCCAGCGCCAGGAAGGCGGTGTTCCGGGCGCCCATCGAATACCCCATGACGTCGGCCTGGCCGATCCCGAGATGGTCGAGCAGACGGGCGATGTCGCCGGCCATGATCGGGGTCGCATAGGCATCGGGATGGTGGGGCTTGCCGCTTTCGCCATGGCCCCGGTTGTCCAGCGCGATCACTCGCCGGCCGGCCTCGGTCAGTGTCCTGACCCACAGCGTGTTGACCCAGTTCACGGCGTGGGTCGAGGCGAAGCCATGCACCAGCACGATGGGATCGCCTGCTCCCGCTGCCGGCGGCGCATCCAGAAAAGCGATCCGCACGCCGGCGGAGGAGAAGCTGTCCATGCTCCTCCCTAGGCCGCCGGGCGGTCCGGAGACAAGCGCCGGCGACGCGTGATCGCGTCCTTTGCCGCTACCCAAGGCGGCTGCCAGGCCCTATGACAGGCGCCGTGCTCCGGCCGGCGGCCGGAACAGTCGGTACCCCACCAATCCGGACGATCGATGGCCGCAGTTTACTCGACGCCGCACTTTCATAACCAGCCCGGCGTGCCGGTGATCCGCGTGAATGTGCACGAATTCATGTGCACCGGAGCGCTGCCGCCCTTCGACCACCCCCACATCTTCATCGACATGGGCGGCAGCGACGACGCGGTCTGTTCCTATTGTTCGACCCGTTTCGTCTACGATGGAACATTGAGGGGGGCTTGCGCGCCTCCCGAATGCGCCTTCCACCCCGATACCGCACCCTGATCGGTCAGCCCGACGGCGCTTGAATGAAGGTCGCCGTCATCGGGGCAGGCCTGGGCGGGCTCACCGCCGCGCTGGCCCTTGCCCGACAGGGGTGCCGTGTGGAGCTCATCGAGCGCTCCCCGTTGCTCAGCGAAGCGGGCGCCGGCGTTCAGCTTTCGCCCAACGCGACACGGGTCCTGCGATCGCTGGGGCTGCTGGAACGGATCGAAGCCGAGGCCGTGAAGGTCGGCCGGGTCCGGATCCGCCGATCGAGCGATGGGCACGAGATCGCCCAGGTGCCGCTGGGCGCGGTTGCGGAGGGGCGTTACGGCGCTCCGTTTCTCGTGGCGCATCGGGCCGACGTGCAGGCCATCCTGCTCGCTGCGATCCGTTCGGAGTCGGGTGTCATGCTGCGGCTGGGCGAACGCCTCGTCGCCTACGAGGCCTCGGACGGTGACGTCCGGCTCACCGTGCAGGGCGCGACCGAGCGCCGGACGCTGCGCGCCGACGGGCTGGTCGGGGCGGACGGGCTTCGGTCCGCCGTCCGCGCGCGGCTGGTCGAGGACCGCGGCGACCAGCCCCGCTTCAGCGGCCGCCTGGCGTGGCGCAGCCTCGTGCCGGCCGGTGACGCCCCTGAGGAGGCCCGGCAGGCCGTGAGCAATCTCTGGCTTGGACCGAAGGCCCACCTTGTGCACTACCCCGTGCGCGGCGGCGCGCTGATCAATGTCGTCGCGATCCTCGGCAGCACTGGGCCGCGCGAGGCCGCGATCGACGGCTGGTCGGTGCCGGGCGACCCCGACCGGATCCGGGCCGCGTTCCGCCGATGGAGCCCTGCGGCGCGTCGTCTCATCGAGGCCGCCCCGGACTGGCGGGTCTGGCCGCTGTTCGAGCGTCCCGCGCTCAAGAGGTGGTCGGACGGTCCGGTCACTCTCGTGGGCGATGCCGCCCATCCCATGCTGCCGTTCCTGGCGCAGGGCGCAGCCCAGGCGATCCAGGACGGCGGAGCGCTTGCGGCGGCCGTCGGTGCCGCCTCGGATTTTGCTGGCGGCGCGGCGGCGTTCGAACGGGTACGCCGGCCGCTGGCGACGCGCGTGCAGCGGGAGTCGCGGCGGCAGGACACGCTTTACCACCTCGCCGGCCCGCTCGCGGCCGGGCGGGACGCCGTTCTGAAATGGCTTGGGCCCGATCGCATGCTGGCCCGCTACGACTGGCTCTACGGAGCCGCCGACATTCCATAGGGGCGTTCGTCGGCTTCCCGCCGCCTTTGAACGGCATGGTATAGCTCGCCCCGAGCCGCTGATTCGATAGAGCATGCCCCCCCAAGACAGCCCCGACTTGCGCAGCGCCCACGTCATTGTCGTGGCCAACGAGAAGGGCGGGACGGGCAAGTCGACCCTGTCCATCCATATTACCGTCGCCTTGCTCAAGGCCGGGTTCCGCGTCGCCTCCATCGACCTCGACACTCGCCAGCGCACCCTCACCCGCTTCTTCGAGAACCGGCAGTCCTGGGCGGCGAGCAACGGCATCGCGATCGAACTGCCTTTCCACCACGCCATCGACCGCGGCGAGACGGCCGAGGCCATCACGCAGATCGAGCACGACTACGAGTTCGTTGTGATCGACACCCCGGCGAGCGACAGCTACCTCATGCGCCTCGCCCATTCGCTGGCCGACACGCTGGTCTGCCCGGTGAACGACAGCTACATCGACGTCGACGTGCTCAGTCGCGTGCACCACGACCGGACCTACCGCGGGGCGATCGCCCATTACGCGGACCTCGTCCTGGATGCCCGCCGCCAGCGCCGTAAGGCCGATGCCGGCCTGATCGACTGGGTGCTCGTGCGTAACCGCATGGCCACCCTGCAATCCAACAATGCCCGGCAGATCGCCAACAGCCTCGCCAAGCTCGCGCCCGAACTCCTCTTCCGGACCAGCGAGGGGCTGCACGACCGCGTCATCTTCCGCGAGCTGTTTCCGATCGGGCTGACGGCCCTCGACGGCATCGAGGCGGCGAGCAGGAACGGCGTTCTGACCGTCTCGCAGATGGCAGCGCGTCAGGAGATCGCGACGCTCGTCGAGACGTTGCAACTGCCCGAACGCGCGCCGGGCCTGTTGCACCTCGAAGCCCGCCATCGCTGGTTCGAGAAGATCTCGCGCTACTATTCAGACCTTGCGGCCGGACGCTCCCAGCTTTAGCAGCCCAACCGCCCGCATCGATTCACCGCCCCATGCGTTCCCATTCTAGGTCCATCCGAGTCCGGAGTCCCTTCGGTTGGGAGCTGAATGAAGCTGTTCGAGTGCCAGGTCTGCCGGCACGCCCTCTATTTCGAGAACACCCGCTGCGACCGGTGCCGGCACCGGCTCGGCTATGTCGCCGCAGACAAGCGGCTCGTTGCCCTCGAGCAGGAGCCGGACGCCGACGGCGTGTGGCGCGCGGCGCGTGAGCCGCATCAGCGGTACAGGTTCTGCGCCAATGCGTGCTTCGATGTCTGCAACTGGGTGGTCCCGGTCGACCACGATGAGCGTTACTGCGCCGCGTGCCGCCACAACCGCGTGATCCCCGATCTGTCGCAGCCCGCGAACCGGAAGCTCTGGCGGATGATGGAGTTCGCCAAGCACCGGCTTTTCTACACGCTGATCGACCTCGATTTGCCCCTCGTCACGCGATCGGAGGACGCGACGGAGGGCCTGATGTTCGATTTCCTCGACGCGGCGATCGCCGAAAAACGGGTGGTGACCGGCCATCTCAGCGGCCGGATCACCATCAACATCGCCGAAGCGGACGACGCCGAGCGCGAACGCCGCCGGACGGCCCTGGGGGAGCCCTATCGGACGCTGCTCGGGCATTTCCGCCACGAGATCGGCCACTGGTATTGGAGCCGCCTCGTCCGGAACAGCCCCGCGCTCGACACCTTCCGAAGCCTGTTCGGGGACGAGCGGACGAGCTATCGCAGCTCCCTCAGCCGGCACTATGCCGAGGGTGCGCCGGACAACTGGGCGGGCACGTCGGTCAGTGCCTACGGGACCAGCCATCCCTGGGAGGACTTCGCCGAGACTTTCGCGCACTATCTCCACATCGTGGATGCGTTGGACACCGCGAAGGAGTTCGGGATCGGCATCCATCCGAGACACCTCGCGGATGCGTCGGCGCTGTCGACGGACATCGACTTCGAGCCGCAGCACGCCCGCAGCATCAAGCCGCTGATCGATGCCTGGCTGCCGCTGACCTTCGCGGTCAACAGCCTCAACCGCAGCCTCGGGCAAACCGACTTCTACCCGTTCACGCTTTCGCCGACGGTGGTGAACAAGCTCGGCTTCGTGCACGAACTCGTGCACGGGAGAGCGGGCGTCGCCCTGCCGATGCAAGGGCTGCTGGCCCAGGCGGACGACCTGCCGACGGACAATGCAGCCGTCGACCGCGGACCCTTCGCTGAACACCCCAGCCGCTGACCCTCGTCGAACCTGGTGGACCCTCCCCCGGCGGGTGTTTCACGGCGGTTGCAGGGCACGACATTTGCACTCTGTCCGCCGGGGCGGCGTCGCCGCGTCAGTGCGGCGCGCCGTCGCCGATCCGTGACCGGCGAGACGAACACATGAACGCACCCGTGACCGCGCTCAGCCAAGTTGAGGACGCCGTTTCCGCCAAGGACCAGCCGCTTATCGATGACATCCGGCTGCTCGGCTCCATGCTGGGCGACATCATCCGCGAGCAGGAGGGCGAGGCCGTCTTCGACCTCGTGGAAAGCATCCGGCGTCTGTCGGTCGCCGCCCAGCGCATGGGCGATCAGTCCGCGGGTCATGAGCTGGAACTGCTTCTGCGCGGCCTGACGCCGGCCCAGGGTGTGTCGGTCGCGCGAGCCTTCAGCTACTTCTCGCACCTCACCAACATCGCGGAGGATCGCCACCACGTCCGCCGCCGCGCGGCCTACGACCGCGAGCACGCGGGCAGCGATCGACCGCAGGAGGGCACCCTCGCCCGCGCCTTCGAACGGCTGGCGGAGGCCGGCATCAGCCCGGACCGCATCGCCGAGACGCTGGCCCATGGCTGGGTGTCCCCGGTCCTCACCGCCCATCCCACCGAGGTGCAACGCAAGAGCCTGCTCGACACCGAGTTGGCGATCGCCGAACTGCTCGCGGCGCGCGACGGCCTGTATAATGAACGGGACCGCGCCGCCAACACGGCCCTGCTCCGCACCCGCATCACCCAGCTTTGGCAGACGCGGCTCCTGCGCTTCCGCAAGCTGACCGTTCGCGACGAGATCGAGAACGCCCTGAGTTATTACCGCACGACTTTCCTGCGCGCGATCCCGCAGCTCTACGGTCACCTCGAGCACCTGCTCGGGCGGCCCGTGGCCCCCTTCTTCCGCATGGGCAACTGGATTGGCGGCGACCGCGACGGCAATCCCAATGTCTTGGCCGAGACGCTGGAAGTGGCGCTGCACCGGCAAAGCCAGACGGCGCTCGAATTCTACCTCGAAGAGCTGCAGCATCTCGGGGCTGAGCTTTCGATGTCCCGCATGCTGGTCGGCTGCAGCCCCGAGGTCGATGCGCTGGCCGAAGCCTCGCACGACGACAGCCCGCACCGCGAGGACGAACCCTATCGTCGCGCGGTGCTGCTAATCCGGGCGCGGACCGCCGCCACGCTCACGGCACTGACGGGGGCGGACCCCTCCTTCCCGCCGCGCAGGCCGGCCCCCGCCTATGCGACGAGTGCTGCGCTCCTTGCCGACCTGCAGACGGTCGCCGAGTCCCTTGTGGCCCGCCATGGCCGGGCGATCGTCGACCTTCGGCTCGGGCCGCTGGTCCGCGCCGTCGAGGTGTTCGGCTTCCACCTTGCCACCGTCGACCTCCGCCAGAGCTCGGACCGGCACGAGGAAACCTTGGCTGAGCTGCTCGCCGAAGCCGGCGTCGAAGCGGACTATGCGGCGCTGGGCGAGGACGCCAAGCAGGCGCTGCTCCTGCGTCTCCTGAACGACCGTCGTGCGCTCCGGCTGCCCTTCTTCACCTATTCGGAACGGACCACGAGCGAACTCGACATCTTCGCGAGCGCCCGGACCTTGCGCGAGCGCTTCGGCGCCGACGCCATCCGCCACTACATCATCAGCCACACCGAGACCGTGAGCGACCTGCTCGAAGTGCTCGTCCTGCAGAAGGAGTTCGGCCTGATGCGGGGCCGGGTGGACGGCCCCGGCGCGGACGCGGTGGCCGATCTCATCGTATCGCCGCTGTTCGAGACGATCGAGGACCTGCGCAACGCCGAGCCGATCATGCGGGCCTTCTACGCGCTCCCCGGCGTC
>CAXTVD010000092.1:0-4106 GCA_964247575.1 uncultured Lichenihabitans sp.
GTGCCGGAGGTCTATGACGGGGTCATCGAGATCCGCGCGGTCGCCCGCGATCCCGGCTCGCGCGCCAAGATCGGCGTGATCTCGCGCGACAGCTCGATCGATCCCGTCGGCGCCTGCGTCGGCATGCGGGGATCGCGCGTGCAGGCGGTCGTGAACGAGCTGCAGGGCGAGAAGATCGACATCATTCCCTGGTCGGCGGATGCCGCCACCTTCATCGTCAACGCGCTGCAGCCGGCGGAAGTCGTCAAAGTCGTGCTCGACGAGGACTCCACCCGCATCGAGGTTGTGGTGCCGGACGACCAGCTGTCGCTGGCGATCGGACGGCGCGGCCAGAACGTGCGCCTCGCCTCGCAGCTGACGGGCTGGGACATCGACATCCTGACCGAGGCCGAGGAATCGGAGCGGCGGCAGAAGGAGTTCGTCACGCGCACCAATCTCTTCATGGAACTGCTGGACGTCGACGAGGTCGTCGGACAGCTGCTGGCCTCGGAGGGCTTCCGCAGCGTGGAGGAGATCGCCTTCGTCGATCCGAGCGAGATCGCCGCGATCGAAGGCTTCGACGAGGACACGGCCAACGAGATCCAGACGCGGGCGCGGGACCATCTCGCCGCGATCGAGGAGGGTTTCGACAGCAAGCGCCGGGAGCTCGGGGTGGACGACGCGCTCAAGCAGATCAACGGGATCACCTCGGCCATGCTGGTCAAGCTGGGCGAGAACGAGGTGCTGACCGTCGAGGATTTCGCCGGCTGCGCCACCGACGATCTGGTGGGCTGGACGGAGCGCAAGGACAACGAGTCCACCCGGCATCCGGGTTATCTCGATGGCTTCGAGCTCTCGCGGGAGGATGCCGAGTCGATGATCATGGAGGCCCGGGTCCTGGCGGGCTGGATCGAGGCGCCGGAACCGGCCGTCGACGAGCCCGGCGAGATCGAGCCGGATGGCGGCATGGCTCCCGAGCATATGGCGGTGTTCCGCTAAGGGACGCACATGACGGACGATGCCACGCTTCCAACCGAGAACGGGCCGGAACGGACCTGCATCGTCACGCGTCAGAAGGGTGATCCCGGGACGTTGCTCCGCTTCGTGGTGGCGCCGGACGGCACCGTCATGTTCGACGTTCGCCGGCGCTTGCCGGGCCGGGGCGCGTGGCTGATGGGCCAGGCCTCGGTGGTCGAGACCGCGATCAAACGCAAGGCCTTTGCACGCGCGTTCAAGCGGGACGTGGGGGTGAGCGGCAGCCTTCCGGCCGAGGTCGACGAGCTCCTGCTGAAAGACGCGCTGCAGAGCCTCGCTTTGGCGAACAAGGCCGGGCAGGTCGTGGCCGGCTCGGCCAAGGTCCAGGGCGCCCTTGGTGACGGCAAGGTCGCCGCCCTGCTCCACGCGACCAATGCCAGTCCGGACGGGTCCCGCAAAATCGAGGCATCGGCCCGACGCGCGGCAGGCGAAACCTCGTCGCCCCCCGTTGTACAAATGTTTGAATCGCACCAAATGGATTTGGCATTGGGGCGAGCAAATGTGATACACGCTGCGCTACTCATCGGTGGCGCGAGCGACGCATTTCTGGAGCGGGCGGCTCGCCTTTCGCGGTTCCGTGGATCAGATCCGCGCCGAACGGCTGGATCGATGGGTGGATCGCTCCCGGACAGTTTCGAGGCGGATGCGACGAGTCGCGACGCCTCAGTCAGCGGATAAGGGTCCGTTGTCTTCACGATGGATGGGCTCAGCCCGTAGGACAGACGACTGATGAGTGAACCGAATAACGCTGGCGAAAAGACCTTGAGCGTGACGCCGAGCAAGACGTTGTCGCTGAAGCGGCCGGCTGAGCAGGGAACCGTGCGCCAGAGCTTTTCGCATGGCCGGACCAAGCAGGTCGTCGTCGAGAAGGTGAAGCGCCGGGTCTCCGGGCCCGGCGATGCGCCGGTCCGTGAAGTCGCCCCGCCGCCCCCGGTCGCGCCGGTCCGCGAAGCGCCGCCCGTTCCCCGCGAGCCGTCTGCGCGGGAGGCCCAGGTGCGCGAGGCGCTGCGTGAAGCGCAGATGCGCGACGCGCAGGCCCGTGAGATCAGGCAGCGCGAGGATCAGGCCCGGGAGGCCGCGCGCCGGGAGTCCGAAGAGGCCGAGCGACGGCGTGCGGCGGCCGAAGCCCCCGCGCCTGTTGCGGCTCCGGCTCCGGCGGCTCCGAGCGAGGCGCCCGTTGCCGTTGCGCCGCCGCCCCCGGCCGCTCCGATTCAGCAGCCTGCCGTGCAGGCCCCGGTCGCGGCCGGGCCCGCACCCACGGCCGCCCTGCGCCCGGCCGCAGCACCTGCTGCCCGTCCGGCATCGGCTTCCGTTTCTGCGCCCGCCCGTGCCGGGTCCCCGGCCCCTGGCATCCGGCCCGCTTCCGCGCCGGTTCGACCGGCCGTGGTGGCACCGCGATCGGCCACGCCTGCCTCGGGCGCGGGCCGTCCCGCCCCGTCGGGCAGCCAGCCCGCCGCCCGGCCCCCCGGAGCGGGCCGGCCGCAAACCGGCGTTGTCCTGCGGACGCTGACCGAAGAAGAGCGCAGCGCCCGAGCCCAGGCCCTGGTCGGCGCGCGGTCGCGCGAGGAGGAGGACCGTCGCCGGGCCGAGGCCGATGCCATTCTCCGTGCCGAGCGCGAGGTCATCGAGAAGGCGGAGCGGGAAGCCGCCGAGCAGCGCAAGCGCGAAGAGGATGCGCGTCGCGTGGTGGAGGCCGAAGCCCGTCGCAAGGCCGAGGACGAGGCGCGCCGCCGCCAGATCTCGGATGCGCCCGGTGGCGTGCGCAGGCCCCTCACCCCGGCCGGCGCGTCGGCGCTTCCGCTGCGGGCGGCCGACGAGATGTCGCCGCTGCGTCGCCCGGCGATGCCCCCGATGCGGCCTGCGGTTGCGCCCAAGCCCGCTCGCGGCGCCGATCAGCGCCGGGGCCGCCTGACGCTCGCGACCGCCACCTCCGAGGAGGAGGATCGCACGCGGTCGGTCGCGGCCTTCCGCCGCCGTCAGCAGCGGCTGAAGGGCTTCACGGAGCAGAAGGAAAAGCTCGTTCGCGAGATCACGTTGCCCGAGACCATCACGATCCAGGAACTCGCCAACCGCATGTCGGAGCGCGGGGTTGATGTGGTGCGCCTGCTGATGAAGCAGGGGCAGATGGTGAAGATCACGGACGTGCTCGACGCCGACACCGCCCAGCTTATCGCCGAGGAGATGGGGCACACCGTCCGCCGCGTGGCCGAGTCCGACGTGGAGGAGGGTCTGTTCGACGTCCCCGACCTCGACGAGAAGCTCGTCACCCGTCCGCCCGTGGTGACCATCATGGGTCACGTCGACCACGGCAAGACCTCGCTGCTCGACGCGATCCGACACGCCAACGTCGTGTCTGGCGAGGCGGGCGGCATCACGCAGCATATCGGCGCCTACCAGGTGGTGGCGCCGGGCGGCAAGCCGATCACCTTCATCGACACGCCCGGCCACGCCGCCTTCACCGCCATGCGGGCGCGCGGCGCCAAGGTCACGGACATCGTGGTCCTCGTGGTCGCGGCCGACGACGGCGTCATGCCGCAGACGGCCGAAGCCATCAGCCACGCCCGGGCCGCTGGCGTGCCGATCATCGTGGCGATCAACAAGATCGACAAGCCCGGCGCCAAGCCCGAGCGGGTCCGTGCCGAGCTCCTGCAATACGACGTGCAGACCGAGATCATGGGCGGCGACGTGCTGGAGGGCGACGTTTCCGCGACCAAGAACATCAACCTCGACAAGCTGCTCGAGGGGATCGAACTGCAGGCCGAGTTGCTCGACCTGACGTCCAACCCCGACCGCCCCGCCGAGGGGACCGTTATCGAGGCGCGGCTCGACCGCGGGCGCGGCCCGGTGGCCACCGTGCTGGTGCAGCGCGGCACGCTCAAGGTCGGCGACCTCATCGTGGCCGGGTCGCAATCGGGCCGGGTCCGGGCGCTGCTGGACGACAAGGGCGAGACCGTCGCCCTTGCCGGCCCGTCGCTCCCGGTCGAGGTGCTGGGCTTCTCGGGCGCTCCGGACGCGGGTGACCGCGTGGCGGTGGTCGAGTCCGAAGCAAGGGCGCGGGAGATCACGGAGTATCGCGAACGCCAGAAGCGCGA
>CAXTVD010000092.1:4116-13197 GCA_964247575.1 uncultured Lichenihabitans sp.
CTCGCTGGCCGACATGATGAGCAACATCAAGGCGGCCGGCCGCAAGGAATTCCCGCTCGTCATCAAGGGCGACGTGCAGGGCTCGGTCGAGGCGATCATGGCGACCCTCGAGAAGCTCGGCACGGAAGAGGTCGGCGCGCGCGTCGTGCATGCGGGCGTCGGCGGCATCACCGAGTCGGATGTCACCCTGGCGGAGGCGTCGGGTGCGGTGATCCTCGGCTTCAACGTACGCGCCCACAAGGAAGCGCGGGCGCTGGCCGAGCAGGTCGGCATCGAGGTTCGCTACTACAACATCATCTACAACCTCGTGGATGACGTGAAGGCCGCGATGTCGGGCATGCTCTCGCCCACGCTCCGCGAGGAGATGCTCGGCAATGCCTTGATCCTCGAAGTGTTCAACATCTCCAAGGTCGGCAAGGTAGCGGGTTGCCGCGTGACGGACGGCATCGTGCAGCGTGGCGCGCAGGTCCGCCTGATCCGCGACAACGTCGTGGTGCACGAGGGCAAGCTGTCCACCCTCAAGCGCTTCAAGGACGAGGTGAAGGAGGTCGTGTCCGGTCAGGAATGCGGCATGGCTTTCGAGAGCTACCAAGACATGCGGTCTGGCGATGTGATCGAGTGCTACATCGTCCACTCCGAGGCCCGCAGCCTCTGAAGCCTGTGTATCGCGCGGGGTCGGCCGGATCGTAGCCGGCCGCCCCGCCCGGTGGCCGTCCTGCAGCGCCTGGAGTACCAGCCTGCCGGCACTCGACATTCGAGGAAGCATGGCAAAGCCAACACATGTCGGGCCGAACGAGACTTCGCAGCGCATGCTGCGGGTCGGCGAGGTGGTGCGCCACGTCGTGGCGGAGGTCCTTTCCCGCGAGGCGTTCAACGACCCCGTTCTCGACGGCCACGTCATCACCGTGCCGGAGGTGCGCATGTCGCCGGACCTGAAGCTGGCGACGATCTATGTCATGCCGCTCGGCGGCAAGGACATGAAGCCCGTGCTGGCCGCACTCGACAAGCAGCGCAAGCCGCTCCGGGCCGCCATCGCGCGCCAGGTCAATCTCCGGTTCGCGCCGGACATCCGGTTCCGCGCCGACGAGAGCTTCGAGAAGAGCGCACGGATCGACGCGCTCCTCGCCTCGCCCGAAGTGCAACGGGACTTGGCCGTACTCGGCTCCGACGACGAACAGGACGAGCCGTCGGGCCAGGCCTGAACGGATCGTGCTTCGAGCCGTGACGGGCGGACCGGAACGCCGGAGCCGCTTATCCTCGTCGATCTCCAATTTCCGAAACAGCACCCAGAGTACATGCTTTGTCGATTCAGCCCGAGACGCCAGACGCCCCGACCAGCGATCCCCTCGAGGGTCGCGCTGCGCGCCCGCGTCAGTTCCGCGCCGCCAAGCGGAACGAGGTGAACGGCTGGCTGGTCTTCGACAAGCCGGTCGGCATGACCTCGACCCACGCCGTGAGCCGGCTGAAGCAGTTGTTCAACGCCAAGAAGACCGGCCATGCCGGCACACTCGACCCGCTCGCCTCCGGCCTTCTGCCCATCGCCTTCGGCGAGGCGACCAAGACCGTTCCCTTCATCCAGGACGGCGAGAAGGCCTATCGCTTCAAGGTCCAGTGGGGCGCGCAGACCGAGACCGACGATACCGAGGGGGCCGTGATGCGGACCTCCGACCGACGCCCCGACCGGGCCACGCTGGAAGCGCTGCTCCCCCGTTTCACCGGCACGATCATGCAGCGGCCGCCCGCCTATTCCGCCATCAAGGTGAATGGCGAGCGCGCCTATGACAGGGCGCGCGACGGCGAGACCGTCGACCTGCCGCCCCGCCCGGTGACGATCCATTCGCTCCTGATGACGTCCTTCGCTCCGGACGAGGCGGTCTTCGAGGCACGCTGCACCAAGGGCACCTATGTCCGGGCGATCGCACGCGACCTCGGCGAAGCGCTCGGCTGCTTCGGGCACGTCACGGCGCTCCGTCGCACCCAGGTCGGCCCAATGGGAGAGGCGCAGGCTGTCGACCTGAAGACGCTGGAAGCGGACGGAGCCGACCCGCACGCCTTTCTGCAATCCGTCGAAGCGGGGCTGGAGACGCTGCCCCGCGTGGTGGTCGATCGCAATGCTGCGGCCCAGCTTCGACGGGGGCAGAGCCTGCTGCTGCTCGGGCGTGATGCGCCGGCCTCCGACATGGCCTATGCCACCTGCGGAGGCGTTGTCGTCGCCTTCGGTCCTGTCGAGGAAGGCGCCCTCGTGCCGCACCGCGTGTTCAACCTGCGGTTCTAATGGGGACCGCCGGGTCGGAGCCGCTCCCGGGGACCGAGCCGGAACCGCTGGCGGCGGTAGCGACCACGGCCGAGGTCCTTATCCCGGTCGCCATTGGCCAGCTCTACTCCTACCGCGTGCCGGCCGACCTGCCTCTCCAAGCGGGAGACATCGTCGATGTCCCTCTGGGGACGCGGCGCACCGTCGGCGTCGTGTGGGCCCTCGGAGAGGCGCCGGGCGGCGGCGGAAACCTGAAGAGCGTGGCGGGCCGCCTGCCCTATGCGGCGCTGCGTCAGCCCCTGCGCGACTTCATCGACTGGGTGGCGCGGTGGACGCTGATGCCACGCGGCATGGTCCTCCGCATGGCCCTGCGCGCCATGGACAGTGCCGGGCCCGAGCCTGTCCGCCAAGGCCTACGACGGACCGGGGCCGAGCCCGCGCGCTGGACGCCGGCCCGGCGCCGCGTCGTCGAGACGCTGGCCGCACGAGAGCCCCTCGCGAAGGCGCCGCTGGCCGGCGCGGCGCAGTGCAGCGCGAGCGTGATCGACGGGCTCGTGGCCGATGGCGTCCTTGCATGGGAGAACCTGCCCCCGAAGTCGGTCGCCCGGGCGCCCGACCCGCAACTCCCGGGCAAGCCGCTCGACCCCGTCCAGGCCGACGCCGCCCGCGCTCTCCGGGAGAGCGTGGTCGCCGGGCGCTTCGCCGTCACGCTGCTGGACGGCGTCACCGGTTCGGGCAAGACCGACGTCTATTTCGAGGCGGTCGCGGCGGCGCTGACGGCCGGCAGGCAGGTGCTGATCCTGCTGCCCGAGATTGCGCTCACGGCCCAGTTCATGGCGCGGTTCACGGGACGCTTCGGCGCCCTGCCGGCCGAATGGCATTCGGAGGTCGGCGGCCGGACGCGGGCCCGGGTCTGGACGGGTGCCGCCAACGGCGAGGTGCGCGTCGTGGTGGGAGCCCGATCCAGCCTCTTCCTCCCCTTTCGCGAACTCGGCCTCATCGTCGTCGATGAAGAGCACGAGGGGGCCTACAAGCAGGATGACGGGGTGACCTATCATGCCCGCGACATGGCGGTGGTGCGCGGGCAGCTCGAAGGCGCCGCCGTGATCCTTGCCTCCGCAACCCCCTCCATCGAAACGCGCGTCAATGCCGAGCGCGGGCGATACCAGCACGTCCGCCTGCCCCGCCGGCACGGCGGACGGGACCTCCCCGCTTTGTCGGCCGTGGACCTCCGCGTGAGTCCGCCGGCGCGCGGCCAGTGGATCGCGCCGCCGCTGCTCGACGCGATGACCGAAGCGCTCGCTCGCAGCGAGCAGGCCTTGCTGTTCCTCAACCGGCGCGGCTACGCCCCGCTGACCTTGTGCCGCCGCTGCGGGCATCGCTTCCGCTGCCCGAACTGCGCGGCCTGGCTGGTCGAGCATCGCTTCCGCGGCGCGCTGGTGTGCCACCATTGCGGGCACAGCGAACCGCGGCCGCCAGCCTGCCCCGACTGCGGGGCGGTCGACTCGCTCGTGGCCTGCGGGCCGGGCATCGAGCGCCTGGCCGAGAACGTGACGGCGCTCTTCCCCGCTGCGCGCACGATGATGCTGTCCTCCGACTTCCCGGGCGGGGCCGGCCGCATGCGCGCCGAACTCGCCGCGATCGCCGCCGGCGAGGTCGACATCGTCATCGGCACGCAGCTCGTCGCCAAGGGGCATCATTTCCCCGGGCTGACGCTGGTCGGCGTCGTCGACGCCGATGTCGGGCTGGCGAACGGCGATCCCCGTGCGGCCGAGCGGACCTTTCAGGTGCTGCAGCAGGTGACGGGTCGGGCCGGCCGCGGCGACGCGCCGGGGCGGGGCCTGATCCAGACCTACCAGCCCGAGCACCCCGTCATCGCGGCTCTCCTGTCGGGAAGCCCGGAGCGCTTCTATGAGACCGAGATCGCCGCGCGGCGGGGCGCCGGCCTGCCGCCCTTCGGCCGTCTTGCCGCGCTTGTCGTGTCCGGCACGGACCGGCACGCCGCCGAGGCTCACGCGCGTGATCTCGCTCTCTCGGGGTTCCGCGTGGTCGAGGCCCGGCACCGGTCCGGGGTGGCGGGCGACGATCTCATGCTGCTCGGACCGGCGGAGGCGCCCATCGCGATGGTGCGGGGCCGTCATCGCTTCCGGCTGCTGGTCAAGGCCGCGCGCGAGGTCGACATCCAGGCGGTGCTGCAGGACATGATAGGCGCCGCGCCACGCCCGCGCGGCGATGTGAGCGTCGCGGTCGACGTGGATCCGCAGAGCTTTCTGTGACGTGGCGGCCGCGACAGGTCCGCCGCGATCAGCTCCGCTGGCGGAGCAGCCGGCGGATGATCTTGCCCGAACTCGTGGTGGGCAGTTCATCGACGAAGGCGATGTCGCGCGGGTATTCGTGCGCGGACAGCCGGCGGCGGACATGGGTCTGGATCTCGCCTGCAAGCTGCGGCGAAGGATCGTAACCGCCGCGTAACACGATGAAGGCCTTCACGATCGCCGTGCGCATCGGATCAGGCTTGCCGACGGCCGCGGCCGCGGCCACGGCGGGATGGCCGAGCAGGCAGTTCTCTACCTCCGCGGGACCGATCCGGTAGCCGGACGAGGTGATAATGTCGTCGTCGCGTCCGAGGAAGGTCACGTAGCCGTCCGCGTCCATCCGGGCCTGATCGCCGGTTGCCATCCAGCGGCCACGGAACTTGTCGGCCGTGGCCTTCGGCTTGTTCCAGTAGCGCAGGAACATGGCGGGATCGGGCGCGGCGATGGCGATCTCGCCGGCTTCGTCGGGCTCGCAAAGCGAGCCGTCGGCCCGGATCACCGCGACGTCGTGGCCGGGAACGGCGCGGCCGATCGCACCGGGCTTGGCGATGCCGATCGCCGCACAGGAGGCGAGCACGTAGTTGCACTCGGTCTGCCCGTAGACATCGTTGATGGTGAGCCCGAGCGCTTCGCGCCCCCAGGCCACGGTCTCGGCCCCGAGCGCCTCGCCGGCCGAGGTCACGGTCCGCAATTGCGGCCGGGCGCGGCCCGGCTTGCTTGTCGCGAGCAACCGGAGGGCGGTGGGCGGCAGGAAGGCGTTGCGGACACGCGCCTCCTCCATCAGGGCCCAGGCCGCGTCAGGATCGAACTTCTCGCAGGCCCGGGCGACGACCGGCACGCCGTAACGCAGGCTGGGCAGGAGCGCGTTCAGCAAGCCGCCCGCCCAGGCCCAATCGGCCGGCGTCCACATGACGTCGCCGGGCTGGGGAAGAAATTCGTGGCTGAAGCGGACACCCGGCAGGTGGCCGAGCAGCACGCGATGGCCATGCAGCGCGCCCTTCGGCTGACCCGTGGTGCCCGATGTGTAGATCATCAGCGCCGGATCGATGGGGCTGGTCGCGGCCGGCTCGAAGGCGGTGCTCTCCCGCGACAGAGCGGCCGGCAGCCCGATTGCAGCGCCGTCGTCGCCGTCGATCGACAGGATCGTCTGCAGGGCCGGCAGCGGATCGTCGATCAGGCGCAGTTTAGCGAGGCCGGCCGCATCCGTCAGGCAGGCCGCGGCACCGGAGTCGCGCAGGCGGTAGTCGAGCCCGTCCGGGCCGAAGAGGGCGGCCATGGGGAGCGCCACCGCCCCCATCTTGTAGATGGCGACATGCGCGGCCACGACCTCGGGCCCCTGCGGCAGCAGGATGGCCACGCGGTCACCCGGCCGGATACCGTGGCGAACCAGCAGGTTGGCGAGACGGTTCGAGCGCTCCCGCAGGGTGCCATAGCTGACGACCCCAAGCGTGTCGCCGGACCAGTCGAGGATCGCCGGCCGATCGGGTTCGAGCCGTGCCCAGCGGTCGCACACGTCGACGCCGATATTGTAGCGCGCCGGCATCTGCCAGCCGAAACCCTGGCGCAGCCCGTGGTAGTCGCGAAGGTCCGGCAATTCCATACGGGAGCCCCTCTGCCGAAACGCGAGGCAGTGTGCAATGCAGCATTGCAGCAGATGCTGCTTTGCGGCAAGAGCGTTCACATCCAGCCAACGGGATCAGCGCCCATGCCGAGTGTCGCCGCCTCGCTCCCTTTCAGGCCCAATGCCGGGATCATCCTCTTCAATGCGGCAGGGCTCGTCTTCACGGGCGCCAGCCACGGCGATGGTCCCGAGACGGTCTTGCCGGGCTTCGAGTGGCAGTTGCCCCAGGGCGGCATCGATCCGGGCGAGGACCTCGTCGCGGCGGCGCGGCGGGAGCTTCAGGAGGAGACGAGCATCGCCGACGCCGATTTCCTCGCGGCGACCGACGAGTGGTGGTCCTACGAGTTTCCGCCCTATGCAGGGCCCTGGCACCACCTGTGTGCCTATCGCGGGCAGACGCAGAAGTGGGTGGCGTTCCGCTTCACGGGCGAGGACGCCGCGATCAACGTCACCGATCCGGTGGGCGGTGTGCGGCCGGAGTTCTACGACTGGAGCTGGCTGCCCCTGGCGAGCCTGCCGGCGAAGGTGATGCCGCACAAGCGCGCCAGCTACGAGCGCGTGGTTCAGGCATTCGGGCGTTTCGCCGCGGCCTGAACGGCTGCACCGTTCAGCTTACTCGTGCGGGCAGTTGGCCGGTCAGACCAGCAGGACCTGCTGACGATCCCGGAGGGTCTGGTCCAGGGCGACGAGCCCCTCTCCGATCCCTCCGGCCTGCTCGATCATCCAGGACCCGGACTTCCCATCCAGCAAGGACCGGAGGAGTTCGGCCTGCCCGACAAGGCGTTGATCGCAGGCGAGCAGGCCCTTGAGGGTCGCCGCCTCCTCGCGATGCCGCTGCAGCATGCGATCGTTTTCGGGTACGGGCTGGGCCTGGACCTGACTCGACAGGGCGCCGATCGCCGCCGACAGCCGCTCCAGCTGCTGCGCCCCGGCGAGGGCGTCTGGTTCGTGCCGCGGCTTCTGCCGCGAGGGAGGCGGCAGGAACTCGCGTCGAAACGTGCTCTGGGCCTCTTCGACGCTGCGGCGCGCCGACCCCAGCAGCCAGCCGACCTTGCTGCGGACAAGGAGGTCGTCGGCGCGCAGCTGGTTTTCGAGGCGATAGAAATTGTAGCCCCAGCCGTAGAAGAGATTGATCGCCAGCCGTTCGAGCGCGTCCGTCTCGTAGAAGGACGGAATGACGATCACTTCGAGCCGCCGAGTCCGGTCGCGTTGCCGAGGGGGTAGAAGCCCGTGGGCTCGCCGCCAATGTGGAACGGCAGGCCGGCCGCCGCGTTCGGTGCGGAGACGAGCCCCTTCTCCGCCATGCGCAGGGCCAGGTAGTAGCGGACCGCCTCGATCGGCGACAGGCCGATGGCCTGCAGCGAGATGAGCTCGCGCATCCTCTCGTCCTTGGGCAGGATCAGGATCTTGAGGTCGTTCAGCATCACCCCGTAGACCCGAAGAAAGTCGGTGAGATGCACCTTCACCCCTTCCCGGATCTCCTGGATGTGTTCGTTGATGTTCTCCATCTTGGTGACCTGGACGACCTGGTTGATCGCCTGTTCGATCGCCGGTCCGGCATAGTCGGCGATCTCGGCCGTGTTGATGGTGAAGCCGTCGAAGGGCATGTGCGTGGTGAGGTCGAGGGCGCCCTCCTTGGTGTCGACATGCACGTAGTAGTCGACCTGGTAGGCCATCTCCGCCATTTCGGAGCTGGTCGCGATGCCCTGGTTGCGCACCAGCAGCTTCGCCCGGTTGACGTAGATCACCTCATACGCCCACGGCGATGCCCCGCCGAAGAAGCCCTGGACCACGGAGCCGAGGATCGGCTTGTCGGGCGTGGTGAGGGAATATTGCCCCGTCTCATAGACATTGAGGACGGCGCCCCGGGATTTCAGGACGCAGAAATGGTTGCTCTCGACGGTGAGCAGCGACCCCGACACGATGCTTTCGTCGACGATCCGGACCGCAATGCTCTTGCTGCCCAGCATGTCGGTGCCGTCGCGATTGAGCGAGGTGATCACCTGTCGCGTGATGGCCAATGCCGATCTCCTGCCCTGCGCCGACGGAGGACCCTGCATCCCCGACGCGAGAGTGGCCGATTGCCTCGCCATTGGGAAGGACCGCCCGGTCATGGAGCGGAGGACGCGTCGCATGATGGCAAAGAAAAAGCCGCCGCAGAGCACTGCGACGGCGAGGTCGACCGGATGGGAGAGAAGAGAGGCGAGCGGTCTCAGACCGCGATGGCAGCGCGCAGCTCGCGGAGCTGATCGAGCTTCTCCTGAGCGCGGCGGCGCGGCTCGTCGCCGGACGCATCAGCGAGATCCTCGCCCGCATCCTTGATCTCCGCGTCGAGCTTGGCTCCGTCGAGTTCGGCGAGCGGCACGGCCGTTTCCGCCAGGATCGTCAGCCCGGCCGGGTTCACGTCGGCAAAGCCGCCGCGCACGAAGAGTTGCGAGCGCTTGGCCCCCGTCTCCTCGATCGTCACGATGCCCGGCTTGAGCGTCGACATGAGCGGCGCATGGTCCTTCAGGACGGTGAACTCGCCCTCGGTACCCGGCACCACGACGGACTCGACGTCGCCCGCGAACAGCAGCCGCTCGGGAGACACGAGTTCGAAGGTGAAGGTCGCCATCACATCATCCTAGCTGGGCGGAGGTCCCGCCGGAGCCGTCGCACGGCCCCGGCCCGCAGTCGCGATCAGGCCGCCTTGGCGAGGCGCCCGGCCTTCTCGACCGCTTCGTCGATCGTGCCAACCATGTAGAAGGCCGCCTCGGGCAGGTGGTCGTACTTGCCTTCGACCAGGCCCTTGAAGCCCTTGATCGTATCGGCCAGCGAAACGAGCTTGCCGGGCGAACCGGTGAAGATCTCGGCCACGTGGAAGGGCTGGCTCAGGAAGCGCTCGATCTTGC
>CAXTVD010000093.1:0-7805 GCA_964247575.1 uncultured Lichenihabitans sp.
TCGCCAGGATCGGCGGATAGGCCCGCGCCTGCACGTTCTCGTAGGGCGAGTAGGGCCTCAGGCGGTCGAACGCCTCCCGGTCGAGGATCGGGTTGCCCCATTCCAGCCATTCGGGCGGGGTCAGCGGGAGTTCCGCGTCCAGCATGGTGTTGAGCACGTCGACGAAAGGAACATCGGCGATGACCCCCGCAAAGAGGTCGGGCGCCAGATTGGCGACCGCACCCATCAGCATGCCGCCGGCGCTGCCGCCCTGCGCCACGATGCGCGCCGTCGCGGTGAACCGTTCGGCGGCCAGGTAGCGCCCCGCGGCCACGAAGTCGGTGAAGGTGTTGCTTTTCCGGTCGAGCTTGCCGTCGGTGTACCAGGCCCAGCCCTTGTCCGTGCCGCCCCGGACATGGGCGATCGCGAAGATGAAGCCGCGATCGACGAGGGACAGGCGGTTCGAACCGAAGGCGGCCGGAATGGCGTGTCCGTAGGCGCCGTAACCGTACAGCAGCAGCGGCGCCGTCCCGTCGAGCGGCGTGTCCCGTCGATACAGCAACGACACCGGCACGCGGGCCCCGTCCTCGGCCGGGGCGAAGACGCGGCGCGTGACATAGTCGGCGGGATCGTGACCGGAGGGGACATGCCGGCGCTTGCGCAGCACGCGTGTCCGCGCCGCCATGTCGTAGTCGAAGATCTCCCCCGGCGTGGTCATCGAGGAGTAGGAAAAGCGCAGCAGGTCGCTGGCAGATTCGAGCGTGGCTTCGAGCCCGAGATGATAAGCCTCCTCGTCGAAGCCGATCGCATGTTCCTCGCCTTGGGCAAGGGTGCGGATCAGCAGGCGCGGCAGCCCGTCCTCCCGCTCGAGACGGACCAAGAAGTTCTGGAACACCTCGACCCTGAGGATGAGGCGCCCCTGCCGGTGGGGAATGAGATCGACCCAGGCCGAGCGATCCGTCGAGCCGAGCGGCGCTTCGACGACCTTGAAATCCTCCGCGCCGTCCGCGTTGGTGCGGATGAACAGCCGGTCTCCCAGCTGGTCGACGCCGTAGCGAAGGCCCGGTTCGCGCGGGGCGACGCAGCGGGGCTGGCCGTCATCCCGCCTGAGATCGACGAGATGGATCTCGCTGGCATCATGGCCGTGCACCGATATGGCCGCAAAGTCGCCCGTCCGCATGCGGCCGATCGAGACGAACCAGCCGGGGTCCGGCTCGTCGTAGACCAGGTCGTCAGCCTCCGCGCTGGTGCCGAGGCGATGGCGATAGACGCGGCTGGCGCGGTGGTTGTCGTCCACGCGGACATAGAGGAAGGCACGGGAATCGCCGAACCAGACGACCGAGCCTTCCGCCTCCTGCACGCGGTCAGGCAGGTCCTGGCCGGAGGCGAGGTCGCGGATGGCGATGGCGTAGAGCTCGGACCCCTTGTCGTCGACGCTCCAGGCCAAGAGCCGGTGATCGGGGCTCTGCTCGGAGGCGCCGAGATCGAAGAAGGCCCGCCCCTCGGCCAAGGCATCGCCGTCGAGGAGGACGGCTTCATCGCCGCCGCCGCGAGGTTGGCGACACACGATCTCGTGCTGGCCATTCTCGCGGTAGCGCCGGTAGTAGTCGTAGGGTCCGTCGGACAGGGGCACATCGCTGTCCTCCTCGTCGATGCGGCCCCGCATCTCCCGCTTGAGGGTCGCCTGCAAGTTCCGCGTCGGCCCGAGCACGGCCTCGGCATAGGCGTTCTCGCGATCGAGCACGGCGCGGATCGCCGGGTCGAGGGCGGCCGGGTCGCGCAGGACCTCCTGCCAGTTGCCGGCGCGCAGCCAGGCGTAGGGATCGTCGATCTCGACCCCGTGCGCGACAGTCAGGCTCGTGCGGCGCTCGACGGCCTCGGGTGCGGTGACGGCGGGGAACAAGGCGGGCATCGACAAGGTCCTTCCGTCAGGCCGGATCCCGGACGAAATGCAGCGCCGTCCCATTCATGCAGTAGCGCAGGCCCGTCGGCCGCGGACCGTCGGGGAAGACATGCCCGAGATGGCCGTCGCAGGTTGCGCAACGCACCTCGGTCCGCGTCATCAGGAACGAGCGATCCGCATGCTCGTCCACGGCGTCCGGTGCAATCGGCGCCGAGAAGCTCGGCCAGCCCGTTCCCGAGTCGAACTTGGCTTCCGTGCGGAACAGCGGCGCGCCGCAACACACGCAGGCGAAGGTCCCGGGCTCCTTCACGGTCTGATACGGTCCTGTGAAGGCCCGCTCGGTCCCGTGCTGGCGCGTCACCCTGTACTGTTCCGGCGTCAGCTCGGCCCGCCATTCCGCATCCGCTTTGACGACCTTGCTCGGTTTCGTGTCGGACATGCGACGCTCCTTTGGGCGTGAGGTAAGTCCGCGGCCGTGCAGCGGCAAGGCTGGACGGCCGCTCAGGACGTCCCGTCGGTCGCGAGGGCCGAATGGGCATCGCGCCTGATGCGTTCCACCATCGCCTTCACCCCGTTGGACCGTTGCGGCGTGAGGTGGGAGTCGAGTCCGAGGCGCTTCAGTGTCGCCGCCGCATCCGTTTCGACAATCTGGCTGGCGTTCCGGCCGGAGTAGAGCGCCAGCATGATCGTGATGAGCCCCTTGACGATATGCGCGTCGCTGTCGCCCTTGAAGGCGAGGTGGGGATCGGGGCCGTCGTCCAGAACGTCTGTCTCAAGCCAAACCTGGCTGGCACATCCCTTGACCCGATTGGCCTCCGAATGCGCTCCCGCCGGAAGCGGATCGAGTTCGCGGCCGAGCTCGATCACGTAGCGGTAGCGCTCCTCCCAGTCGTCGAGGAAGGCGAAGTTCTGTTCGATCTCGTCGATGGTCGGCATGTGCCGACCCTACAGGACGCCGGACCGCGGAGAAAGCGGACCGGCGGGCGATGGAGTCGCGCCCGCCGGTCAGTCCGCGGCGACGATGACTGGTCCGGTCCAGGCGGGTCGCCGGTCGGCATCCGAGAGCGTGTCGCGCGACGATCCTGCGCTGCCCTGGCTGGCGAGGGCCGCGAAGGCCTCGGCCGAGCCGGCCTGCAGGCCGGCCGCCAGCAGGCGAGAGCAGCGGGTCGGGGCCGCCTGGCACAGATGCGCAACGCCGGTCAGCGCTGTCGAGGCGAGACGGGGCGTCATGGATCGCGGGGATGGCGCGCCACGGTCGGGCAGGGCCGAAACGACCAGCGCAATGCAGCACGCCGAGCGCAGGAGAAAGAACATGGACCGTGTGCTCCTCCGAACCGCATCGCGCGGCTCACGGTCGAGGAACGTAGCGCCGCCGCCCGAAGATCGGCTCAAACCTTCGTCTTCAATCGTCGTGATTGCCGGAAGGTGAAGTTAACCATGCCGGCCGGTTTCGGGCCTCCGGCCGCTTCCGTCGGCGAGCTGCGCCCGGCCTTCCCGGCGCTTAGCGTTCATTTAAGAGCGGCCTGCGACAGTGAAGAGCGAGATGCATTGTCGGTTGAGCGATGCCCGCGGAGTTTTGCGTGATCGTTCTCACGAGTGTCGTTGAGCATATCGGCCGGCTTGTTCATGCCGACGCTCGGGTTTCCGAGGCGGTGAACGCGCGTCATCGGGCTTTCCTGGCGATGCATCTCGGCATGTTCGCCCTCGCCCTCGCCGTCGCCCCGCTCGCGCTGGCCGGCGGCCACGTTCCCGCCGCGTGGGAAGCCTGCGCCGCCGCGTGGCTCACCATCCCGCTGGGCGCCTCGGCCTATGTGTCCCGCACCGGCCGCCTGGTGCCGGCGGAACGGGCGTGCCTCCTTGGCTGGGCCGGTTTCGCGCTCACGACGACGCTGGGCGGCGGTCTTTCCGGCGGCGGAGGCGTCCTCCTGCTCCTGCTGCTGCCGCTCCAGGCGGCCTCGCGGGACGACCATGCTTTGGTCGGAACGAGCCTGCGGATCGCCGCGGCGGGCGGGCTCGTCCTGTGCGCCGCGGCCTTGCTCGGCCTTGCCAGCTTCACAGCCCCGTCGCATGCGTTGGACGCCTTGGTCGTCGGGCCCGCTCTCGTCTATGCGGGAGGCCTCCTCCTGGCCAGCGTCGCCCGGCGGACCGAGCTCCAGCGTCGGCAGGCGGCAGGCGACCAGCGCTACGAGGTGCTCGCCGCGGCCACCGGCGACCTCATCCTGCATTACGACCGGTCCGCCGGCGTCCTGTCGGCCAGCCGGCACGCCGAGCCGATGTTCGGCACCAGCCCGCGGAGCCTGCTCGGGCGGGGCTTCTTCGAGCGGGTGCATGTCGCCGACCGGCCTGCCTTTCTCAAGATGTTCAGCGATGCCGCCGAAAGCGGGAACAACGCCTGTGCGCGGCTGCGCTTCAAGATCGGTGGCGAGGCGGTCGAGGGCCGCGTCGAGCCGCCGGCCTTCGCCTGGATCGAGGTGCGTGCGCGCCGCTGTGAGCAGGGCGCCCGGCAGGACGGCCTCGCCGCCGGAGCCCGGGGCACCGTTCTCGCGCTTGTCCGGGACATCTCCGCGCAGAAGCAGCACGAGATCGCGATGGAGCGGGCCAGGGAGGAGGCCGAGCGCGCAAGCGCGTGGAAGGACAGCTTCCTCGCCAATGTGAGCCATGAACTGCGCACGCCGCTGAACGCGATCATCGGCTTTTCCGAGATGCTGTCGAGCGAGGAGTTCAGCCCGCGGGAGCCGGCCAAGCAGCGCGAATATGCCTCGATCATCACGACGAGCGGTCACCACCTCCTGTCCGTCGTCAACAGCCTGCTCGACATGTCGAAGATCGAGGCGGGCCGGTTCGAGATCAATCCGGAGCCCTTCGGCCTGGCGGGGCTGATCGCCTCCTGTTGCGAGATGGTCGGCCTGAAGGCCGAGCAGGCCGGCATCGACATCCAGTCCCGTCTCGATCCGACGCTGGCCGACATCGTCGGCGACAAGCGCGCGTGCAAGCAGATCGTCATCAATCTGCTGTCGAACGCCCTCAAGTTCACGCCGCGCGGCGGCCAGGTGACGATCGGGGCGCGGCCGCACGGCAACTCCGTCCTGGTCACCGTCGCCGATACCGGCATCGGGATCTCGCCGCGCGACCTGGGACGCCTCGGTGATGCCTTTTTCCAGGGCCAGTCCGGCTACGACAAGCCCTACGAGGGCACCGGGCTCGGCCTGTCCGTCGTGCGCGGTCTGGTCGGGCTGCATGGCGGAAGCATCGCGGTCGAGAGCGCCCTCGGCGAAGGAACCCGCGTCGTCGTGCAACTGCCTCTCGACTGCCGGTCCGTGGCCTCCTCCTCCGGCTCCGCCCGGATCGACGTCATTCCGCGCTACAGCCGTCCTCCGATCGTGACCGACAAGCCGAAGGTGCAGAAAATTGCGTGAAGCAACGTTGAGCGGGCTGTCGACCCTCGATGCCGTGCGCCCGCGCAAAGCGGGACCGTCCGGCGCCAAGACCAAGCCGAAGACAGGCGCGCGTTCCGTCCTGGCGACCGTCCGCCGCCTCCGTTCCCGGGCGACCCTGGTCGTCGCGAGCGCCGGCTTCACCGCCATCATGGTGGGCATCGTGTGCAACGCCGTGCTGTTTCAGAAGGGGCATCACCCCGCGCCGCTGTTCGGATCGGCCCCGCCGCCCCGCATGCCGGTTCCTGGCCCCGACGAAGCGAAGCCGGCCGTCGCGCGCCTCCCGGCGCCCGCCCCGGCATCGGCGAGCCCTCCTGTCGCTCCGCTCGCTGCGGAGGCTCCTGCCGTGGGCCTCGGGACGCCCGCGGCATCGGCCGCACCGGCTCCTCACGCGGCCGCGCACCGGCTGCTCCAGCGCGCCCACGAGGCGGCCAAGCCCGCCAAGGGCGGCGATCAGATCGCCCGCCTTCTCGCCGGCACGACGGATCCGGCCCGCAAGGGCGAGGGACACATTGCAAAGGCTGTGCTTCCGCCTGCCGCGACCTTGTCCCAGGGCAGGCCCCGCGCGGCCGCGGAGTAGACCGGGCGGGGCGACCGATGTCCGCGCGCCTCCGGTCCGATTTCTGGGCCTCCGCCTATCTTCGGCGCTGCGCGAGCGAGGGAGTCGTCGCCGTCCTGCGTCGGCGCGGCTCGCCCGAGGCCGGGGCGATCTTCATCAAGGTCGATCGGCTCGACGGCTCGGCGACGCTCTACGGGCCGGCGCCGCAGGCGGCCTTCGACGCGGGCGAGACCGAGCGACGCTTCGCGCGGGCGCACGCCCCCGAGACGCTGGACGCGGCCACGATCGAGCAGCGGCTGCGCTCGGAAGTCGCGTTCGACCCCGATTTGTGGGTCCTCGAGGTCGAGGACCGCGCCGGCCGCAGTTTCCTCGACCTCGCCTGACGGCTGGCCGTGCTCACCCCAGGCGGCGGGCGGGCAGCACGGGCAGGACGGGCGTCTCGCGGCGCGCCGGCTGCATGTCCACCGGGAGGTCGGCCCGGCGCGACGCCGCGGCGCTCGCGGCCTTGGCTTTTTGCGACCGGCGGATCGTTGTCTCGGCAGGCGCGGCCGTCATGGCCCCGATCAGGCGGCGAGCCGCCTGGGCCGACACGGTCGCCACGATCTGCGTCAGCGCCCGGACGCGCTCGACCGAATGGCCGATCCGCGGATCGCCCAGAATGAAGGTCCGCGCCGCAAGGTCCTCCGATGCGCCGGCCGCCGCCAAAGCGAGCGCCATGATCTCACCGCCGTCGTCCTGCAGGAGGGCGCTCATCGTCGCCGGGTCGATCCCGAGGGTCAGGCCGAGCGCACTCTCGAAATTCTCCCGCTCGCCCGACAGGACCATGCGATCGAGGCGCGCCAGGGTCGCGGCCGTCGCCCCGTCCAGACGCCCCCATTGCCGCTTGCCCATCTCCAGCCGCCGCGCGGCCTCGATCACGGCCTGCCGCTGCTGGGTGCGGGCGAGCGGGAAGAGCGGTGCGTAATCGATCGGGTCGGCCGACCGCTCGATCAGAAAGCTCGCCAGCCGGTCGTCCTGTCGGGCCCGGCGGACGAGCTTCTGGAAGGTCGTCCGCTCCAGCGTGATCGCAAGGTTTGCGGCCAGAGCGTGCACGACCTCGTCTTCCGGGCGGGCGGCGAGTGCCGCGACCAGCTCGCTCGTGAGATCGGGACGGCCCGCAATGGCTGTCGCAAGCTCCGCGTTGCCCCAGGTGGCGCCGGCGAGCAGGGTCGAACCGTCGAGCGGCGCGGCCGCGTAGGCGTTCAATGCAACCGCCGGATCGTCGGCGCGGAAGCGCTCGATCAGGGCGCGCGGGGTCAGCGGATGGCCGGAGAGCTTTGCGGCCACGATGACCCGCGTATCAAGTTCCGCATGGTCGAGCAGATGCGAGACGATCGTCTCGAACTGGCGGATGTCGTCCGGCGCGTGGTGCGGCTTGTTGACGAACAGGTCGACGACCACCCGCAGCAGCACCGGACGGATGTTGACATCGGGCGACTGGCCCAGGGCGACGAGGCGAGCGAGCGCGACCGGAAGGTCGTCGGAGCCATGCATACGCAAATGCCTCATGAACAACGTCTTACTCTGGTTGCCCAGATTAGCCCTTGTTCATTGACGCAACATTAACCTTCGGCCGCCGTAATGAACTCCTGCGCCGCATCTCGCCGGCAATCGGCCATCTGTCGCGGGGAGTTGTCGTATGTCGAACGTGGTTTCTTTCAAGCCTGACCGAACCGGACGGACGGAGCGTTCAACCGGTCCCGAGGACGCTCAGATCCTCTTCTTCACCGGCGTCCGCTACGTTCGCCTCCTCGACCCCGAAGAGACCGCCGACGCGCTTGTCGAACTGACGGCCCTGGAAGCGGATCGCGAGGCCGAGGCCGGCGGGATCGTCGAGCGACTGCAGGCCTGATCCCGCTCAGCCTTTCGGTGCGGTCCGGCAGATTAGACC